>CAYNDV010000088.1:0-19122 GCA_964396055.1 uncultured Vicinamibacterales bacterium | reverse complement strand
TGGGCCGTTGGGCCGTTGGGCCGTTGGGCCGTGGGGCCGTGGGGCCGTGGGGCCGTGGGGCCGTGCGGCCGTGGGGCCGTGGGGCCGTCAGGCCGAATAGCCGAACGGCCGAACGGCCGAACGGCCTGTCTATTTCACGACGTCGCGCGGCCCGTAGTGCGTGTGCAGCAGTTCGTGGCTGCGGTGCGACAGGGGCTTGTCGAGGAACTCGGCGTACAGGCGCTGCACGCCGGGGTTCTGGTGCGACGCCCGCAGCGCCGCGTCGCGGTCGATCACGTAGAGCGCCTGCATGCGCGCGCGCACCGCCTCGGGCGTCGCGGCCCGCGGCTGGCCGCCGCCGTTGATGCAGCCGCCCGGGCACGTCATCACCTCGATGAAGTGGATGTCGGTGCGCCCGGACTTGATCTGCTCCAGCAGCTTGCGCGCGTGGCCGAGGCCCGAGACGGCCGCCACGCCGACTTCCCGGCCGGCGATGGTCGTCTTGAACTCCTTGATGCCGTCGAGCCCGCGCAGCGCCTGCACCTTCGGCGGGTCGCCCGCCTGCCCCGTGAGCAGGTACTGCGCCGTGCGGACGGCCGCCTCGGCCACGCCGCCGGAGGCGCCGAAGATCTTGCCGGCCGACGTCCGCTCGCCGAACGGCGTATCGGCCGCGTCGGGCGGCAGCGACGCCAGGTCCAGGCCGTGCATCCGGATGAGTTCGGCCAGTTCACGCGTGGTGAGCACGGCGTCGATGTCCTGCAGGCCGTCGCGGCCCATCTCGGGCCGGCCGGCCTCGAACTTCTTCGCGGTGCAGGGCATCACCGCCACGCTGTAAATCGTTGCCGGGTCGGCACCGAGGCGCTGGGCGAGGAACGTCTTGATGACCGCGCCCAGCATTTGCTGCGGGCTCTTGCACGTGGACAGGTTCGGGATGAACTCCGGGTAGAACTGCTCGACGAACTTGATCCAGCCCGGCGAACAGCTCGACATCATCGGCAGCGGGCCGTCGCCCGAGAGGCGCTGCGCGAGCTCGGAGGCCTCCTCCATGATCGTGAGGTCGGCGGTGAAGGAGGTATCGAACACCCACGCGAAGCCGAGGCGGCGCAGGGCGGTCACGAGGGGCCCGTCGACGTCGAGGCCCGGCTTCATCCCGAACTCCTCGGCCAGGCTGACCGACACCGACGGCGCGTGCTGGACGACGACGATCTTCTTCGGGTCAGCCAGGGCGGCCAGCACGTCCTCGACGGCCCGCGTCTCGGCCAGGGCCCCGGTCGGGCACACCGCCACGCACTGCCCGCAGTTGATGCAGCTGCTGACGTTGAGGCCCTCGTCGAAGGCCGGGCCCACGTGGGCGCGGCTGCCGCGGCCGATGAAGTCGATGGCGCCGACGGACTGCACCTCCTCGCACGCGCGGATGCACTTGCCGCAGAGGATGCACTTGGCCGGGTCCCGCACGATGGACGGGCTCGCGACATCGAGGTGGGCCGGCGTCCGGCCGCCGAAATAGCGCCGCCGCCGCACGCCCAGCTGCGCCGCCAGATCCTGCAGCTGGCAGTCGCCGTTGCGCACGCAGTACAGGCAGTCGTCCGGGTGGTTCGCCAGCAGGAGCTCCACGAGCGTGCGCCGCGCGTCGATCGCCCGGGTGGAATGCGTCTTCACCTTCAGGCCGGGAGCCGACGGGTAGGCGCAGCTCGGCACGAGGCCGCGCTGGCCCTCGACCTCCACCACGCACATGCGGCACGCGCCGCTCGGCGGAAGACCGTCGTAGTGGCACAGGGTCGGAATCTGGATGCCGGCGCGGCGGGCAGTGGCGAGCAGCGTCTCGCCCTCCTGGGCGTCCACCGTGCGGCCGTTGATGTCAAGTTTCATGGGGTGTGATACCTGTCAGGCCGTCAGGCCGTTGGGCCGTTGGGCCGCGTCCCTCTAGTGCACCGCGATCGCGTGGATGTTGCACACGTCCACGCACGTGCCGCACGCCACGCACCGCTCCGGGATGATGTGGTGCGGCGTCTTGGGCGACCCGATGATCGCCTCCGACGGGCACGGCTTCACGCACAGCCCGCAGCCCTTGCAGAGCTCGGGATCGATTTCGTACACGAGCAGCTCGCGGCAGGCCTTCGCGGCGCACTGGCGGTCGTACACATGCTGCTCGTATTCGTCGCGGAACCACCGCAGGGTGCTGAGCACCGGGTTCGGCGCCGATTGCCCGAGGCCGCACAGGCTGGTGTCGCGGATCACCTGCGCGAGCTGCTCGAGGTTCATCACCGACCGGAACCGCTCCAGGGCCTCGAACTGCTGCTCGCCCCGGCGGTTGCGCGTGAGGCCCTCGAGAATCTCCAGCATCCGGCGGGTGCCTTCGCGGCAGGGAATACACTTGCCGCAGCTCTCGCGCTGGATGAAGTCCATGAAGTACTTCGCCACGTCCACCATGCACGTGGCGTCGTCCATGACGACCAGGCCGCCGGAGCCCATCATGGCGCCGACGCCCTTGAGCGACTCGTAGTCGATGTCGATGTCGACGTGTGACTCGGGGATGCAGCCGCCCGACGGGCCGCCGATCTGCACCGCCTTGTAGCGCCGGCCGCCGGGAATCCCGCCGCCGATCTCGAAGACGATGTCACGCAGCTTCGTGCCCATGGCCACTTCCACGAGCCCCGTGCGCGCCACGTTGCCGGACAGGGCGAACACCTTGGTGCCCTTGCTCGTGCCCGTCCCGATCGACGAGAACCACTCGGGCCCGCGCTCGATGATCGCCGGCACGTTGGCCACCGTCTCGACGTTGTTGATGACGGTGGGCTTGCCGAACAGGCCCCGGACCGCCGGGTACGGCGGCCGTGGCCGCGGCATGCCGCGCCGGCCCTCGATGCTCTGCAGCAGCGCCGTTTCCTCGCCGCACACGAACGCCCCCGCGCCCATCTTCACGACGATGTCGATCGAGAAGCCCGAGTCGAAGAGGTTCCGACCCAGCAGGCCGAAGTCCTGCGCCTGGACGATGGCCTCGCGCAGGCGCCGGATCGCCAGCGGGTACTCCGCGCGGGTGTAGATGTAGGCCTTGGTCGCGCCCATCGCGTAGGCGGCGATGGCCAGGCCTTCCAGCACGCGGTGCGGATCGCCCTCGATGACCGCGCGATCCATGAACGCACCCGGATCGCCTTCGTCGGCGTTGCAGACCATGTACTTCTGGTCGGAGGCCTGCTTCAGGGCGATGCGCCACTTCGTCGCCGCCGGGAAGCCGCCGCCGCCCCGCCCGCGCAGGCCCGCCTTTTCGACGGTGTCGCACACCTCGACAGGCGTCATCGTCCGCAGGGCCCTCGAGAGGCCGGCGTAGCCGCCCCGCGCCACGTACTCCTCGAGGCTCCCGGGGTCCAGCAGGCCGCAGTTGGCCAGGACCCACCGCGTCTGGGGCGCGAAGAACGGGTGCTCGTCGAGGCCGGGCACCACCGGCCAGGGATCGACGCCAGGCTGGGCGAACTGACCGAGCGGGACCATCGGCAGCGTGCCGCCCGTGAAGACCGCCTCGAGCAGGGGCGCCACCTTCTTCTCCGTCACCTGGGCGAACGACAGCCGCGGGCGTCCCGGCAGTTGCACGTCCACCAGCGGCTCCTCCACGCAGAGACCGATGCAGCCCACTTCGACGACGTCCGCACGGCGCCCGTGCGACTGGAGCCACGCATGAACCGCCGCCAGCGTCTTGCCGGCGCCGGCGCCGAGGCCGCACGTGCCGGTGCCCACGTAGATGACCGGCGTCGTGGGCGCCTCACGGCGGAGGTGGATGTTGCGGTTCTGCCGGAACGTGGCGCACGCGTGGTCGTCGTGACACGTGGGCCCGCCGGCCAGGCACGACACGACGTTCGGGCACGGACGCTCGGGCGAGTGATAGCAGGCCGAGCAGCAGCGGGGGAAGGCGGTGGCGCTCACTTGACCTTCGCCTCCTTCCGCAGCACCCGGACGATCCGGTTGACGATGTCAGGCGTGGCGCCGGCGTGGAACTCGCCGTTCACGGCCACGACCGGCGCCAGGCCGCAGGCCCCCAGGCAGGCAACGACCTCCAGGCTGAACAGGCCGTCGCGCGTCGTCTGGCCCGGCTTCACCCCGAGGGTCCGCTGCAGCGCCTCGAGTGTCTGCGTGGACTTCTTCACGTGGCAGGCCGTGCCGCGGCAGACCTGGATGTGGTAGCGGCCGAGCGGCTGAAACCGGAACTGGTTGTAGAAGGTGGCGACCCCGTAGACCTTGCTGGCCGGCAGCTTGAGGTGCTGGCCGATGCGGATGACGGACTCACGCGACAGGTACCCGCAGGCCTCCTGGACATCCTGGAGGAGCGGGATCAGGCCGTCGCGGCGGCCGACGGGGTACTTCGAGACAATCGGGTCGAGATCGGGCGCAATCATGAGTGGGTCCCGGGGGCTGCGGCCGGGCCGGCGTCAGGCGCCGTGTCCGGGGAGGCGTGAACGGTGTGCGCGTGGGCGTAGTAGGCCACGCGGTCGAGGGCGGTCGACATGTCCATGTTGTCGACAAAGCACCCCGTCGGCACGTGCAGGCGGACGGGCGCGAAGTTCAGGAACGAGCGGATGCCGGCCAGGACGAGACGGTCGGCCACCGACTGGGCCTGGGGCGCGGGCACGGCGATGACGGCGGCGTGGATACCCTCGCGGTCCAGGACGCGCTCCAGGTCGGCCATCGGGTGCACCCGGCAGCCATGGATCACGCGGTTGGCCTTGTCGGGGTCCGCGTCGAAGGCGGCGGTGAACCGCACCCAGGGGTTGCGGCTGGAGTAATAGGAGAGGATGGCGCGGCCGAGGTTGCCGACGCCGACCAGGGCCACCGATGTTTCGACGGAACGGGCGAGGACGGCGTTGATGGCCTCCACGAGGTCCTCGATGGCGTAGCCGCGGCGGGGACTTCCCGAGAATCCGATGGTCATCAGGTCCCGTCGAACCTGAGCCGAGGTGGATACGGCATGGGCGGCAAGCTGGTGGGAGTAGACCTGGCGTAAGCCGCTGGCCGCCAGTTCGAGGAGGAGTCTGCGGTACAAGCTGAGGCGGGCGATGGTGTTGGAGGGGATTCCCGGGGCCGCGGCGCGTCGTGAGTCAGGCATAAATGTGAATCAATTCACACTGTGAATCCATTCACAGATAGCCTAATGCGTGCCTGAATGCCCCGTCAAGACCTTTCTCCTACTCGGGATCTGTGAGATTTGTGGGCTCGGGGTTCGGCAACCCCGAACCCTGAACCGTGAACCCTGAACCCTGAACCCTGAACCGTGAACCCTGAACCGTGAACCCCCGCCCCTAGCAGTAGACGTCCCGGTGCCCCGCGCGGACCTTGTCGACCATCTTCGCCGCCCTCTGCCGGGCCGATTCGTCCATCTCCTCCAGCACCCGGGTGACGGTCGCTGCCCCCGCCGCCCGCGACTCGGCCGTCCCGTAGTCCTCCAGGTACTCCACGAACGTCGCCAGCGCGTTGGGATCGCAGTGGTCCTTGATGTCGCCCGGCTTCGCGAGATCCATGAAGTCCTGGCCCGTCCTCCCGAGCCGGTAACACGCCGTGCAGAACGACGGGATGTACCCGAGTTCGGCGACGTCGCGAATCACCTCGTCGAGCGTCCGGTGGTCGCCGAGGCAGAACTGGCTGGCGTCGTACTGCTCGTCCTCCGCGTACCCGCCGGGGTTCGTGCGGCTGCCGGCCGAGATCTGGGACACGCCGAGCGCGAAGGTCTCGCGACGGATGTGCGCCGACTCGCGGGTGGACATGATGATGCCCGTGTAGGGCACGGCGAGGCGCAGGATGGCCACGATCTTCCGGAAGTCAACGTCGGCGACCGGTTGCGGCGGGTGCTCGGCCACGTCCGAACCGGTGGCCGGCTCCAGGCGGGGCACGCTGATCGTGTGCGGGCCGACGCCGAACCGGGCCTCGAGGTGGCGGATGTGCTGCATCAGCGCCAGCACCTCGAACCGCCAGTCGAAGAGGCCAAACAGCACGCCAATCCCCACATCGTCGATGCCCGCCGTGAGCGCGCGATCCATGGCGGTCACCCGCCAGTCGTAGTCCTTCTTCCTGCCGGCCAGGTGCACGCGGGCGTAAGTCTCGCGGTGGTACGTTTCCTGGAACAGTTGATACGTGCCGATTTTCGCCCCTTTCAGGGCCCGGAACTCCTCGAGTGTCAGGGGGGCCACGTTCACGTTGATGCGGCGAATCTCTCCGGAGCCGTGGGTGACGCCGTAGATCGTATCGATGCACTTGAGAACGTAGGAAAACCCCTCGCGCGGGTACGATTCGCCGGCCACGAGGAGAATCCGCTTGTGTCCCTGGTCGATGAGCACGCGCGTCTCGCGCGCCACTTCCTCCTGGGTCAGGGCCCGGCGCTTCACCTCGGTGTTGCGCGCGCGGAAGGCGCAATACGTACACTCGTTGCCGCACAGGTTCGACACGTACAGCGGGGCGAAGATCACGAGGCGCCGGCCGTAGATCGTGTCCTTCACCTCGCGGGCGGTGTGGAACATCTCGCTGAGCAGGTCCGGGTCGCTGACCGACATCAACGCGGCGCAGTCATCCGGGTCGAGGCCGTTCAGCAGCCTGGCCTTCGCCAGCACCTCCCGGATCTGGACCGCGTCCGCGGAGCGGTGCCGTTCGAGCACGGCGGCAATCGCGGGTTCGTCAATCAGGACCGTCTTCTCGGACTCCGGCATGGTCATCTCCCGGGGGCGGGGGCGTTACCGCGATTATAGCCCCCGGGTGTGACGCGCCCGGATGACGGCCGTCAGGTGACGCCACGCGCCCGGCCGGCGTATCGTGATGAGATGTCGACGCCGGTCCTGTCCGCCGCCGAAGCCCGCCGGATCGCCCTGGCCGCCCAGGGGTTCGGCCGCCCGCGCCCGCGCCGCGTGGCCGAACGCGACGCAGCTCGCGTCATCCGGCGGATCGCGCTCCTGCAACTGGACTTCGTCAACGTGCTCTGTCCGTCGCACCTGACCGTGGTGTTCTCGAGGCTGGGCCCCTACCCGGCGCGCCTGTTCGAGCGGGCGGTGTACGGCAGCGGGCAGTTCACCGAGCAGTGGGCCCATGAGGCGTCCATTGTGCCGATGGAGACCTGGCCCCTCCTGCGGTACCGAATGGAAACCCACCGCGCGCGGCCGTGGGGCTTCGACGAGATCATGCGCCGGCATCACGCCTACGTCGACACCGTGATGGCAGAAATCACCGCACGCGGACCGCTCGGGCCCGCTGACATGCCCGACCCGACCCACACGGGACGGCGCCTGCCGGGATCGTGGTACGGCAACGTGCCGCGCGCGGTGCTGGAAGCCTGCTTCGGCCGGGGCCGACTGGCCGTCACCGCCCGCCGTCCCGATTTCTCGAGGGTCTTCGACCTGGCCGAGCGGGTGATCCCGCCCGGTCCGTTCGCGCAGCGGTTCGGCCTCGAGGACTCGATTCGCGAACTCCTCAGGCAGTCGGCCGCTGCCCACGGGGTCGGCACGGCCGCGGACCTGGCGGACTACTTCCGGATCCCGGTGCGCGACGCCAGGCCGCGCATCAGGGAACTCGTCGACGCGGGCACCTTGACCGAGGTCCGCGTCGAGGGCTGGCGCGAGCCGGCGTACCTGGCCGCCGGCGCCAGCGTGCCGCCGGCGATTGGTGCACAGGCCCTCCTGTCGCCATTCGACCCCGTCGTCTGGTTCCGGCCGCGCACCCGGCGCCTGTTTGGCTTCGACTACCGGTTCGAGATCTTCATCCCCGCCCATCAGCGGCGCTGGGGCAGTTACGTGCTGCCGTTCCTGCTGGGCGACCGCCTGGTGGCGCGAGTCGACGTGAAGGCGGACCGCCGGGCGCGAGCGCTGCTGGTGCCCGGCGCGTACCTCGAGCCCGGCCTGGCGCCGGCCGAGGTGGTTCGCAGCCTGGCATCTGAGCTGTCCCTCATGGCCGGCTGGCTCGGCCTGCACCAGGTCCGCGTGGGGCGGCGCGGAAACCTCGCCCGCCCGCTGGCGGCGGCCGTCCGCGACGATCGGGCCGCGCGCGACGCAGGGCCGCGCCCGTCGTAGCGCGAACGCGCGCCCGTGGCGTTCATGTGTCCCGCGACACCAGTTCGCCCTACGTCTCCCGGATCCACACGATCGACACCGGCGGTGGCGGTGCCGGGCGCGGGGCCGGCGGCGTGCCCGGCGGTGGCGGGGCCGGACGCGGGGGCGCCGGCGGATACCGGTTGAAGCGCGCGAAGTTCGGGATCGCGGCCAGCGGCGAGCCGTCCGCGAAACGCCCGGTGATCACGTTCACGCCGCCAAGCAGGTCTTTCCGCCACTCGGCACGCAGCGGCGCCGACGGCGGCAGGACGCCGGTGAGGTCCTGGTCGAGCTGCTCGATGTTGTACACGAGCGGACCGACGCGCAGCGCCACCCGGCCCGCCACCGGCGAAGGCCGGTCGTCGCCGGAGACGATCCTGTCGCTCCCGTACACGCGCTGCACCGGCATCGGCAGCGACAACGCGATGGTGTCGCCCGCCTTCCACTCCCGCGCGATTTCCACGTAGCCATTCACGGGCCGGGCCGTGACGGCCACCCCGTTGACCGTGAGGCGGGTGATACCGTCGCCGTCCGGCACAGCGCGGTAGAGCGAGCTGACGTCACGGCGCGGCGAGCGGACCCGGACGGCGAACCGCCGGGGCGCACGAGGGTTCACCGTGATCGTCACCCTGCCGTCCCAGGGATAGTCCGTTGCCTGCACCAGTTCGACGTCCGTCCCCGCCACCGACCCGACGTCGACACGACTGCCGGCAAAGAGGTTGACGTACACAACGTCGGCGGACTTCGAGTACGCCCACGTGGGCAGCATCAGCAGCGTCCTGGCGATATTGCCCACGCAGCACGGGCAGTTGTGCCAGGTCTCGCGCTGCACGTTCGCATCGAGCGGGTTGTCGTAGTAGAACGCCGTGCCCGCCAGGTCCATCGAGCCGTACAGCGCGTTGTAGAGCGTCTGCTCGTAGAGATCGGCGTACCGGGCATCGTGGTAGGCCAGGTGCAACTTCCACTGGAAGAAGACCATGCCGCAGCTCGAGCAGGCCTCGCAGTAGCCGTTGTTGCGCAGCGAGTAGTCGGGCCCGAAGCCCTCGGAGGTCTCGCCGCTCCCGACGCCGCCGGTGAGGTAGTACTTGCGGTGCACGGTGTTGTCCCACAGGGACTTGACGGCGCTCTGGTAGTCCACGTCATGCGTCTCGACCGCGACGTCGGCCATGCCGGAGTACGTGTAGACCGCGCGGACGGCGTGGCCGACGGCCTCGTACTGCTGCTGCACCGGTACGTGGCTCTGGTCGTATTCACCTCCGCCCCTGCGGCAGTCGAGCAGGAACTTCGCCAGGGTGATGTAGCGGTCGCCGGGCCCCGTCTTCGCGCCAGGCTCTCTCTCGACCTCGTTCACGAAACGCCCGAAACGGACCAGCGCCTGCTCCATTTCCTGGTGTCCGTCGAACCAGTCCTGCTTCGGCGCCGGGCCGATGTGGTCGGCCCAGCAATCGCACAACTTCTTCGCCGCGTCGTACAGCCGGCGATCCCGGCCCTCCGTCATCATGAAGTGGTTGATCGCGCACTCGACGAAGTACCCCGCGACGTAGCCCTCGTGGTTGGCGCGGTGGGAGGCCGACCAGCGTTCGATCCACGGCCCGCGGCCCCCGGCCGGCGGCGGGTTCCCGCCCGGCGCGTTGCGCAACGTGAACGCGGTGTGCAGGTAGCCGTCGGGATGCTGGGCCGCCAGGATCTTCGGGATCCAGTCCTCGAGCGTGGCCCGGAGCCGCACCTGGGCCGCGGCGATCGCCTCGTCTCCCTGCGGGTCGACCATCAATGCGAGGCAGATCGACTCCACCGTCTGGTACACCCACGCATTCGAGAACACGTAGCCCTTGTGCGGGGCGTGGGGCTGGCCGCGCAGGGCCTTTGCCGCCTCGATGAAGTTGTCGAGGCCGCCGTCGCCCCGTCCCGCCGGGATGTCGGTGCGCTCGATCTGCCTGACGCAGTGCGGGATCCACGAGGTGATGAGGGCCTTCGCCCGGGAGGCCCAGAACGTGGCCGTGAGGGCGTACCGGCGGGTGACCACCGGTTCGAGCGAGACCGGCGGCGGCGGGAGTTCGACCTTCACGGCGAGGGTGGACACCGCCCTGGCCGACCCGTTGTCGGCCGCCGCCTGCAGCACATAGTCGCCCGGGGCCGAGAAGGTGGCTGTCGTGACCGCGGCGTGCGGATCCGCGAAGGTGACGGTGCCCGGGCCCGACACCTGGCTCCACGTCACGGCTGGCGGCGGGCCGGGCGGCTCGGCCGGCTGCGCGGCCGACGGGGTGGCGGGCCCGCGGGGCCGCGGTCGGCGCGGAGGCGGACCGTAGCCGGCCCAGGCGCTGAGGTACGTGCGGCCGTGGGCCATCACCACGCGGTCGGGGCCGGCCATGGCGTTCAGGGGCAGCGCCTGGGCCGACACGGCGCCGTCGCCGCCGACGGCGAGTTCGACGAGCGGTGAGGCGACAACGGCCGCCGTCGCAAGTGTGCCGGCCGACTGGAGCAGTTCGCGCCTGGTGATCATCCCGGTTCCTCCCGTGAACGTTCACGGCATGATACGCCCGCAGTCAATCCGGATTCGGGCGCTGCGCGTAGCGGTCGAGCAGGCGCGGGTAGCGCACGCCCGACGGGCCTTCACGTCCGGCTGGAGCGGCCGTGCCGGCCCCCGAGCCTCGAGCCCCTAGCCGTTGAAGTAGAGATACGCCGCCAGGATCAGCACCAGCACCACCGCCGAACTCACGACGTCCCACCGGTTCCAGCTGGCGCGGGACTCGGCGCGGTGTTCGTCGGTCACCGTCGCGTAGGTCAGGCCGTGCAGCTTCTCTTCCCGCGGCGCCTCGGTCAGGTAGCTGACCACGAACATCGTGACGACCGACACCACGAAGATGAGCAGGCTGTAGTACTGGAAGTAGATGTTGTTGACGATCCACAGGAACGACCCGGCGGCGTAGCCGGACTCGTACCCCTGCATACCCAGGCTGATGGGCGTGTCGACGGCCAGCCGGAACGCGCCCAGGGCGAAGCCGACCAGCAGCGCGGCCAGACACCCCTTCGCATTCAGCCGCTTGAAGAAGACGCCCAGGAAGAACACGGCGAAGATCGGCGGCGCGAGGTAGCCCTGCACGCCCTGCAGGTATTCGTAGAGCCCCTTGGCGCCCTGGATCACGGGGATCCACAGCAGCGCGATCAGCACCATCACGACCGTGGCGACGCGGCCGATCCACACGAGCTGGTGTTGCGAGGCCTTCGGCCTCAGCTGCTGGTAGAAGTCCATCGTGAAGAGCGTCGAGCAGGCGTTGAAGGCGCCGGCGAGGGAGCTCATCAGGGCCGCCAGCAGGCCGGCCACCACCATGCCGCGCAGCCCGATCGGCATCACGCTCTGGACGAGCAGGGGATACGCGGCCTGGGCGGCGCTGCCGACCACCTGGCCGTTGGCGTCCACCATGGTCTCGAGGCCCGGCGCCTTCCCCGTGCGGGCCAGCGCCAGCGCCAGCATGCCGGGAATGATGAAGATGAACACGGGCAGCAGCTTGAGGAACGAGGCAAAGATGCTGCCGCGCCGGGCTTCCTGTTCTGACGGCGCGCCCAGCGTCCGCTGGACGATGTACTGATCGGTGCACCAGTACCAGAGGCCGATGATGGGCGCGCAGAAGAGCATGCCGAGCCAGGGGTAGTTGCCGTTGAAGTACCAGGCCATCCGCCCGGCTTCCTTGACGGGCGCCCACGTGCCCTCGACGCCGGCCGGGATCAGCGGTTTCCAGAGATTGAACATGTCGGGGTCGAGGGTCGCGCGCAGGCCGGCCCACCCGCCGATCTTCTCCAGGCCGAACACCGTCAGCAGCAGCGAGCCGATCACCAGCACGAGGGTCTGGACGGCCTCGGTGTAGGCGACGGCCCGCATGCCGCCGAGCACCGTGTAGAGGCCGGTCAACAGCACCACCGCCACCGAGCCGACCCAGAAGCTGTTGAAGGTTGTGCCGGCGATGGTCAGGCTCAACTCCGGCATCAGCGTGCCGAACACGACGCCGCCGGCGAAGATGCCCACCGCGAGTTTCGTCAGGACGTAGGCCACCAGCGAGATGAGCGAGAGGACCCAGCGGGCCGTTGGCGAGAAGCGGCGCTCCAGGAACTCGGGCATCGTGTAGACGCGCGACCGGATGTAGAACGGCACCAGCACCCAGCCCAGCACGAGCAGGCACCAGGCGTGCAGTTCGTAGTGGGCCAGGGCCACGCCGCTGGTGGCGCCGGATCCGGCGAGGCCCACGAGGTGCTCGGAGCCGATGTTCGACGCGAAGATGGAGGCGCCGACGACGATCCACCCCAGGCCGCGGCCGGCGAGGAAGTAGTCGTCGGCGGTGTCCTTGTTCTTGCGGATCGCCCATGCGGTGAGGGCGGCGAGCAGGCCGAAGTAGGCGAGGATGACGAGCCAGTCGATCGTGGCCATGGACACAGCCTTTCGTGAATCGGGCGGACCCGGCGGCCGTCCTGGACCCGGCGCACCGGAAGCGGAGGCATCTTAACCCATGGAGCGGTTTCTCGTGAACGTTCCCGGCACGGTTTTCCGCCTACCGCGCAGCGGCTGACGTAAGATAGCGCAGTCTGCGGCGCGGGGCCAGCGGCTGGGGCCGGCCGCGCCGCCACCGGCAGGGACCCCACCATGGCGTCGTCTCCGAAACAGCCGCATACGCCGGCCAGGGCGGTCGGCATCAAGGACATCGCCCGCGCGCTCGACGTGTCGATCGGCACCGTCGATCGCGCGCTGCACGACAAGCCGGGCATCAATCCCCTGACGCGGGCCCGTGTGCTGGCCATGGCCGAGTCGATGGGGTACCGGCCCAACCTGGCGGCGCGCCACCTGAAGTCGCCGAAGACGTTCCGCGTGGCGGTGCACCTGCCCCGTGAGATCGCCTTGTTCTGGGACTCGCTGCGGGAAGGCATCCTGGACGCGGCGGGGCCGTACGAGCCGTCGATTCACGTCGAATTCGCGTCCTACCCGCGCATGGGAGAAGGCGACGTGCCGCTCTTCAAGGCGGCGCTCGACCGCGGCGTGCATGGGATCGTCATCGCGCCCGGCGACCCGGCGACGCTCCGGCCCTGGATCCGCAAGGCGGCGAAGCAGAACGTGCCCGTGGTCTGTGTCGTCACCGACGCGCCGGGCACCGAGCGTCTCACGTCGGTGTCGGCCGACCCGTTCACGGTCGGCGCGGTGGCCGGTGAGTTGCTGTCCCGGTTCCTGCCCGGCGGAGGGAGCGTGGCGTTCTTCACAGGCTGGCTGGGAACACAGGATCATGCCGACAAGCTGCGCGGGTTCGAGGCCAGCCTGCGGCCGGGCCCGGGCGGCACCAGCCTGGCGGCGGTTGTCGAGGCCCACGACGAGGAACGGGTCGGTCACCGGCGGGCGCTGAACCTGTTGAAGTCGCAGCCGGGGCTCAAAGGGCTGTATGTCAGCACCGTCAACTCGCTGCCGGTGCTGGAAGCCGCCCGCCAGTTGGGCCGGCTGCACGACTTGACCATTGTCACCACCGACCTGTTCCCCGCCCTGGTGCCCTGGATCCGGGACGGCTCGGTGGCGGCCACGGTGTACCAGCGGCCGCTGAGCCAGGGGCGGCAGGCGCTTCTGGCGCTGCGGGAGTACCTGGTCAACGGCACGTATCCTTCGCCGCGCATCAAGGTGATGCCGCACCTGCTGATGCGCAGCAACCTCGACCTGTTCCTGGAACGGCTGCGGGTGGATCTGGAAGCGCCCGAGACGGATCCGGGAGGGACTCGAGGCTGAGCAGGGCTGAGTCAGGCGCGCTTGACAGGGTTCGGAGGAATCCCGTACGTTGAACCACGTGAACGTTCACGGCCAGCCCAAGAAAACGGCCTGTACGCAGCCCGTGCCGGACACGCTAGACTAGGCCGCGCCAGCCCCCTTGGCCCCTCGACCGATGTCGGCCCCGCTGAAGGCCGGCCCGACCATCCGGAGACGATTCATGTCACGACCCACCACGCTCGGCCTCATCATCGGCAACCGCGGCTTCTTTCCCGCCCACCTCTGCGAATCGGGGCGCGTCCAGATCCTGAAGGTCCTCGAGGCCCAGGGCTTCCGGGTCATCGCCCTCGACCCGTCCGCCACCACCTACGGCGCCATCGAGAGCCTCGACGACGCGCGAAAGTGCGCGGACCTGTTCCGCGCCCACCGCGACGAGATCGACGGCGTGCTGGTCACCCTGCCGAACTTCGGCGACGAGCGCGCCATCGCCAACGCCCTGCGCTGGTCCGAACTGGGCGTCCCGGTGCTCATCCACGCCTTCAACGACGACGGCAACCGGATGACGATCAAGCACCGGCGCGACAGTTTCTGCGGCAAGATGTCCGCCTGCAACAACCTGCGCCAGTACGGCATCCGCTACTCGCTGACCGATCGCCACACGATCGACCCGGACGACCCCGCGTTCCACGGCGACCTCCGGCGTTTCGCCGCCACCTGCCGCGTTGCCCGCGCCCTGAAACACGCGCGCATCGGCGCCCTCGGCGCCAGGCCCGCCGCGTTCAACACGGTGCGCTACAGCGAGAAACTGCTCGAACGCTCCGGCATCAGCGTCGAGACCCTCGATTTGTCCGAGGCCCTGGGCTGGATCGCGAAGATGAAGGACGACGAGCCCGAGGTGAAGGCCAAGCTCGCCGACGTGATGGGCTACACCGCCGTCACGGGCATCCCGACCCTCAGCCTGATGAAGATGGCCAAGCTCGGCGTGGCCATCGACCGCTGGGTCCGCGACAAGAACCTGTCGGCGACCGCCATCCAGTGCTGGACCGCCCTCGAGGAGTTCTACGGCGTGGTCCCCTGCACGCTGATGAGCATGATGTCCAACTCCCTCCTGCCGAGCGGGTGCGAAACCGACGTGGCCGGCGTCGTGGGGATGTACCTCCTGCAGGCGGCCTCGGGCCAGCCGGCGGCGCTGCTCGACTGGAACAACAACTACGCCGACGACCCGGACAAGGCCGTGGTCTTCCACTGCTCGAACCTGCCCAAGGCGTTCTTCAGCGAGCAGCGCATGGACTACCAGGAGATCATCGCCGGCACCGTGGGCCGCGACAACACCTACGGCACCATCGTCGGCCGCGTGGCGCCGGGGCCGTTCACGTACTGCCGCGTTTCCACCGACGACATCCACGGCGAGATGGCCGCGTACGTCGGTGAGGGCCGGTTCACGGACGACCGCCTCGACACGTTCGGCGGGTACGGCGTCGTACAGATTCCGCGCTTCCAGGACCTGCTCCAGTACATCTGCCGGGCAGGCTTCGAGCACCACGTGGCCGCCACCCGGGCGACGGTGGCCGAGGCCATCGAGGACGCCCTCGAGACGTACCTCGGGTGGGAGGTGTACAGGCACGTCTAGGGGCGTGGGGCGTGGAGCGTGGGGCGTAGGGTTTGTCAGAAGCAAGAAGCAAGTAGCAAGAAGGGAGCACGCTGTCGCGCCCAACGGCCCAACGGCCTAACGGCCTGCTGTCAGGTGTCTGGCATGAAGAAGCACTACACCATCGGTCTCGACTACGGCACGAACTCGGTCCGCGCGCTGGTGGTTGACGTGGCGAACGGCGCGGAGATCGGCACCGCCGTCTGGCAGTACGAGCACGGCGATCACGGGGTGATTCTGGGTCGCGACCCGAACCTCGCGCGGCAGCATCCGGCCGACTACGTCACGGGCGCGGCGGAGAGCATCCGCAAGGCGCTCGCCGCAGCACGCAAGCGTGTGCCGTCCTTCACGCCGGCCCAGGTCATCGGTCTCGGCGTGGACACGACGGGCAGCACGCCGCTGCCGGTGGACGCGTCGGGTCGTCCCCTGGCCCTGTCGCCCCGGTTCGACACGAACCCCGCCGCCATGGCCTGGCTGTGGAAGGACCACACCGGCGTCGCCGAAGCCGCCGAGATCACCGCGCTGGCCGCGCGCCTGCGCCCGCAGTACCTCGCGAAGATCGGCGGCACGTACTCGAGCGAGTGGTTCTTCAGCAAGATCCTGCACTGTCTGCGCACGGCGCCGGCGGTCTTCAAGGCGGCTCACTCCTGGGTAGAGATTGCCGACTGGATCCCGGCGATGTTGACGGGTACCGAGGCGCCGGATGCCATCCGCGTCGGCGTCTGCGCCGCCGGCCACAAGGCGATGTACAGCGACGCCTGGGGCGGCTACCCGGACGAGGCGTTTCTCGCGGCGCTCGATCCCCGGCTCGCGGCGCTGCGCAGCCGGCTGCCGTCGCGCGCGTACACCGTGGATCAGGCCGCGGGCGGCCTCACCACGGCCTGGGCGAAGCGTACCGGGCTGCGGGCGGGTATCCCCGTCGCCGTGGGCGCCTTCGACGCGCACCTCGGGGCCATCGGCGCGGGCGTCCGGCCCGGCACGCTGGTCAAGATCATCGGCACGAGCACCTGCGACATCACCGTGGCGCCTGCGGCCGCCCGGGTGCCGGACATCCCGGGGCTCTGCGGCATCGTTGACGGCAGCGTGCTGCCCGGCGCGTTCGGCCTGGAGGCCGGGCAGTCCGCCGTCGGGGACATCTTCAACTGGTTCGTGAGCTACGTGCAGCCGGGCGGCGCGGCGGTGACCCACGCCACGCTCGAGGCGCAGGCGGCGAAGATCGCCCCCGGCGCCTCGGGGTTGCTGGCCCTCGACTGGAACAACGGCAACCGGACCGTGCTGGTGGACCAGCGCCTGACGGGTCTCATCGTGGGGCTCACGCTCTACACGACGCCGGCCGAGATCTACCGCGCGCTCATCGAGGCGACCGCGTTCGGCGCGCTCACGATCATCGAACGGTTCGCCGAGTACGGCGTGCGCGTCGATGAGGTGGTGAATTGCGGCGGAATCGCGGAGAAGAGCCCGCTGGTGATGCAGACCTACGCCGACGTCACGGGCCGCCCCATGCGCATCAGCCGCTCCGCGCAGACCTGCGCCCTGGGGTCGGCGATCGCCGGCGCCGTGGTGGCGGGGCGGGTGGCAGGCGGACACGCGACGTTCGCCGACGCGCAGCGGGCCATGACCGGGCTCAAGGCGTCGGCCTACAAGCCCCGCCCGGCCGCGCACGCCGTGTACCGCGACCTGTATCCGCTCTACCGGCGGCTGCACGACGCGTTCGGGACCGCGTCGTGGCAGGGGTCGATGTACGATGTGATGAAGCAGTTGCTCGACATCCGGCAGCGCGCGCGGCGCTGAAGCCGGCGACGGGCAGGGGCGCCCGGCGGCGCCGGGGTACCCGCCATGATGATGCTCGAACTCAGGCAGCGGACGCTGGAGGCGAACCTGCGCATCGTGCGCGAGGGACTCGTCACCGGCACGTTCGGCAACGCCAGCGCGATCGACCGCGAGCAGGGACTCATGGCCATCAAGGCCTCGGGCGTGCCCTACGCGAAGATGGGCGTGGAGAACATCGTGCTTGTGGACGTCGCGTCCGGCGAGGCGATGGGCGGGCCCTGGCGGCCGAGTTCCGACACGCCGACGCACCTCGAGCTCTACCGTGCCTTCCCCGCGGTCGGCGGCATCGTCCACACCCACAGCCTGTACGCGACCGGCTGGGCCCAGGCGTGCCGGGACATCCCGCCCCTCGGCACGACCCACGCCGACTACTTCAACGGCGCCGTGCCGTGCACGAGACCGATGTTGCCGGCCGAGATCGAGAGCGCGTACGAGATCAACACCGGCCGCGTCATCATCGAGCGGTTCGCGGCGCTCGATCCCGCCGAGTTCCCGGCCGTGCTGGTGGCGAACCACGGGCCCTTCGCGTGGGGCCCCACGGTGGAGCTGGCGGTGGATCAGGCCGTGAGCCTGGAGTACATCGCGCGACTGGCGGCCCTGACGGTGCGCCTCAACCCTGACGCCCTGTCCGTGGGCGACGCCCTGCTGCGCAAGCACTTCCGCCGCAAGCACGGGCCCGAGGCCTACTACGGGCAGGGGTAGGGGCGCTCAGACAGAGGACAGAAGACAGAAGACAGAAGACAGAAGACAGAAGACAGAAGACAGAAGACGGGGCTCCTGGCCCCTGGAGTAGACTACTCCGCGAGGAGGAGCCATGCTTCGACGTGTCGTGGCCGCGTGTGTGCTCGTCGCCGGAGTGGGCGGGGTCTTCGGAATGCCGTCCGCCCGGGCGCAGGACGTGGCGAAGGCCTACGGCTTCACGCCCGTGCTGCACTCGGTCAGCTACGCCGGCGTGTGGCGCGGGCAGGCTCAGTTGTCGCTCGACCAGTTCCTCGTCAAGGCGAAGGAACTCGGGTTCACCAACGTCGAGGTGATGGGCAAGCGGCCTCACCTGTCGCCGCTGGACTTCGACGCCGCCGCCCGGACGAAGCTCAAGGCGCGCCTGCAGGAACTCGGGATGCGCATCGTCTGCCTGGCCGGGTACCCTGACTTCACGGCGAGCATCGACAAGATGGGCATCCCCAGCGCGGAAATGGGGGCGGTCTACGTCGGGGAACTGGCGCGGCTGGCGAAGGATCTGGACATCCCGATGATCCGGGTGTTCACCGGCTACGAACGTGATGGCGTGCCGTACGACGCCCAGTGGGCGGCGGTGGTTCAGGGACTGCGGCTGGCCTCGCGCAAGGCGGCCGAGTACGGCGTCACGCTCGTCGTGCAGAACCACCACGACATCGCCATCCACCCCGATGCCACGCGCTGGCTGCTGCGCGAGGTGAACGAGCCGAACTGCCGGGCGGCGTTTGACGCCTGGTCGCCGGCGCTCGAAGGCATCAACGGCCAGGATCTCGCCGCGGCCGTCCGCCGGATGGGCGACCTGGTGGCCTACACCACCGTGGCCGACTACGTCAGGCACCCGCGGTTCCGGTACAACGCCCAGTTGACCAACTACGAACGCCAGACCGACGTCATCCGGGCCGTGCCGTTCGGCGAGGGGTTCATCGACTACAAGGCGTTCTTCGACGCCATGAAGCAGATTGGCTACCGGGGCTACGTTGCCTACGAGATGTGCGAGGTGCTCGACGGCGGCGGGTCGATCGAGAACCTCGACCGCACCGCGAGGCTGTTCCTGGAGCGGTTCAAGGAGTACGCGAAGTAGCCCGGGATCACAAGATTGCTCGTCTCGAAGGCGCGAGCGCTGCCATGTCGCGGGCGCGCCGGGG
>CAYNDV010000087.1:0-19137 GCA_964396055.1 uncultured Vicinamibacterales bacterium | reverse complement strand
CCACGGCCGCGCGCCTGGCGGCGCACGGGTTCCAGCCCGACCTCGAAGCGGCGCCGGCCACCGGCACGGGCCTGGCGACGGCGCTTGCGGCGGCCCACGGCGGCGCGCTGCAGGGGGTCCGGATCCTGTGGCCGGGCTCGGATATCGCGCGCCGCGAGTTTCCCGATGCCGTGCGGGCCGCCGGCGCGGCACTCACGCCCGTGGTGGCCTACCGCACCGTGCCGGTGCCGCCGGCGCGCCTGGCGGCGCTACGCGAGGATCTGACGAAGGGCGTCATCGACGCGGTGGCGTTCTTCTCGCCGTCGGCGGCCTCGAGCCTCGCCGACGCGCTCGGCCCCGGCGGTTCGCTGGCCGCCTTGCGCGGCCGCACGCTGGTGGCGAGCCTCGGGCCCAGCACGACCGCCGCCCTGCAGTCCCTGGGCGCGCCGCCCGATCTCGAGGCGCGCCCCCATACCGCGCACGCGCTGGCCGCGAGCCTGGCCGAGCGCCTCGTGTCCTGATCCCAAGGAGTACCGTCATGGCCTTTCCCGTGCACCGTCCCCGCCGCCTCCGCCGCACCGAGACTCTGCGCCGCATGGTCCGCGAGACGCGGCTCGAACCCTCCGACTTCGTCGCCCCGCTCTTCGTGTGCGACGGCGAAGGCGTGAAACGCGAAATCAGCTCGATGCCCGGCTGCTTCAACATGAGCGTGGACGTGCTGGTGGACGAGTGCCGCGAACTGGCCGGCGTAGGCGTGCCGGCGGTGATCCTCTTCGGCATCCCGCCGGAGAAGGACGCCGAGGGATGCCGGGCCAGCGATCCGCAGGGACCCGTGCCCCGGGCCCTGCGGGCCCTGCGCCGCGAACTGCCGGACCTGTCGCTGTGGGCCGACGTCTGCCTCTGCGAGTACACCGACCACGGCCACTGCGGCCCGCTGGCGACGGGCCACGACGGGCGCGTGGACGTGGACAACGATCGGACGCTGCCGCTGCTGGCGCAGGCCGCCGTGGCGTACGCCGAGGCCGGGGCCGACGTGGTGGCGCCCTCCGACATGATGGACGGCCGCGTGGGGGCCATCCGGCGCGCCCTCGACGCGGCCGGCCGCACCGACGTCGTCCTGGTGTCGTACGCGGCGAAGTACGCGTCGGGCTTCTACGGGCCGTTCCGCGAGGCGGCGGGGTCGGCCCCGTCGTTCGGCGATCGGCGCGGCTACCAGATGGATCCCGCCAACGCCGACGAGGCGCTGCGCGAGGTGCGCGCCGACCTCGAGGAGGGCGCGGACATCGTGATGGTGAAGCCCGCGATGTCGTACCTGGACATCGTCTATCGCGTGAAGCAGGAATTCCGCGTGCCCGTGGCCGCCTACAACGTGTCGGGCGAGTTCGCGATGGTGAAAGCCGGGGCGCGCCTCGGGTGGGTGGACGAGACCCGCGTGGCGATGGAAGTGCTGCTCTCGATCCGCCGCGCCGGCGCCGACATCATCCTGACCTACTTCGCCAAGGAGGCCGCGCGCCTGCTGGGCTGACGCGGACAACCGATCATGACCCACGCCCATCAGCCCGCCTCCCGCTTCGCCGCGAGCCGTGCGTTGTTCGAGCAGGCCCGCGAGCGGTTTCCCGGCGGCGTCAACTCGCCCGTGCGCGCGTTCCGCGGCGTCGGCGGCGAGCCCGTGTTCATCGCCCGCGCGGCCGGCGCGCGGCTCACCGACGAAGACGGGCACAGCTACCTGGACTACATCGGATCCTGGGGCCCGATGATCCTCGGCCACGGCCATCCGGCCGTGGTGGCGGCGATCCAGGAGCAGGCCGCCCGCGGCACGTCGTTCGGCGCGCCCACGCGCCTCGAGGTGACCGTGGCGGACCTCATGCGGGCCGCCGTGCCGTCGCTCGAGCGACTGCGGTTCGTCAACTCGGGCACCGAGGCCACCATGGCCGCCGTGCGCGTGGCGCGCGGGGCCACGGGCCGCGCCGGCCTCATCAAGTTCGAGGGGTGTTACCACGGCCACGGCGACGCGTTCCTGATCAAGGCGGGGTCCGGCGCGGCCACCATGGGCGTGCCCGACAGCGCGGGTGTCACGGCGGGGACGGCCCGCGACACGCTGACGGCGGTCTTCAACGATCTCGCCAGCGTCGCCCGCGCGTTCGACGCGGCGCCCGGCGGGATTGCCGCGGTCATCGTGGAGCCGGTGGTGGGCAACATGGGCGTGGTGGCGCCCGAGCCGGGGTTCCTCGAGGGACTGCGCGATCTGTGCACCGCGCACGGCGCGATCCTGATCCTCGACGAGGTGATGACGGGCTTCCGCCTGGCCCACGGCGGGGCGCAGGCGCGCTACGGCGTGACGCCCGACCTCACCACCTTCGGCAAGATCATCGGCGGCGGCCTGCCGGTGGGCGCCTACGGCGGGCGGCGCGACCTGATGGCGCTCGTGGCGCCCGACGGCCCCGTCTACCAGGCCGGCACGCTGTCGGGCAACCCGCTGGCGATGGCTGCCGGCGCCGCCACGTTGTCGGCTCTCGCCGGCAACCCCGGCGTCTACGCAACGCTCGAATCGCTGGGGGCCCGCCTCGAAGCCGCGTTGACGGCGGCCATCGGCCGCCACGGCTGGCCGTGCACCCTGGCCCGCGTGGGGTCGATGTGGACGCTGTTCTTCGCGCCGGGCCCGATCCGCAACTGGCAGGATGCGTCGCGGTGCGAGACGAAGCGGTTTGCGACCTTCTTCCACGAGATGCTGGGGCGCGGCGTGATGCTGGCGCCGTCCCAGTTCGAGGCCAACTTCATCTCGGCCGCGCACACGCCGGCCGATATCGACGAAACCGCCGAGGCCGCCGTGGCGGCCCTGGAGCGCGTGTATGCCTGAGACGACCGAGCCCCTCTTTCTTCGTGCCTGCCGCGGCGAGCGCACCGAGCGCACGCCTGTCTGGATCATGCGGCAGGCCGGCCGCTACCTGCCCGAATACCGGGCCGTCCGCGAGCGGTTCGATTTCCTGACGACGTGCCGCGAGCCCGAACTGGCGTGCGAAATCACGCTGCAGCCCGTGCGGCGCCTGGGGGTGGACGCGGCCATCCTGTTCTCCGACATCCTCATCCCGGTCATCGCGATGGGGGCCGACGTGGCGTTCACGCCCGGGCCGAAGCTGGAGCAGGCGGTCCGCACGCGGGCGGCCGTGGAGGCGCTGCGGGTGCCCGACCCCGTGGAGTCCATGGGCTTCGTCTTCGAGGCCGTGCGGATGCTGCGCGCCGAGTTGCCGCCCGCCGTGCCCCTCATCGGATTCGCGGGCGCGCCCCTCACCATGGCGTCCTACCTGGTGGAGGGCGGCGGCTCGCGCAACCTCTCCAATATGAAGGCGCTGATGTACGGCGATCCCGGAACCGCCGATCTGATGCTGGATCGGTGCGCCGCCACCGTGGCGCATCACCTGGCGGAACAGATCCGCGCCGGCGCCCAGGCCGTGATGCTGTTCGACACGTGGGCCGGCCTGCTCTCGCCGGCCGACATCGACCGGTTCGCCCAGCCGTACGCGCGGCAGGTGTTCGATACCGTCCGCGCCGCGCTCGGCCCGGAAGCCGCGCGCGTGCCGTTCATCTACTACGCGGGCGACGCGGCCGGCTGGTACGACCGCTGCGCCGGCACCGGCGCCGGGGTCATCGGCCTCGACTGGCGGGCGGATCTCGCCCAGGCCCGCCGCGCCCTGGGGCCGGGCCTCGTCGTGCAGGGCAATCTCGACCCGGCGGTGCTGCTCGGGCCGCCAGACGTCATCCGGGCCCGGACGGCGGCCGTGCTCGCCTCGGCCCGCGCCGGCGCCGGACTCGCCGACGGCGAGACCGGATCGCAGGGGCACGTCTTCAACCTCGGCCACGGCATCCTGCCCGACACGCCGCCCGATCACGCGCGCGTGCTGGTCGACACCGTGCACGACCTGTCCGCCCGGAGCCGCGCATGACCACCGAGCCCCTGCCCGACTCCGGCGCGCCGGCGCCCGCCCCCTGGCCCATCCCGCGCGACCAGCTGGTGTCGCTCATCCGGACCTACGATCGGCCCGGTCCGCGGTACACCTCGTACCCGACCGCCGTCGAGTTCCACGCGGGCTTCGGCGACGCCGAGTACCGGGAGCGGCTGGCGCACGCGGCCGGTGACGCCGACGCGCCCATCTCGCTCTACGTGCACCTGCCGTTCTGCGAGGAACGCTGCACCTTCTGCGGGTGCATGGTCATCATCACCCGCAAGCGCGAGGTGGCCGGCAAGTACCTCGGCTACGTGGAGCGCGAGCTGGAGATGCTGGCCGGAGCCCTGGGCCGGAGGCGCCGCGTGGCGCAGTACCACTGGGGCGGCGGCACGCCGACCTACCTCAGCGTCGCGCAGATGGAACGCCTGCACGAGGTGGTGAGCCGTCACTTCACCTTCGACCCGGGCGCCGAGAGGGCCATCGAGGTGGATCCGCGCGTGACGACGACGGCGCACGTGGACGCGCTGGCGCGCCTGGGCTTCAACCGCCTCTCGATGGGTGTCCAGGACTTCACGCCCGAGGTCCAGATCGCGGTGAACCGCGTGCAGGGCGAAGCCGACACGCGGCGGCTCTACGACTACGCCCGGGCGGCCGGCTTTTCGTCGATCAACATCGACCTGATCTACGGCCTGCCGTTCCAGACGGCCGCGTCGTTCGGCCGTGCCGTGGACGCGGTGGTCGCCATGCGCCCGGACCGGCTGGCGGTGTACTCGTTCGCCCTCGTGCCGTGGGTGCGGGCCCACCAGAAGGGCATCGACGTGGCGGCGCTGCCCGACGCCGAGGGCAAGATCGGCCTGTTCCTCGAGGCGCGCGAGCGCCTGCTCGACGCGGGCTACGTGCAGATCGGGATGGACCACTTCGCCCTGCCCGGCGACGAGATGGCCCGGGCCGCCGCCGCCGGGGTGCTGCACCGCAACTTCATGGGCTACACCGTGAAGCCCGCCAGCGACATGCTGGGCGTGGGCGTGTCGTCGATCGGCGACGTCGCCGGCGCGTTCGCCCAGAACGCCAAGAAACTGAGCGCCTACTATGCGGACCTCGACGCCGGGCGCTTCCCGGTGGAGCGGGGCTACCTGCTCAGCGGCGACGACCAGATCCGCCGGTACGTGATCACGCAGCTCATGTGCAACTTCCACGTGGACTGGGCCGGGGTGGGCCGGCGTTTCGGCATCGAGGCCCGGACGTACTTCGCCGCCGAGATCGCCGAACTCGAGGCGGGGCCGGCGGCCCACGGCTTCGTGCGCGCCACGGCGGACGGCCTCGACGTGCTGCCGCGCGGCCAGCTGTTCGTCCGCAACGTCTGCATGGTGTTCGACCGGTACCTGAAGGACAAGCGGGGCGCCACGCCGGTGTTCTCGCGCACCGTGTGAAGGAGTCCCGCGTGCCCGCTGCCCGCACCGGCGTCCTGCTGCTCAATCTCGGCGGCCCCGACTCGCTCGAGGCCGTCGAGCCGTTCCTCGTGAACCTGTTCTCGGACCGCGACATCATCCAGCTGCCGCTCGGCGCCCTGGTGCAGCCCCTGTTCGCCCGCGTCATCGCGAAGGTGCGCGGGCCGTCGGTGCGGGCGAACTACGCGCGGATCGGCGGCCGCTCGCCGCAGCTGCCCCTCACGCTCGACCAGGCCCGTGCCCTCGAGGCGCGCCTGAGCCGCGACGGCACCCGCGTCCCGGTGCGCGTGGGCATGCGGTACTGGACCCCCACGATCGACGAGGCGCTCGACGGCTTCCTGGCCGAGGGCATCGAGCGGGTGGTCACCCTGCCGCTCTATCCCCAGTACTCGATGGCCACCACCGGCTCGTCCTACCGCGCCCTCGACCGCGCGCTGGCGGCTTCGCCCCGGCGCCGGGCGCTCACGATCGAACGCCTCCAGTCGTACCCGGAGGATGTCCGCTACCTCGACGCGGTGGCCGACCGCGTGCGGGAGGCGCTCCTGACCTTCCCGGCAGAGCGTCGCGACGGCGTCACGATCCTGTTCAGCGCCCACGGCCTGCCGGAGTCGATCGTGCAACGCGGCGATCCGTACGTCCGCGAGACGCAGGCCACCGTGGACGGGATTCTGGCGCGGCTGGCCGTCCCGAACCCGCACACCCTGGCGTACCAGTCCCGGACGGGGCCGGTGAAATGGATCGGGCCCGGCACGGAAGAGGTCATCCAGGAACTGGCCCGTGACGGTGTGAAGGACCTGCTCATGGTGGCCGTGTCGTTCGTGTCGGACCACATCGAGACGCTGTACGAGCTCGACCTGCTCTTCGCGGAGGAGGCCCGGGCCGCCGGCATCACGACCGTGCGGCGCAGCGCCATGCTCAACGCGCACCCGTCGTTCATCGAAGCCCTCGCCGGCCTGGTCGAGCCGCACCTCGGGGGTGGCGCGTGAGGCGCGTGGCCGTGGTGGGCGCGGGCATCGCGGGCCTGGCCACCGCCCACGCGCTGCTGCAGCGCGGGGCGCGCGAGCGCGGCATCGACGTCATCGTCCTGGAGGGATCGGCGCGGCCGGGCGGCAACATCCGCACGGACCTGATCGACGGCTACCTCTGCGAGTGGGGGCCCAACGGGTTCCTCGACAACGTGCCGGCCACGCTCGCCTTGGTCGACGAACTGGGCCTGCGCGATCGGCTCCACGTCAGCGACGATGCGGCGCGGCGGCGGTTCCTGTACCGACGCGGCCGGCTGCACGAGCTGCCGGGCACGCCGGGCGGGTTCGTCAAGACCGGGGTGTTGTCGGCGCCGGGCAAGCTGCGGGTGGCCATGGAGCCCTTCGCCCGGCGCCGGCCGGCGGGTGACGAGACGATTCACGCGTTCGCGGCCCGGCGCATCGGCCGCGAGGCCGCCGACGTCCTGATCGACGCGATGGTGTCGGGTGTCTTCGGCGGCGACGCGCGGCGTTTGTCCCTGCGCGCCTGCTTCCCGAAGATGTGGCAGATGGAGACCGATCACGGCGGCCTGGTGAAGGCGCTCATCGCGCGCCGCCGGGCGGGCCGGATGCGGGCGTCCGACGGCGTCGGCTCGCCGCTGGGACGGCTGACCTCGTTTCGGGCCGGAACCGAGGAACTCGTCCGGGCGCTGGCGTCGCGCCTGGGCCCCGCGCTGCGCCTGTCGTCGGCGGTCCGGACGGTGGCGCGTGACGGGCGGTATCGCCTTGTGGTTGACGGCGCAACGCCGATCGACGCCGACGCCGTGGTGCTGGCCGGGGGGGCGGGCGCGACCGCGGCCCAGGTGGAAGCCCTCGACGCGCCGCTGGCTGCCGAGCTGCGCGCAATTCCGTGCGCGCCGATGGTGGTGGTGTGCCTGGGTTACCGCCTGGCGGACATGACCGCGTCGGTGGACGGCTTCGGCTTCCTGGTGCCGCGCGGCGAAGGCCCGCGCGTGCTGGGGGCGTTGTGGGACTCGAGTGTGTACCCCGGCCGGGCGCCCGCCGGGCACGCGCTCATCCGCGTCATGCTGGGCGGTGCCCACGATCCGTCGGCGATCGATCTGGATGACGAGGCGGCGGTCGCGGTGGCACGCGAGGGGCTCGCGGCGGCGATGGGCGAGCGCGCGGCGCCATCGTTCACGCGCGTGTTCCGCCACCCGCTGGGGATTCCGCAGTACACGGTCGGCCACCTCGACCGGCTTGCGCGCATCGACGAGCGGCTGGCGCGGTTCCCGGGCGTGATCGTGGCCGGCAACGCCTACCGCGGCGTCGCGATCAACAACTGCGTGGCCGAAGCCGGGCCCGCCGCCGACCGCGTCCTCGCCGCGATGGGCTGACGAAGCCTGGCGGCGGTCGTTTACGCGGCGCGGCGCAACGGGGCTGCGGCGGCCCTGGCGGCGGGCGCCGCCACCGGGACCAACGACGCCTGCCCGGCACCGGCGCCAACCAGGGCTTCGAGACGCGCCACGACGGCCATCGACTGCTCGGCCTGGGCGTTGAGCTCTTCGCTGGCGGCGGCGCCTTCTTCCGCGGTGGCCGCCGTCGTCTGCGTGACCTTCTCCATCTGGGTGATGGCCTGCGTCACCTGATCGATGCCCTGGGCCTGCTGCTGGCTGGCCGACGCCACCTCCTCGACCAGGCCCTTCACGCGGGCCGCGGCCTGCGTCACGGCGTCGATGGCGCCCGCCACCGACGTGACCTTCGCAGAGCCGGCCTGGGCGTTGGTCGTGGCCTCCTCGATGAGCGCCGCCGTGTCCTTGGCGGCCTGCGCCGACCGCTGCGCCAGGTTGCGCACCTCGTCGGCCACCACGGCGAATCCCATGCCCGCCTCCCCGGCCCGCGCCGCTTCCACGGCGGCGTTCAGCGCCAGGATGTTCGTCTGGAACGCGATTTCGTCGATGGTCCGGATGATCTTCGAAACCTTCGCGCTCGACTCGGCGATGGCGTTCATGGAGGCCACCAGATCCTGCAGCGACACGTGGGCCGTGCTGACCAGCGTCTCGGTGCGGGCCATCTGCGCCGCGGCGTCGCGCGAGTTCTCCGCGTTGCGGCGGGTCATCGACGCCATCTCCTCCATCGAGGCGGAGGTTTCCTCGAGCGACGCGGCCTGTTCGGTCGAGCCCTGCGACAGGGCCTGCGACGAGGACGCGACCTGGCCCGACGCCGACACGACCTGTTCGGCGCCGAGGCGCAGTTCGGAGGCCATGGCGCGCAGCGTCCGGCTGAGCCAGCGCATCACCCACACGCCGCCGCCAATCATGCCGGCGCAGCCGAGGATGGCGAGGACCGTCATGATCAGTTCCGTGCGGGTGGCGGTATCGTCGAAGACCTGGTCCCCGGCCTGGGACTCGGCCTGCAGCGCGGTGACGATCCGGCCGCCGTGTTCCTTCATGCGGTGCGCCAGTTCGTCGGCCCGGGCGTCGATGGCGCGGGTCTCGTCGGTGGTCGCCCCGGCTGCCACCAGCTTCGGCAGCATCTCCGTCTCGAACAGCTGCGTCAGGGCCCCGAACGCGCTGCGCATCTCGGTGGCGGAGGCTTTCTCCTCGGGCGTGTCCACCACGCCGTCGAGGGCGTCGAGGTCTTTGCGCGCGTCGGCGGCCAGAGCTTCCCAGGCCTTGCGCGACTCGTCGAAGTGCAGGTTGATCTGGGTGTCGGCGATCACCTGGTACAGCTCGGCGCCCATGGCCCCGGCGGCGAGAGCGACCTGCGCCTCGCGCGCGCGCTGCGCCCCCTGATCCTGCAGTTCACCCAGGTGGCTGACCTGGACGAAGACGTAGACCAGGATGATGGCGACCACTGCGCCGCAGGCGGCGAATGTCGTGAAGATACGAGCCTGAACCGTTGCCGTCGAGTGCCGAGCCATGATGACAGTCCTTCCCGCGCGAAATGTGGGGGATCCGGCGCTGCCTGCACGGCAGCGGCCGGGCGGGGGCCCGTCACCGTGATTCAATCGGCCCGCGGCGGTCGGACTTGAAGGCGTGCCCGGTCCGGGTGTGCACACCCGGCCTCGACACCGGGTGCCCGGACCCGGATTCAGAAGCCGATCTCGAAGCGGAGCGTGGAGACGACGAGCGTCCTGCGCGAGGGATCGCCAACGGGATTGACGATCACCTGGACGTCGGGCTTGAGCGCCAGCCAGCCCGCGAGGGCCAGCTTGTAGAAGGCGCCGATGTTGGCCTCGCCTTCGGGCAGCAGCGGGCAATCCGTGGCGCCGAAGCGGACCGTGGTGACCCCCACGCCGATGGCATCGTCGGGACGCCCGGGCACGAGGCCGCTGGCGATGAGGCCGGCGCCGACGTGGCGGGCGACCGGCGCGGTGGTGGCGTCGGCGAGGCCGATCTGCAGGAAGGCCCCGATGCGCCGCGGCTGCTCCGTGCGGCCGTCGGTCCACACCGTCTGATCCAGGACGAGGTACTGGCCGCCGGTGCTCATGCGGCTGCGGCTGCCATCCTCGGCCGCAGCCTGGCCGCTCACGTGCCAGTAGCCGACGCCCGCACGGCCGCCGCCGAGCCGCTCCCAGCGCAGCCCGGCTTCGGCGATGGCGAACGTAGCCTCGAACCGCCCGACGCCGAGGGCGGGGCCGCCGTTGTAGATCCCGCCGCCGGCGTAGGACCAGGCCGTGGGCTGGGTCTGGACGACCAGCCCGAGTTGCGGGTTGGGATAGGTCGGCATGGCGAAGATCGACGGGCTGAAGCCCATCGACGAGTTCAGGAACTCGGCGCCGTTCTCGACGTAGGCGAACTCGCTGTTGGCATCGTTCCAGCCGGCCTTGACGCGGGCCCGCGACCCGAGCGGGATCTCGTACCAGGCCTCGACGAGCCGGTGGAAGTCCGGGGCGTCGATGTTGGAGAACCCCTGGCCGTCCTCGACACAATCGGCGCCGATGCCGCCGCCCTTGTGCTGGTAGCCGACGAAGACCCGGCCCGGCCCGATGCCCGCCTTCCCGAGATCCACCTCCACGCCAGCGTCGAAGAGGGAGCGGCCGACGGCGCGGGCGCCCGTCTCGCCGCGCGCGGCGGTCGAGGCATCCGTGATGGCCCCGACGAGGACCGTGATGCCCTTGTTCTCGAGCGCGGCGCGCCACGAGCCCCAGTCACCCGTCATGCGCGACCACTGGTGCCACTGCTGGCCGCCGCCGAACCACTCGCGCGGCTCGGGGGCCTCGACGGCGGCCTCCGAGGCCGCCGGCATGGCAGGCACCGCAGGGGAGGCGGGCGCGGCCGCTCTTTCGGCTGACTCGCCGCCGGCCGGGACGGCCGGCGTGTCCGAACGGTTCTGGGCGGCGGCCTGACCAGCGGCGGCGAAACAGAAGACGAGGACGGCAGCGACCAATGGAAGATGACAGAGGAACCGGCGGAACATCGATGGTACTCCTGGCGGCGGTATGTGCGAATCGCAGCCGTCCGACGGTGGAAGGGCAAGCCCCCTGCCAACGCGGGCCCCGCCGGTTCGCGCTGAAATCCCGCCTGCGCCCGCGGCCGGCGACGTGGGCGCATGGCCGTGCTGTGCGGCAGCGTCACAGGCGGTGTGCGGAGGACGGCCGTGCGCGCCGGTCGCGGGCCCCGGCGGGCACGCCGGCCGCGGTCGTGACGGGCTCGTGCCCGACCGGCTACAATCCTCTCCACTGCGGCGCACCGCCGCCGGGGAGGCTCCATGTTCGCTGCCCAGACCTACGTCGATCGCCGCGCCCGCCTGCAGGCCCAGGTGGGCAGCGGGCTCCTGTTGTTCCTCGGGAACGACGAAAGCCCGATGAACTACGCGGACAACACGTTCCACTTCCGCCAGGACAGCACCTTCCTCTACTACATGGGCGTCGATCAGCCCGGCTGGGCGGCCGTGATGGACCTCGACGAGGGCACCACCACCGCCTTTGCCGACGACCTGACGATTGATGCCATCGTGTGGACCGGCGTGCTGCCGACCGTCGCCGAGCTGGCGGCGCGCGGGGGCATCACGCGCACGGCGCCGTCGGCGCAGCTGGCCGATGTGTTGTCGCGCGCGGCCGTGTCGGGCCGACCCGTGCGGTTCCTGCCGCCGTATCGCGCCGAAAACGCGCTCAAGCTCTTCCGCCTGCTGGGCGTCCACCCGGATCGGGCCCGCGAGGCCGCCAGCGTCGAGTTCATCCGCGCCGTCGTCGAGATGCGCGTGGTGAAGGACGCCGACGAGGTGGCCGAGATCGAGCAGGCGGTCGACGTGTCGGTGGACATGCACCTGGCGGCGATGGCCATGGCGAAGCCGGGGATGAAGGAATCTGACATCGCCGCCCGCGTCACGGAGATCGCCCTGGCGTCGGGGGGGCAGCTGGCGTTTCCGGTCATCGCCACGATTCACGGCGAGACGCTGCACAACCACTACCACGGCCACACGCTCGAGGCCGGGCGCCTCTTCCTGCTCGACACGGGCGCCGAAGCGCCGAGCCACTACGCGGGCGACCTCAGCAGCACCTTTCCGGTGAGCCCGACCTTCACGGCCCGGCAGAAGGACATCTACGACATCGTGCTGGCCGCGCACCTGGCCGTCGTGGCCGCGGTGCGGCCCGGCACGCCGTTCCGGGACATGCACCTGCTGGCCTGCCGGACGCTGGCCGAGGGGCTGAAGGGACTGGGCCTGATGAAGGGCGACCTCGACAACGCCGTGGAGCAGGGCGCGCACGCGATGTTTTTCCAGTGCGGCACCGGCCACATGATGGGCCTCGATGTCCACGACATGGAGGACCTCGGCGAGGTGTGGGTCGGCTACGAAGGGCAACCCAAGTCGACGCTCTTCGGCATCAAGAGCCTGCGCCTGGCGCGTCCGCTGAAGCCGGGCTTCGTGTTCACCGTCGAGCCGGGCATCTACTTCATTCCCGAGCTGATGGACCGATGGAAGGCGGAAGGGAAGTTCACCGACTACATCGACTACGACCGGCTGTTCACGTACCGTGACTTCGGCGGGGCCCGTATCGAGGAGAACCTGGTCGTCGAATCCGATCGCGTGCGCGTGCTCGGCAAACGGCGGCCCCGCACGACCGCCGAGATCGAGGCGCTGCGCTCGTGACCGGCGCGAGGGCGTGATGTGGGAGCGGCTCTTCGAGTTCTACGAGGGCATGCCCCGCGGCGGGCCCGGCGACGACGTGTCGATGCGCCGGGCCCTCGCGCTGATCCCGGACCTGCCGCGGTGCCCGCGCGTGCTCGATCTCGGCTGCGGGCCGGGCACGACCACGGCGGCCCTGGCAGGCCTCACCGGAGGCCGCGTCACCGCCTTCGACCTGCACGCGCCGTTCGTGGCCGGGCAGGTGGCGGCCGCCCGCCGGATGGCGGGTCCACGCGGCCCGGGGATCGCCGCCACGGGCAACGGCGTGTGCGGTGATATGCGCGCGGCGCCTTTCGCGCAGGCGTCGTTCGATCTCGTCTGGTCCGAAGGCGCTCTCTACAGCATCGGGTTCACGGCCGGGCTGGCCGCCGCCTTCGCGCTCGTGAAGCCGGGCGGGTATCTCGCGGCCAGCGAGGCCGCGTGGATCGTCCCCGACCCGCCGGCGGAGGTCCGTGCCTGGTGGGAGGGCGAGTATCCCGATATCGCCCCCGTCGCCTCCAAGGTTTCCGACGTGGAGGCGGCCGGGTTCTCCCTCGTGGGCCACTTCACGCTGCCGCCCTCGTGCTGGCGCGACGAGTACTACGCTCCCATGCGGGCCCGCATCGACGCCTTCCGGGCGCTCTGGACCGGTGACGAGGAGGCCACGGCCCTCCTGGAACAACTGGCGCACGAAGCCGACATGTTCGACCGGTTCGGCCACGCCTACAGCTACGAGTTCATCGTCGCCCGCCGGCCCTGAGGGCCGCCGCGGCGCGGGTCCCCGGGTTCGAGAATCCTCGTTTCTCCCCGGTAGGCGTAAACGAAGCGTGGAGGGGACCGCGCATCGTCTATGCTGCCTGCATCGAGGAGGTCGGATGTCCGCACCGAAACGCGCCCGGTGGCCGTGGCTCATTGCCCTGGTGTTCCCGCTGCCCGTCCTGCTGGCGGCCCTGCCGCAGGCACAAGCCCAGGCGCCGCCGGAGCGCCTGGCCCTGCTCGTCCGTGACAACGCCTTCCAGGACGCCGAGGCCCTGGCCGACTCGACGGCTGGGCCGGACGGCGACGCCGCCCATCTGGCCTGGCGGGGCCTGGCGCTGCTGAAGGCGGGGCGCGTCGAAGACGCTGAACCGCTGCTGACACGGGCGCTGGCCCTGGCGCCCGGCAGCCCCGAGGCCCGCTACGGCGCCGGGCGACTCGCGCGGCTGCGCAACGACAACGCGGCGGCGGTCCTGCACCTGCGCGCCGCGGTCGAGTCGGCCACCTTGTACGCCGAGGCAGCCCGCCACTACTGGCGCACGGTGTGGGATCTGGGCGACCTCGCCGCGCTCGCCGACGCCCGCGCCCTCATCGAGCGCCGGTTTGCCGCCGCCGGCGAGCCCGTGCCGTCGTGGCTGAGCAACAACGTCACCCAGATCGCCGGCCTGGGCGGCGTGCGGTTGTTCGCGATGGAGGCTCCACGCGGACTGGTGACCGTGCCGCTCCACAGCGACGAGGTCCGCCATCCGCGCATCCGCAGGGTGATCCTCCGCGTGAACGGCAAGGCCGAGTATCCCTTCGACCTCGACTCGGCGTCGCCGGACTTCCTCACCATCAGCCCGTTGCTGGCGGAGGATCTCGGCCTGGCCGCGACAGGCGGGTCCACCGCGTCGGGTGTCGGCACGCGGACGGCGGCCGTGAGCTTCGCCGTGCTCGACCGCGTCGATGTGGGCCCCATCACCTTCCGCCACGTGCCCGTGATGGTGTCCGACCTGCAGTCGTTCCGCGGGGAACGGCGGGGCCTGATTGGGACCGGACTGCTCAAGCGGTTCAACGTCACGCTCGACGCCGGCGCCAACGTGATGTGCCTGGCCCCGCTGGATCAACCGGACCTGTTGACGGGCTCGTTGCGGCCAGGCTCGGTCGTGGCCGATGTGCCGCTGTACCTCTTCGACCAGACGGTCGTCCGCGCCGCGCTGGACGGGACGCCGCCCGCGCTCTACATCCTCGACACGGCGGCGGCGACGCACCTCATCGACGGCGGCTTCTCGCAGGCGCATCTCCGCCCGCGCACCGACGCGTCACGGGTGACCACCTCCGGGATCCGGGGCGCGCAGGGGCCCCAGCAGACGATGCGCATCGACGGCGTGACGGTGACGCTGGGCCCGCTGGCGCTGCCCGGCCAGGGCGTGCACGAGTTCACGATGGGGATGTTGAACGTGATTCCCGGGCGCTACGCGGCGGGCCTGCTCGGCAACCCGATTCTGTGGCCGTACCGGGTGCACCTCAACTTCCGCGCCGGGCGCCTGGTGCTGGAGCGGCCGTCCCCGCCGGGGGCCTGATCGCCGCGGGCCCTGAGCGGAGACGGGCCCCGGGGCCCGCGGTGGTGGTTCGGTTTGCCTGTCGAAGGCGATTCGAACACCCGCGTGCCGCCGTGATCCCTTATGCTCGCATCCCGGAGGCGCGCCATGAGGATCGCGGTACGCGTGGCAGGGATCGGGCTGGTCGTGGCCGTGGCGGCCTGGCTGACGGCGGGCGTCCCGGCCGGGCAGTCCGGGACCACGCCCGGCGGCCCGTACCTGGGGCAGCGCCCGCCGGGCGACACACCCGAGTTGTTCGCACCGGGCATCGTCAGCACCGGCGGAGTCGATCGGGACATTGCGATGGCGCCCGACGGCCGCGAGATCTACTTCGGCGTGTCGGGGCCAGCCTACCAGTACACGACGGTTCTGGTGACCCGGCTGGAGCACGGCCGGTGGAGCAGTCCCGCCGTCGTGCCGCACCTCGACGACCCGCGGTACCTGAACCTCGAGCCGGCGCTGTCGGCCGATGGCTCCCGCCTCTTCTTCCTGTCCACGCGGCCCGACCCCGCCCGCGGCGTGCCCGCCGGGAACCAGGACATCTGGGTGATGACGCGCACGCCCGGCGGCTGGAGCGAGCCCCGCAACCTGGGCGCCCCGGTGAACACCGACCTGGCCGAGTACTTCCCGTCGTTGACGCGCGACGGCACGCTGTACTTCACCCGCGAGGAACGCGGCAGCCGGATCAGCCACATCTGGCGCGCCCGGCTGGCGGACGGGATGTACCGTGCGCCCGAGAAGCTGCCGCCGCAGGTCAACAGCGGCCGGTCGCAGTACAATGCCTTCGTCGCGCCGGACGAGAGTTACCTCATCGTGCCGACGGACGGGCGCGACGACACGCTGGGCGGGTGTGACTACTACGTGACGTTCCGCCGCCCGGACGACGTGTGGAGCGAGCCGATCAATCTCGGTCCGGCTATCAACTCGGCGAGCGCGCTCGAGTACTCGCCCTACGTCAGCCCAGATGGCAGGTACTTCTTCTTCATGGCGAACCGGCTGGATCGGCCGGACCGACTGACCGCCGACGGGCTTCGCGCCCTGCACGTCAGCCCGCGCAACGGCAACCCCGACACGTACTGGGTCGACGCGCGGGTGATCACGTCGCTGCGTGGGCGGGCGGTGTTCCGTTAGGCGCCGCCAGCCGGGTGCCGGGGGGGACGGCGCCCGCCAGCCCGGGCGCGCGGGCGCTAGGGCAGCCGCACTCTCCATGCGCCGCGGCCGTGCGTGAAGGCGAAGAGCCATCGTTCGCCGGTTGGCGTGCGCAGGGGCGCCAGCCACTCGGTGACGATGGCGCCGAAGCCGGTGTTCTCCACGCTCCACCGATCGCCGCCCGTGTCCGACACGAACACGCCGATGTCGGTGCCGAGGTAAAGGCGCGCGGGCCGGCCCGGGTCCGGCACGACGACGTGCACCGGCACGTCGGGCAGGCTCTCGAGCCCGATGCCGTCGAGGGCCCGCCACGTGCGCCCGCCATTGACGCTGACGAAGACGTGCGGGCCGCCAAAGCCGCCGTAGGTGGCATAGAGGATGGCCGGGTCGCCGGGGTCGTAGGCCACCGACGTCACCCAGCCCGCCCGCGGCTGCGAGGTGCCCCATCGGATGGTTCGAGGCGGCAGCGTGCCGTCCGTCGTCGTGTAGAGATGTCCGGTGGTGCTGCCCAGCGCCACGTGTCCCGGGTCGAACGGCGCGACGGCGATGGCGCTGGTAAGGCCGTTGTCGAGCAGGGCATCACCCGCGCGCTGCCAGATCGCGCCGCCGGCGGATGGCGTGGATTCGCGATCGTCTCCCGGCGGGCTGTTCCGGCGAGGAACCCCGGCCCCCTCGCGCGGATCGCGCCCCACCCCGTCGAGGCGGTACGGGTACCGGCCGCCCGTCCAGGCGACGCCCGGCCTGACCGGATCGGCGACGAGGGGGGTGATGAACAGAAAGGAGCCGTCCTGCCCGCGGAGGTTCGAACCGACACGGGGATCAAGGCCCGCCGTGGCGCTCGCGAAGGTGCGCCCGCCGTCCTCGGATCGCAGGATGTTGGCCCACTGGGTCTGCACCCAGAGGATGGCCGGGTCAGCCGCGTCGAGGGCCACGTACGCGCCGTCGCCTCCGTAGAGGCTGCGCCAGCCGTCGATGCCGGCCGCCGCTGTGCCCAGCAGCGTGCCGTTGTCCTGGGTGCCGCCGACATACGCGGTGCCATCCGGGAAGGGCAGCCCGTGGTAGAACTGCGTGATGCCCAGGTTGTGGTTCAGCGAGGTCCAGCCCACCTGAATCGACGCCGGCGTGCACACGTCGCGCGCGTCGGCGCCGCGGGCGTTGTCGGTGCGATAGATGCCGCCGTCGGTCAGCGCGAACGCCCGTTGGTTCGTCGTGCCGTTGTAGGCCGGGTGGAACACCAGGCCGTGCTGGTCTGCGTGGGCGAAACTCGGCACACCCGACTGCCACCACTGCGAGACGACGCCCCAGGTGCGGCCGCCGTCGCGCGACCGGAACCAGTCCACGCCCGCCGCCCACACCGTCTCGGCGTCCGCCGGATCCACGGCCAGCGACGCCACGTACCAGCCCATCGGCGTGTACGCATCGCGCTCGGCGACGCGGCAGTCACGGTAGGACGCGGCGATGGGGTTGGTGAGCAGCAGCGTGTTCAGCTTCGTGGCGTTCGTATTGCGGACCTGCGCGGCCCAGGTGCCCGCGGCTCCACCGTCGTCGGATCGGAACACCGCGTGCAGGGCCTGCTCGAACAGGCCGTTGGGGCCGGGCACGTTGCTCGCCGCCAGGGCGTAGATCGTGCCTTGCCGGCCGGGCGCGATCGCGAGCGCCGTGCGCCCCATGCCGGGATCGGCCAGCACCGGGACGAATGCGGCGCTGCCGGCGGCGTCGAGGGTGCGGTAGACCGTGGCCTGCTCGAAGGTCCCGCACGCGGCGAACAGCACATCAGCCGGTTGATCGGTGCGGAGCGCGAGATCCAGGCAGCCGCCGCGCACCGTTACGGCGAGGATGCGCGACCAGGTATCGCCGCGATCGCGCGAACGCCACACGCCCGTGCGCGTGGCGGCGTAGATCACGCGATCGTCACGCGGGCTGAGGAGCAGGTCGTTCACGAAATGAAAGTCCGGCCCCGCCGTCGACGGGAGCGGCCGCCAGGCGTTGCCGCCGTCGGTCGTGACGAAGATGCCGCCGCCCCGCAGCGGCAGGCCCGTGTAGCGGACGTCCTCGCGGAAATACCCCTCGCCGGTGCCCACGTAGATCACCCGTGGGTCGCGCGGTGACATCGCCATGGCGTTCACCGCGAGATTGGCCATCGCATCGCCGATCGGCTGCCACCGCCCCCCGGCGTCATCGGTCCTCCACACCCCGCCCGACACGCCGCCGGCGTACATCCGATCCGGGTTCGCCGGATCGATGGCGACGACGCGTGTCCGGCCCCCGATGTTGCCCGGCCCCAGCGGTTCCCAGGCGTCGAGGGTCGCAGCGGCCGGATCGCCGGGCCGGGCCGGCGGTGTCGTCACCACGCCGCTATCGCGCAGGGAGGGCAGCCGCCGGCGGGTGGCCGTGCTGTAGCGGGGCATGGCCGCCGTCTGATCGGCGGCCCGGCGGTACCGTTCCCGCGGGTCGATCGCCGGCGTCGCCGGCTGGCGCCGCGCCGCGTAGTAGGCGGCCGCCGCGTCGGGTTCATCGAAGGGGCGCGTGACGCCAGGCGCCCCAGCCAGGGGAAGGATGGCCGAGGCGACGTGACAGGCGAGGACAGGCGTGAGGAGGACCAGGGCCGCGCGTGTCATGGGGCTCATTCTAGGTGAGGCCCAGGGGCCAGCGACCTTCGGGTTTCCTTCGGAATCACCCCTGACGACTCCGGGGCCCGGCCTGGGCGTCAGATGGGGCCAGCCGGGTGATCGGACCGGTTGGCCGGTTCGTCTAAGTCCTCAGCCGCCTGGTCTGGCCCCGCAGCTTGCCAGCCGCCGGGCGCACGAGCCAACCCGCCCCCGGGAGCATCCGCATGATCACTCCGAGCGACTGGCGGGCCAGCGTCCGGTCACTCGTCCGCGACCCGGGCCTCGCGGTGTCTGCGGTGATCGCCCTGGGCCTCGGGCGCGGCTCGAGGTCTCGGTCCACGACCTGGCGGACTGGACGGCGTCGCAGCGATCGTGTGACGCACTGGCGGATTTTCAGCGCAGCAGCCTGAACGTGGTCGTGCGCGCGGGGCAACGCCTGGACGGGGGGCCGCTGCTCTTCACCGCCGCCACCGCGATCGTGGCCGCGCTGCTGGCCGGGGCGCTGCCGGCGTGGCGGGCTTCGCGGCCGGCCGTTCCCGTGCGCAGGCTAGAGGCTAGAGGCTAGAGGCTAGAGGCTAGAGGCTAGAGGCTAGAGGCTA
>CAYNDV010000086.1:7071-19277 GCA_964396055.1 uncultured Vicinamibacterales bacterium | reverse complement strand
CGGCCGCGGCGGGTGGACCGGCGCTCCCGGCGGGCCGCGTCATCGACCTGGCCGGCCGCACCACGCTGGCCGGCCTGGCCGGCGTGCTCGCCTCGTGCGCCGCGTTTGTCTCGAACGACTCCGGCGCCATGCACCTTGCCGCGGCTGTCGGCACCCCCGTGGTGGGGGTGTTCGGCCCGACCAACGAACGCGAGACCGCGCCCGTGCCCTGGCCCGGCACCCCCGCGGTCGTCGTGGCCGGCCGGGCGTTCTGCCGCCCCTGCGGCCTGCGCGAGTGCCCCATCGACCACCGGTGCCTGACGAGTGTGTCGGCGGAGCGTGTCATCCAGGCGGTGAGCGAGGTGTTGTGAGCAGCCTGCGCCCGGCGGCGTTCCTCGATCGTGACGGCACCATCAACGAAGACGCGGGGTACATCGACCGCCTCGAACGGTTCGTCCTCTTCCCGTACGCCATCGACGCGATCCGGTTGTTGCACCGCGCAGGCTATCTGGTGGTGGTGATCACGAACCAGGCTGGCGTGGCCCAGGGCATCCACACGGAAGAAACGGTGGGCGCCATCGCGGACTTCCTGGCCGATCGCGCACGCCAGGGCGCCACGGCCATCGACGGCCACTACTACTGCCCGCACAGTCCCGACGCCGCCGTCGAGCGGTACCGGAGGGACTGCGACTGCCGCAAGCCCAGGCCCGGCCTCGCCCTGCGCGCCGCCGCCGAACTCGGCATCGACCTGGCGCGGTCCGTCGTCATCGGCGATCGGTGGCGCGACCTGGCCGTGGCCCGCCAGATCGGCGCCCGCGGGATCCTGGTGCGCACCGGCTACGGCGCCTCCGAGGAGCACAACCCGCCGCCGGGCGAGCGGGCCGACGCCGTCTGCGACCACCTCGTCAGCGCGGCACTCTGGCTGATGAATACCCCGTCCCCTTCCTGATAGAGTTCCCCCATGGGCCGCGTGGTCACGTCCGACGAACTCGACTCCCTCCTTGCCGCCGAGCGGGCCGCCGGCCGGACCCTGGCCCTCGCTAACGGGTGCTTCGACCTGCTGCACGTGGGTCACGTGCGGTACCTGCAGGGCGCGGCCGCCGAGGCCGATCGCCTTGTCGTGGCGGTGAACGACGACGAGTCGGTGCGGATGCTGAAGGGGGAGGGCCGCCCCATCATGCCGGGGACGGACCGCGCGGAACTGCTGGCGGCCCTGCGCTGCGTGGACTACGTGGTGCTGTTCGGCGGCCGCACCGTCGCGGACGTGCTCCTGCGTTACCGGCCCGACGTGCACTGCAAGGGCACCGACTACACCGTCGAGAGCGTGCCCGAGCGGCCGATCGTCCAGTCGTACGGAGGCCGCACGGCGATTGTCGGCGATCCGAAGGACCATTCCACGCGCGACCTGTTGTCGCGCCTCACCCCGCGCTAGTCCCATGGCGCCCCGGGTCCTCATCGTCCGCCTCGGCGCGCTGGGCGACCTGGTGCACGCGCTTCCGTCGCTGGCCGCCCTGCGCGACGCGTGGCCCGATGCGAGAATCGACTGGCTCGTGGACCGGCGGTACGCCGGCCTGCTGGCGTTCGTGACCGGCCTCGATCGGGTGGTCGTCCTCGGAAAAAGGGGCCAGGCCCCTTTTTCGGCGTGGCTGCACGCCATCCGCCTCCTGCGGGCCGAGCGGTACGACGTCGCGCTCGACTTCCAGGGACTGCTGAAGTCGGCGGCCCTGGCCCGGCTATCGGGTGCCGGGCGTGTCGTGGGCTTCGATCGCGGGCACCTGCGTGAACCCGCCGCCCGGGTCTTCTACACGGGGCCGGTGACGCCCGACGAAACCGGCCACGTGGTGCGCAAGAACCTGGCGCTCGTCCGCGCCCTCGGGATCCCGGCCGACGTCCTCCGGTTTCCGCTCGATGCACCGATGGATCCGGCGCTCGCCTCGGTGCTGCCGCCGCCCGGGGCCGGTGGGGCGCGTCCGTATGCCGTCGTCAACCCAGGCGCCGGATGGCCCAACAAACGCTGGCCTGCGGGGCGGTTCGGCGTCCTGGCGGCTCACCTCCGGTCACGGCACGGCCTGGTGCCGCTGGTCGCCTGGGGGCCCGGCGAGCAGGATCTCGCCCGGGCCGTCGTCGAGGCGTCGGGCGACGCGGCGCGGCTGGCGCCGCCCACGGGGCTGGGGGACATGATCGCGCTGTTGAAGCACGCCGCCCTGTTTGTCGGCGGCGATACCGGGCCGTTACAGATCGCCGCCGCCTTCGGCACGCCCATTGTCGGGATGTTTGGTCCCACGAACCCCGCCCGCAACGGGCCGTTCGCCGCCGCCGATGTCGGCCTGTCGCGCTTCGAGGGCTGCGAGTGCCACCACAAGCGCCGGTGCCGCCGCCCGACGCCGTGCATCGACGACATCACGGTGGATGAGGTCATCGCCGCCGTCGACCGGCGGCTCACCGTTAGAACAATCCGGGATTGAACAAGCGGCCGTGGCCCCGTGTGATAGCATCGACGCGTCCGATGCCCTTTCGTGATCTATTCGGCCATCGCCGCGTGCTCGGTCTGCTCGGCCGGGCGATCCAGACGGATTCGCTCCCGCCGAGCCTGATCTTTGCCGGCCCGGACGGGGTTGGCAAACGGCAGGCGGCCGTGGCCCTGGCGCAGGCCGTGAACTGCCTGGCGCCCGTGGAGGCGTCCGGCGGCGGGCGCGACGCGTGCGGTGCCTGCACGTCGTGCCGCAAGATCGACCGCCGGTTGCACCCCGACGTGACGCTGGTGGAGCCCGACGAGGGGACGTCGATCAAGATCGAGCAGATTCGGGACGTGGTGGGGCAGACGGCGTACCGCCCGTTCGAGGGTCGCTCGCGCGTGGTCATCGTCGACGGCGCCGACCTGCTGGGCGACGATGCGCAGAACGCCCTGCTGAAGACCCTGGAAGAACCGCCCCCGCGCAACGTCTTCGTGCTGGTGACCGGCCGCCCCGACGCGCTGCTGGACACCATCCGGTCGCGGTGCTGCCAGTTGCGGTTCGGTCCTGTCCCGTCCCACGAGCTTGCGCGGGCGCTGACCACGCGGCACGGGTTCGACGAGGCCGACGCCCACGCGACGGCGGCCCTGGCCGGCGGCAGTTTCTCCCGGGCGCTCGCGTCGGGCGGGAGCGAGCTGGCGGAGGCGCGCGCCGTGGCCGCCGGGGTGCTCATCGAGGCCACGCGGGCCTCGGATCCGCGCCAGCGGCTGGCCTGCGGGGCCGCGCTGGTGGAGGGCGCGGCAAAGAAGGGGAAGAAGCAGAAAGCGTCGAAGACCGGGACGCCGGATCGGGCGGTGCTGGCCGTCCGGCTGCGTGCCCTCCAGGCCCTGCTGCGGGACCTGGCGGTAATGACAACCCGCGCGCCCGGGACGGCGCTGGTCAACCCGGACCTCACGGCGGATCTCGAGCCGCTGGCCCGGGGCTGGGACCGCGATCGTGTCGCGCGCGCGTATACGGCCGTCGGCCGCGCGTTGGCTGCCGTGGAGCGCCACAACGCCAGTCCGAAGATCGCGGCGGACTGGCTGGCGTTCCAGCTGTAGGCCCGCGCCGCGCCGCCGGCGATAGATGGCTCCTATGAGCGCTGGAGAACCCGGCGCCGTCGTGACGGTCCGCACGGTGACGGGGCAGGCTGTCCGGGCGGTCGTACCGGCTGACGTCGATGGACCGATCGGCGACGGCGACCAGGTGGTCGTCCAGGCCGAGGGCTCGATGACGCTCGGGCGCGTGCTGCGCGTGCCCGCGGCTGTGGCGGCCCGTCCCGCCCCGCCCGAGTCCGGGCGCCTGCTTCGCCGCGCCACGCGCCAGGACCTCTACCTCCGCCAGCGCCATGCCCAGCGCGAGCGCGACGCCCTGCGCGTGGCGACCATGAAGGTGCGCGAGCGCGGGCTGCCGATGAAGCTGGTCCGCGTGGAGCAGGCCTTCGACGGCTCGAAACTGGCCTTCTACTTCACGGCCGACGAGCGCGTGGACTTCCGCGAACTGGTGCGCGAGCTGGCGTCCGAGTACAAGACCCGGATCGAACTGCGGCAGATCGGCGTGCGCGACGAGGCGCGGCTGTTGACCGGCTACGGCACGTGCGGCCGTCCGCTGTGCTGCAGCACGTTTCTGAAGGCGTTCGATCCCGTTTCGATCAAGATGGCGAAGCAGCAGGACCTCGCCCTCAACCCGTCGCGGCTCTCCGGCCTGTGCGGGCGGTTGAAGTGCTGCCTGCGGTACGAACTGGCGCCGGCGTCGGCGAACAACCACCGCGACGCGCGCGACGAGGCCTACCCGGGCGCCTCGGATGAAGGCGGGGGCTGCGGGGGCGGCTGCGGATCGTGCGGCCGCGGCGGGCGGCCATGACGCGCCCGCGCCTCGCGATCACGGTGGGCGACCCCGCCGGCATCGGCCCGGAGATCGCGCGCAAGGCCAGCCTCGACGCGCGCGTCCTGGACGTCTGCGAGCCGGTGCTGTACGGGCCGGCGGACCTCTCCGCGTTTGCGCCCGGGCAGTTGTCGGCCGCCGCGGGCCGCGCCGCCTATGACGCCGTCGTCGCCGCCGTGGAGGATGCGCTGGCCGGCCGCGTGGCGGGCGTGGTCACGGCGCCCCTCAACAAGGAAGCGCTGGCCCTGGCGGGCCTGCCGTGGCACGGCCACACCGAGCTGATCGCGCACCTGACGGGGGCGTCCTCGGTGGCGATGATGTTCCATGCCGAGGCCCTGCGCGTCGTCCTGGCGACGATTCACGTGCCGCTGCGGGACGTGCCGCAGCGGCTCACGCGCGGCGAACTGGACCGCGTCGTCCGGCTGACCGCCCGCGAACTGCCGCGCTTCGGCTTCCCGCGCCCGCGGCTCGTCGTCACGGGCCTGAACCCGCATGCCGGCGAAGGCGGCGTCATCGGGATCGAGGAGCGGGACGTACACGAGCCCGTCGTGGCCGCCTGCCGGGCCGACGGCCTCGACGTGACCGGGCCGCTGCCGGCCGACACCGTGTTCGTGCGGGCGGCGCGCGGCGAGTTCGACGCGGTCGTGGCCTGTTACCACGACCAGGGCCTCATCCCCGTCAAGCTGCTGGCCTTCGGCAAGGCCGTCAACGTCACGCTGGGCCTGCCGATCATCCGGACGTCGGTGGATCACGGGACCGCGTTCGACATCGCGGGCCGCGGGGTGGCGGACCACGGCAGCCTGGTGGAGGCCGTGCGCCTGGCGGCGCGCCTGGCGGCGTCCCCCCGCGCGTGACGGTGGCCGCCGGGCCCCAACGGTGTCACAATCAATCCGGGATTGACGTGCTTCATGTCCAAGCCTGACAGGCAGGCCGAGCGGAAGAAGGCCGAGCGCATCATCGCCGACAACCGCAAGGCGCACCACGACTACCACCTCCTCGAGACGTTCGAGGCCGGCATGGCCCTCATCGGCACCGAGGTGAAGGCGATCCGTGAGGGGCGCATCAACCTCCGCGACAGCTTCGCCCGGATCACGAACGGCGAGGTCTGGGTGGAGGGCATCCACATCGGCTCTTACAGCAGCCGGGGCTACGCGGACCACGAGCCCCTGCGCCCCCGCAAGCTGCTGCTGCACCGCCACGAGATCCGCAAGCTCATCGGCAAGGTGGCCGAGCGCGGGATGACCCTGGTGCCCGTCCGCATGTACTTCAAGGACGGCCGCGTGAAACTGGCCATCAGCCTCGCGAAGGGCAAGCAGGCCCACGACCGCCGCGAAACCATCAAGCGCCGTGAAACCGAGCGCGAGACCCGCGCGGCCATCAAGGAACGCCAGCGGTAGGGCCGGGGCCGGCCGGCCACGCCCGGCGCCTTGCGGCTGTTCCGGGGCGGGTGCTACGATCTATCCCTTTGGGAGACGTGTGTCCGGGACTGAAGGAGGGGCGTCAGCCGTGAAGAATCCGAAACTCGTGGCCGGCCTGGCCGTGGTGGTCGTGGTCATCATCGTCGGCAGCTTCTGGATGATGCGCCGGGGCGGCGGCGTGGTCACGATCGACTTGATCCAGCAGTTGGCCACCGCCGAGTCGCGCAGCACCTTCAAGGAACCCGGGGGCGGGACGCCCTTCGAGGTGAAGGACGTCACCGTCGGGGGCGTCGCCCGCAAGGCCATCTACGCGCCGCCGTTCTCGCGCATCTCCTACAAGGTGGAGGTGCCGCGGCGCGGCACCCTGACGACGTGGTTCGCCCTGCGGGAAGATGCCTGGAAGGGCGAGAGCGACGGCGTGCAGTTCCGCATCGGCGTGTCCGACGGGCGCACCTACGAGGAGTATCTGCGGGAGTTCGTCAACCCGAAGCGGCGCGAGGCCGATCGCCGCTGGCACGAGGCGACGATCGATCTGTCGGCCTACGAGGGCCAGCAGGTGGAGATCGTCTTCAACACCGACCCCGGCCCGCCCCGCCGGAAGAAGAACACCCGGAAGGACGACTTCGCCGTGTGGGCCGAGCCCAAACTGGCGTCGCGGTAGCCCTGGGACAGGCGCCGGGGGCCCGGCGCGCGGCGGGAGGCGGTCATGGCGACGGGAACGCGGCAATCGGCGGCCATCCAGGTGCCGCTGCTCGACCTGCAGGCGCAGTATCGTCCGATCCGCGACGAGATCCTGGCGACGATCACGCGGGTGTGCGACAGCCAGCGGTTCATCATGGGGCCCGAGATCGAGGGCCTCGAGCGTGAACTGGCCGGGCTGCTCGAGGTGAAACACGCCGTCGGCGTGTCGTCGGGCACCGACGCCCTCGTCCTGGCGATGATGGCGCTCGGGGTCGGCCCCGGCGACGAGGTCATCACCAGCACCTACTCGTTCTTCGCCACGGCCGGCAGCGTCGCGCGCCTCGGCGCCACGCCGGTGTTCGTCGACATCGATCCGGTCACGTACAACATCGATCCGGCGGCCGTGGCGGCGGCGGTGACGCCGCGCACGAAGGCGGTCATCCCGGTTCACCTCTACGGCCAGAGCGCCGACATGGACGCCCTGCGCGCCGCGGTGCCGGCCGGCGTGGCCGTCGTCGAGGACGCGTGCCAGTCGATCGGGTCGCGCTACAAGGGCGCGCCGGTGGGGGGCTTGGGCACCTGCGGCACGTTCTCGTTCTTTCCCAGCAAGAACCTCGGCGCCTTCGGCGACGGCGGCCTGGTGACCACCCAGGACGACGCCCTGGCCGCGATGCTGCGCAAGATGCGGGTGCACGGCGGCGAGCGGCAGTACTACCACCAGGTGATCGGCGGCAACTTCCGCCTCGACGCCCTGCAGGCGGCCATCCTGCGCGTCAAGCTGCCGCACCTCGCGGGCTGGACCGAGGGGCGCCGCCGCAACGCGGACCGGTACCGGGTGCTGTTCGCGCAGCGCGGCCTCACCGATCGCGTGGGCCTGCCCGTGGCGCGGGAGGACTGTTACCACATCTACAATCAGTTCATCGTCCGCGTGCCGAAGCGGGACGCCGTCAAGGCGTTCCTCGAGGCCCAGCACGTGGGCACGGCCATCTACTACCCGGTGCCGTTCCACCAGCAGGAGTGTTTCGCCTACCTCGGCTACCGCGCGGGGCAGTTCCCGCACGCGGAGCGGGCCGCGGCCGAGACCCTGGCGCTGCCGATCTTCGGCGAACTGTCCGAGGCGCAGCTGGATCACGTGGTGGATACGGTGGCGCGCGCGCTGGACGAGGCCTAGGCCGTGAAGATCGACACCGCCGCCGCCCCGCCGGCCCCGGTGCGCCCGTCGCGGGTGCCGGGCGTCACCACCCAGATCTTCATCGGCCTCGCCCTCGGGATCGTCATCGGCTACGTGTGGCCGTGGCTGGGCAAGGACATCAAGCCCCTGGCCGACGCCTTCCTCAAGATGATCAAGATGATCATCGCGCCGCTGTTGTTCTCGACGCTGGTCGTCGGGATCGCGGGCACCGGCGACATGAAGGCCATGGGCCGGATCGGTCTCAAGGCGATCATCTACTTCGAGGTGGCGACGACGATCGCCCTGTTCTGGGGGCTCGCGCTCGTCAACTGGTTCCAGCCGGGCGCCGGGGTCGAGATGACGATGGGCGCCAGCACCGCCGACCTGGCGGCCCTGGCCACGAAGCAGCAGGGCGCCTGGGATATCTTCCTGCACCTGTTTCCCACGTCGGTCATCGACGCGATGGCCAAGAACGACATCCTGCAGCTGGTGGTCTTCTCGACGTTCTTCGGGATTGCCGTCGCCGCCATCGGTGACCGGGGCAAGCCGGTCATCGACGTGCTGGAGAGCACCGCGCAGGCCATGTTCAAGTTCACGGGCTACGTCATGAAGTTCGCCCCGGTGGGCGTCATGGCGGCCATCGCCTTCACCGTCGGCGACAAGGGGCTGGGCATCCTCTACACCCTCGGCAAGCTCGTGCTGCTGATGTACGGCGGACTGGCCGTCTTCGTCCTCGTCGTCCTGGGCGGCGTGTCGATGCTGGTGCGCGTGCCGTTCCTGAAGTTCCTCAGCGCCGTGCGCGAGCCGTTCCTCATCGCCTTCACCACGGCGAGCAGCGAGGCAGCCCTGCCGAAGGCCCTGGAGGTGATGGAGCGGTTCGGCGTGCCCAAGAACATCGTCGGGTTCGTCCTGCCGACGGGCTACAGCTTCAACCTCGACGGCACCACGCTCTATCTGTCGCTCGCCAGCGTGTTCGTGGCGCAGCTGGCCGGCATCGAGCTGACCTTCGGCCACCAGCTGTTCATGATGCTGACGCTCATGCTCACCAGCAAGGGCGTGGCCGGCGTGCCGCGCGCCGCCCTGGTGGTGCTGACCGCCACCCTGACCCAGTTCGGCCTGCCCCTGGAGGGCGCCGCCATCCTGCTCGGGATCGACCAGGTGATGGACATGGGCCGCACGGCCGTCAACGTGGTCGGCAACTGCATCTCCACGGTGGTCGTGGCCCGCTGGGAGGGCGTGTTCGACGACGAGAAGATGCACGCGTTCCTCGCCGGGAACGGGAACCGGGCGGTCTGATGGCGGGGCCGGTCCTCGTCACGGGCGCCGCCGGCCAGCTGGGCTGGGCCATCGTCCGCGCCTTCGACGCGGCCGGCGCTGCCGTCCTCGCCCAGGGGCACGCCGACCTCGACATCACCGACGACCGGGCCGTCGAGGCTCGCTTCGCCGAGGCGCGCCCCTCGGTGGTGATCAACTGCGCCAGCTACAACGACGTGGACGCGGCCGAGGCGCGGCCGCGGCACGCCCTCGAAGTGAATGCCTTCGCGGTGCGCACGCTGGCGCGGGCGGCGGCGGCGCACGGCGCCGTGCTCGTCCACTACAGCACCGACTTCGTCTTCGACGGCACGGCGACCCGGCCGCACGTCGAGGACGATCCCACCAATCCCCAGAGCGTATACGCGGCGTCGAAACTGCTGGGCGAGTGGTTCGCCCTCGAAGCGCCGGATGCGTACGTGCTGCGTGTCGAGAGCCTGTTCGGCGCCGGCGGCGAGCACGGGCGGCGCAGCAGCCTCGACAAGATCGTGGCGGGCATCCTGGCCGGCACGGACGTGCCCGTCTTCACGGACCGCACCGTGTCGCCCAGCTACGTATTCGACGTGGCGGCGGCCACGCGCGCCGTCATCGAGCGGCGCCCGCCCGCCGGCCTCTATCACTGCGTGAACACCGGCGCCGCGTCGTGGGATGCGGTGGCCCGCGAGGCGGCGCGCCAGCTCGGCCGGACGCCGCGCCTGCGCCCCCTGACCCTCGCCGACGTGACGCTGGCCGCGCCGAGGCCCGCCTACTGCGCGATGTCCAACGCGAAACTGGCCTCCGTCGGCATCACGATGCCGACCTGGCAGGACGCGATCGGGCGACACTTGACAGGCCGTTAGGCTTCAGGCCGTTAGGCTCTCGGCCGCTCAGCCGTAGTGCAGGGCTTCAGCCCTGCCGTGGCGGGACCACCACTGACCCTCAGCCGGATTGATTGATGCGTGCGCGATGTCGTGCGCATTAATCAATCCGGGATTGATTTCACAGCAGCCCCGCCACCATCCGTCCGATGGCCAGGCACGCCGTCAGCCCCGGCGAGTTGATGCCGGCGGCCTGGATGACCCGCGGGTTGCGTGCGTCGCGGCGGATGATGAAGTCCGCAAACGGCACGTCGGGCGGGTTCGGGTTGGCCCGCAGGCCGCTGCCGCCCGGCTGCAGGTCCGCCAGCGTGATGCCGGGCAGCAGCGCCCGCGTCGACTCGACGAAGGCCTCGAGCGGGAGCCGATCGCGCTCGTAGTCGTCCTTCGCGTCGCGGTAGCTGCTGGTGGGGCCCACGAGCACGCTGCCCCAGGTGGTCTTCGTCAGGTGGACGCCCAGCCAGTGGCTCCCGGTGTGCGGCACCGGGTACACGAGCGCGTTCACGAGTCGGCACGCCGACGGCGCCAGTTCCGCGTACTCGCCGCGGCACGGGTGGATGCGGAACGTCTCGCCGCCCAGCATGGCCGAGACCTCGTCGGCGTGCAGGCCGGCCGCGTTGACGACCGTGCCTGCCAGGATGTCTTCTTCGGCGGTGCGCAGCACGATCCCGCTCCCGTCCGCAGCGGCGCCGCGCAGGCACGTGCCCGGCAGGATGTACGCGCCACCCGCTTCCGCTTCACGGGCGAGGGCCCGGACGAGGGCTTCGGGTTCGATGTGCCCGGTCTCGGGCGAGAACAGCGCCGCCACGCCCGCCACGTGCGGTTCGCGCCGGCGGATGAAGCCGGCATCGACCAACTGCAATCCCCCGACACCGTTGGCGTCGCCCCGCTGCTTCAACTCCTCGAGGATCGGCACCTCGCCGTCGTCGAGCGCGACGATGAGCTTGCCGCAGCGCGCATGAGGCACGTCCCGGGCGGCGCAGAACTGGTAGAGGAGTCGCGCGCCCTCCACGCACAGCCGGGCCTTCAGCGAGCCGGGCGGGTAGTAGATGCCGGCGTGAATGACGCCGCTGTTGTGCGTGGTCGTGTCCATCCCGGGCCGGGCGTGCCGCTCGAGGACACACACGCCTGAGCCAGCCCGGGCGATCTCGAGGGCGCAGGACAAGCCGACCGCACCGGCGCCGATCACGACGACGTCGATCGATTCCATGGAGGACTCCAGGCGGGCCGTCAGGCTGGCGGCCGTCCGGCCGTCGGGCGGAGGCTCCGGACGCGGGAAGCCTGTGGCCTGGAGCCCTCAGGCCGTGTACAATTTACAATTCGGCATTCACGAGGACGCACGAGCATGGCCAAACGCGCAATCATCACGGGTATCACGGGGCAGGACGGATCCTATCTCGCCGAGTTGCTGCTCGACAAAGGGTACGAGGTCACCGGCGTCATCCGCCGCCTCAGCCAGCCCAACTTCGATCGCATCCAGCACCTGCTCGACCGCATCACGTTGCGGCCCGCCGACCTGCTCGACGAGATGTCGCTGACGCGCGCCATCGAGGACGTCCAGCCCGACGAATTCTACAATCTCGCGGCGATGTCGTTTGTGCCGGCGTCGTGGGACCAGCCGCTGCTGACGGGCGAGTTCAACGCCCAGGGCGTGACCCGGATCCTCGAGGCCATCCGCCGCGTGAACCCGAAGATCCGCTTCTACCAGGCGTCGTCGAGCGAGATGTTCGGCAAGGTGCGCGAGGTGCCGCAGACCGAGCTCACGCCGTTCTATCCGCGCAGCCCGTACGGCGTGTCGAAGGTGTTCGGCCACTACATCACGGTGAACTACCGCGAGAGCTACAACCTCTTTGCCTGCTCGGGCATCCTCTTCAACCACGAGTCGCCGCGGCGCGGGTTCGAGTTCGTGACGCGCAAGGTGACCGACGGCGTGGCGAAGATCAAGCTGGGCCTCGAGCAGAAGCTCAGGCTCGGCAACCTCGAGGCGCATCGCGACTGGGGGTTTGCCGGCGATTACGTCCGCGCCATGTGGCTGATGCTGCAGCAGGCCACGCCCGACGACTACGTGGTGGCCACCGGCACGGCGCACTCCGTGAAGGACCTGGTGCGCGTGGCGTTCTCGCACGTGGACCTCGACTGGCAGGCGTTCGTCGAGATCGACCCGAACCTGCTGCGCCCGGCCGAAGTGGATCACCTGATCGGCAGCCCGTCCAAGGCGCGGAAGATCCTCGGCTGGGAACCGTCGGTGACCTTCGAGGGCCTCATCGGCATGATGGTCGAGTCGGACATCGAGCGGCTCAAGAAGGGCCGTTAGGCTCTGGGCCGTTCGGCCGTTCGGCCCAACAGCCGAACGGCCGCGCGCCGAATGGCCCCTTACACCCGTCGCCCGATCACCGCGTAGTCCAGGTACCCGAAC
>CAYNDV010000086.1:0-6971 GCA_964396055.1 uncultured Vicinamibacterales bacterium | reverse complement strand
CCGAATGGCCCCTTACACCCGTCGCCCGATCACCGCGTAGTCCAGGTACCCGAACAGCAGCGCGTTCACCTTGTCCACGTTCTCGTTGAAGGCGTGGACGAGGTTCACCATGCCCAGCGTCGCCATCTCCTGCGGCACCTGGCAGCGCTGCAGCTTGGCGTCGCCCGGGTACGGGGACAGGTACTTCACGTCGACCTTGTTGAAGCCCGACGCCACCACCAGGTACTTCAGCGTATCGGGGTGCAGCGGCCACGCATGCGTGATGTCGCGGATGTAAGCCTCGAAGAACGCGAACCAGCACGCCGGGTTGAGCGTTTCGAGCACGAGGGTCGAGCCCGGGCGCAGCTTGTGGTACGCCACGTCGAGGAACTGCAGCAGGTACGGCGGCGGGAAATGCTCGGCCACCTGGAGGGCGATCAGGCCGCCGAGCGACCCGTCCGGCAGGCTGTTCAGGAACCCGATGGCGTCCCCTTCATCGACCCTCAGGCCCCGCGCCCGGCACACCTCCACCATCTCGTGGTTGATGTCGAGGCCGCGGGCGCTGATGCCCTTCTCCTGCAGCAGGGCCAGGAACTCGCCCCGCCCGCACCCGAGGTCCAGCACGTCCGATGCGCCGTCGAACAGCGCCACGTACTCGAGCTGGCGTTCGCGGATCTCGGCCTCCGACCCACGGAACTTGTTTTCGAAGCCGACGTACTTGTAGGCGTTGACGTTGGCGTTGACGGCGGCCGACTGGGCCGTGGGCACCAGGGCTCCATCCGCCCGGGGCGACCCGGCGTCGGCTGGCTGACGACACTGTTGGCTCTCGCCCGTCGGTACCAGATTCGTCCCGACTCCCCGTAGCATCAAATCCGTCCCGACCCCGGAGAGCAGCCGCTCGAGTTCGCGCTTCAGCGTGAGGCCCGTCTGCTGCACCGAGCCCAGGCTCGTGCGCAGTTCGTCTACCGCCGAGACGTAGCGCTGCTCGCGCGCCACCATCGACTCCCACCGCCGGCTGAACTCGTTCGCCACGCCGCTCAGGCCCGCCGACGCCAGGTTCGCCAGGCTGGCGATATGCTCGCTGCGGTCCTTCGTGTCCACGTAGAGCGTGATCGTCTGGATGAACAGGATCAGCTTCGTGTGGAACGTCTCAAGCTTCTCCATCTCGGCGCGCAGGGCGCCCAGCGTGGAGGCGATGGCCTCGCGGTTGGCCCGGTGCACCGCCACGTTGCGGTTCACGTGGTCCACCAGCACCGAGTTGAACGCCTGCTGCCGCTCCAGGTAGGGCCGGACGATGTCCCAGACGAGCGAGGCGAGCTTGCCGCGCCAGCCCGGAAGCGCCGGGGCCGGGCCCTGCAGGATCTGCCACCGCTCGTTCAACGGCGACACCTGGTGCTCGTCGTACGCGATCGGGGGATGCGGCAGGTCCGACAGCTTCGGGAACGCCTGGTCCAGCGCCGTCAGGGCCTCGTTGTAGGCCGCGTCGGCCGCTTCGCGTTCCGCCTTCCGCCGCTCGATGTCGTCTTCGGCAAACATCAGTGTTCCTCACAGGCCGTTCGTCTCAATCCCCATCTGTCCCACAATCGTCTGCAACGTCCCCATGCCGTTGGCCGTCAGGTGCGGCGGCCAGGCCTCCGGCGGCGCCGGGGCCGGCGCCGCGGCCGTCTCGGCCAACGCCGTTTCGTAATCCCGCGCCATCACGTCCATCGTCGCTTCGCGCTGCCAGTACCGCTTCGCGGCGTCGCCCAGCCGGGCGCGCAGCCGGCTGTCGGTGCCCAGGTGCCGCAGCGCCAGGCGCAGCATGTGGATTTCGTCCACCAGCTCCACCGCCACGCACACGGCGTCACCCGCCGGGCTGGCCGTGCACTGCACCTTGCCCGACCGCAGGTCCAGGCTGGGCACGTCCCCGAGGTGCAGCAGGTCCGTGATGACGGTCGGCTTGCCGGCCGCCAGGCAGCGGACCCACGCCCCCGACGTCTCGCGGGCCGTCGGCCAGCGCAGGTTCAGGCATACGTCCACGGCCGCGAGGTACTCAGGCAGGTCATCGTCTGCCACGTAGCCGGTGACGGCCACGCGGTCCGCGACGCCGAGGTTATGAGCCTCCTGCCGGAGATCGTAGTACTCGGGCGTGTCGCCCACGACCAGCAGCCGGATGGCCGGCGCGTCGGCGGCCACCTGCGCCAGCGCCAGCAGGACGTGCGTCAGGGACTTCTCCGGCGTCACGCGGCCGAACGAGCCGAACACCACGGCGTCCTCGGGGAGGCCGTGCCGGCGCCTGACCTCGGCGGGGCCCGCCTTCGCCTGCGGCGTGATGTCGGGAAACCCGTGGCGCACGTGCACGAACCGCCGGCCCGGGAACTGCTCGCCGAGTGTGCGGGCCAGCCACGCACTGTGCACGCCGACCACCTTCGCGGCCTCGATCGGCACGCGGATCATCGGCCAGTAGTAGTAGAGCGAGCCACCCAGGCCGGCGATGACCAGCTTCGCGATGTCCGGGTCGGCCTCCGGGTGGCTGTAGCGGAACTCGGCAATGTAGTCGTCGTCCCGCCCGCGGCGGATGAGACCGCGCGCCCGCGACTGGTGCAGCTGGGCATCGTGCAGCAGGACCAGGCCGGGGTACCGGACCAGGTACGGCCACATGTAGTCGTGGCACAGGTCGTTGCCCAGCTGGTAGACGGCCGCGTCGTGCCGGCGCAGCGGGTGGGCCCAGGGGAAGTCGTGGGCGCCGCGGATCGCGACGCCAGGCACGGGGGCGACGGCGCGGACGGCGGCGGGGCCCGTCGTGTCGTCGACGAACGCCTCGATCTCGTGGGCCCCTGCCAGCCGCCCGAGGATCTCGGCGCTGTAGGCGGCAATGCCCGACCGGTGTGGCGGCATCGGGCTGAACCAGGCGAGGCGCATAGGGATAGTATCTGGCATCCAGGGACTGGGGGCTAGGGGCTGGGGACGTGGGGCATGGGACGTGGGGCATGGGACGTGGGGCATGGGGCTAGTGCCCCGGGCGCGGGGAGTTGTTCCAAGTTTCAAGTTCAAAGTTCCAGGTTCGAGCAGGTGCGGTGACCTGGAACCTTGACCCTTCGGCGAAGCTCAGGGTCACCCCGACCAAGGTCGAGGGGTGAACCTGGAACCTTGAACCTGGAACCTGGAACCTGGAACGGCCCAACGGCCTAACGGCCTAACGGCCTAACGGCCTTTGACTTAGCCTCCCCCCTCCGATAGCATGAATCCCGACCATGCAAGGCTGGCTGTTCATCCTGCTCCTGGCCCTCCTGGGTGTGGCGTTTGGTGTCGGATCCATCGTGTTTGCGCAGCTCATCGCGCCGCGCAAGCCGTCCGCCATCAAGGCCGCGCCGTACGAATGCGGCGTGCCTCCCGTGGGCGACGCCCGCGAACGGCAGTCGGTGAAGTTCTACCTCATCGCGATGATCTTCCTGCTGTTCGACATCGAGGTCGCCTTCCTCTACCCGTGGGCCATGGCGATCCGCGATCTGCGCTGGGTCGGGTTCGTCCAGGTCCTGGTGTTCTTCGCGATTCTGGTCGCCGGGTACGCCTACGTCTGGAAGAAACGCGCGCTGGACTGGGATCGGCCCTGATTTCGGGGCCGGCTGAAGCCGACCCCCGCGGCTGAGAGGGGCGCTCCGCTTCGAGAGTATGCCGGTTCCCCACGGATACATCGATGGCTGACGAACTCGAACTTCCGGTCCTCACGACAACCGTCGACAAGGTGGCCCAGTGGGCCCGGCGGTCCTCGATCTGGCCGGTCACCTTCGGCCTGGCGTGCTGCGCGATCGAGATGATGTCGACCGGCGCTTCCCGCTACGACCTGGCCCGGTTCGGCGCCGAGGTGTTCCGCGCCTCCCCGCGCCAGGCCGACCTGATGATCGTCGCCGGCCGGCTCTCCCGGAAGATGGCGCCGGTCCTGCGGCGCATCTACGATCAGATGCCCGAGCCGAAGTGGGTGATTTCCATGGGCGCCTGCGCCTCGGCCGGCGGGGTGTTCGACAACTACGCGATCGTGCAGGGCGTCGACCAGGTGGTGCCCGTCGACGTCTTCGTGCCCGGGTGCCCGCCGCGCCCCGAGGCCCTGATTTACGGAATCGTCCAGTTGCAGCGGAAGATCGACCGGCAGAAGGCCTTCCGCGGCTGACCGCACGCCCATATGGATGCTGTTGCCATCACCAACGCCCTGACGGCGCTCGTGCCCGGGTGCGGCGTCGAGCCCACCGGGGCCACGGACCAGCCCACCGTCGTGGTGCCGGCCGCGTCGCTCGTGGCCGTCTGCACGGCCCTGCGCGACGACCCGGGCCTCGGTTTCACGCTGCCGATCGACCTGGCCGGCGTGGACCTGCTGCCCCGCGAGCCGCGCTTCGAGGTGAACTACCACCTGGTGGCGCCGGACCGGCCGCAGCCGGCCCGCGTGCGCCTGAAAGTGCACGTCCCGGGCGCGGATCCGCACCTGCCCACGGTGACGGGCGTGTGGCCCGGGTGCGCGTTCCTCGAGCGCGAGGTCTGGGACCTGCTGGGCATCGTCTTCGACGGCCACCCGGACCTGCGCCGCCTGCTCACGCCGGACGACTGGGAGGGGCACCCCCTGCGCAAGGACTACCCGGTGCAGGTGAAGATGCCGGTGAAGACCGACGAGCCGATCCAGCTCACGCCCGACGAGTTCAAGGCGAACCTGGAGCGCGACCGGGTCACCCGGGGAGGATCCGGCGCGTGATGGACGCGGCGTCGCTGATCGCGCAGACGCTCGGCGAGGCAGCCGACCTGCACGACGCCGCGCGGTCGACGTCGGTGGGGCCGGCGGCCGAGGCGGCCGCGGCGATGATCGAGGCGCTGCGGCGGGGCGGCAAGGTGCTGGTGTTCGGCAACGGGGGCAGCGCGGCCGACGCGCAGCACTTCGCGGCCGAACTGGTGGGGCGGTTCCAGCGGGAACGCCGGGCGTTCCCGGCGATCGCCCTGACCACCGACACGAGCGTGCTGACGTCGGTGGCCAACGACTACACCTTCGACCGGGTGTTCGCCCGGCAGATCGAGGGGCTGGGGCGGGCCGGCGACGTGGCGTTCGGCATCACGACGAGCGGCGGGTCGGCCAACGTGCTGGCGGCCTTCGAGGCCGCCCGGGCCGCCGGGATGACCTGCGTGGCCCTCACCGGCCGCGACGGCGGGGCGGCGGGGCGCGCGGCCGACATCCACGTGAACGTGGCGTCGTCGTCGACGGCGCGCGTGCAGGAGGTGCACCGCACCCTGCTGCACGCCCTCTGTGAACTGATTGAACGGGAGCCGTATGCCTGAGCTGCGCACCGAGACGATGACCGTCAACATGGGGCCGCAGCACCCCAGCACCCACGGCGTGCTGCGCCTGGTGCTCGAACTCGACGGCGAGACGATCATGTCGGTCTCGCCGACCGTCGGCTACCTGCACACGGGCATCGAGAAGACCATCGAGCAGAAGAAGTGGCAGCAGGTGGTGCCGCTCGTCGAGCGGATGGACTACCTCAGCTCCCACTCGAACACGCTGGGCTACGTGCTGGCGGTGGAGCGGCTGCTGGGCCTCGAGGTGCCCGACCGGGTGAAGTGGATCCGCGTGCTGCTCGTCGAGCTGCAGCGCATCAACAACCACCTGGTCTGGCTCGGCACCCACGCGATGGACATCGGCGCGTTCACCGTCATGCTGTACTGCTGGCGCGAACGCGAGCTCATCCTTAACATCAACGAGCTCATCGCCGGCTTCCGGATGTTCCCCAGCTACCTCCGCGTGGGCGGGCTGCGCGAGGACCTCGCGCCGGGCTTCCACGAGGCGGTGGGCGAGTTGCTGGCCCGGATGCCCGCGAAGATCGACGAGTACGAGGGCCTGCTCACGAAGAACGCCATCTGGACGAGCCGCACGAAGGGCGTCGGGTACATCTCGAAGGCGGACGCGTATGCCTGGGGCCTGGCGGGCCCCATCGCCCGGGGCTCGGGCTCCACCTACGACGTGCGCAAGGCGTTTCCCTACTGCGGCTACGAGACGTTCGACTTCGTGGTGCCCAGCGAGACCGGCGGCGACGTCTTCGCGCGTTACCTGGTGCGCCTGGCCGAGATGCGCGAGAGCGTGAAGATCTGCACCCAGGCCCTGGCCCGCATCACGCCACGCGGCGCGTGGGGCGCCGACGATCCGCGCGTGGTGCCGCCGCCGAAGGACAAGGTCTACACGGAGATGGAAGCGCTCATCCAGCACTTCCTGATCTACTCGCAGGGCTTCAACGTGCCCGCCGGCGAGGCGTACGTGCCCGTCGAGGGGCCGAAGGGGGAGCACGGCTGCCACATCGTGTCGGACGGCGGCAACCGGCCCTGGCGCGTGAAGATGCGGTCGCCGTCGCTGATGGCCTGCCAGGCCATCGGGCCGATGGCGAAGGGCGGGCTGATCGCGGACATGGTGGCCGTGATCGGCTCGGTGGACATCGTGATGGGAGATACGGACCGGTGACTTTCCACCCTAAGATGCCCTACGAGACCGGGCTGCACCGGTCGGAGCGGGTGCTGCCCGACGCCGGCGCCCCGTTCGAACTGACGCCGGAGAACCGGGCGCGGCTCGAGGAGATTGCCACGCACTACCCGCCCGAGCGGCGGCGGTCGGCGCTGCTGCCGGCCCTGTACCTCGTGCAGAAGCAGCAGGGGTACGTCTCGCGCCGGGCCATGGAGCACGTGGCCCAGGTCATCGGCTGCACGCCCGCCGAGGTCGAGGACGTCGTGTCGTACTACTCGATGTTCTACTCGAAGCCCGTCGGGCGGTACGTGCTGCAGGTGTGCCGGACGCTCTCGTGCGCCCTGAACGGCGCCGAGCGCGTCACCGACGTGCTGTCGCGCAAGCTGGGCATCAAGCCGGGCGAGACCGACGCCGAGGGGCTGTTCACCCTCATCGAGGTCGAATGTCTCGGCGCCTGCGATCGGGCCCCGGTCGTGCTGGTGAACGATCACTGGCACGAGTGCCTGAAGCCCGAAGACGCGGA
>CAYNDV010000085.1:3217-19295 GCA_964396055.1 uncultured Vicinamibacterales bacterium | reverse complement strand
CGGCGGGTGGCGCCAGCTCCGCCGCGGGCCCGGCCGGCGCATCGAGCGCCGCGCCGGGTCCCGCCAGCGGATCGACACAGGCGTCCGCCGCCGGCACCTGCCAGGCGGGCGACGGCGTCGCGTCGAGGAACATCACCGGCGCCACCAGCCGGTAGCCTCGTTTCGGAATCGTCTGGATCAACGTGGGCTCGTTCGCATCGTCGCCGAGCGCCTGGCGGATCTCCGCGATGCAGCGCGTGAGCCCCGACTCGGCGACGAACTGACCCTTCCACACCTGCGCCAGGATCACGTCCTTGGACACGGTGTGCCCGGCGTGGCGCGCCAGCACCACGAGCAAGTCGATCAACTGGGGCCGGAGGCGCTGGCTGTGGCCATCGCGCGACACCCGGTCCAGGCTGGGTTCGACCAGCCACGCGCCGACGCGGAAGTCGGCGGCGAACGACGGACGGTCCGGGGATAGGGCGGTCATCCTGTTGCTCCTGGCGTCGTGGCGGCAGGCGGCGCGCAGGCGCCGCGGCCGCCCGGGTCCTTGCTTGAACGGTTAGACGCGGGGCATTCCGGAGGGCTCCCTACAGCGGGCCTCGCATATTCCTACGGGGAGTGAGGGCCGGATTGGCGGGGGATTTCAGCGAGGCAGGCTGGCCAGCCGGCGCCGGACGAGCGTCGTCATGGCGCGGGCCGCGTCGGTTTCGAAGCACCCGTGCTTCCCCTGCCAGCCGATGCGCCGATAGAGGTCGGCCATCGCCTGCGCGTCGCGGACCTCGGGGTTCGCGGCAATCTCGACAGCGTGCTGGAGTTCGTGGGCGAGCACGGCCATCCGGTCGTCGGGCAGGATGGTCCAGCGATCGATCCGGACGAGCAGCAGGCGCCGGCCCGCGGTGCGGGTGAGGAACCGGATGTAGGCGGGCGGGTCGCCGGGTCCCCCGACGGCCGCCTCGGTCACGTAGACGTAGATGTCCGAGTCGTCGAGGGTCCGGACAAGTGCGGCCACTTCAGGGACGTGCGCGATGGCGCGGTCCACGAGTTCGGCGGCGGCGGGGGTCTGCGGGCGCAGGTGCCCGCGGTGTTGCTGCGGCGCCCCGGCGGCGGCCGCTGGCAGGACGATGGCGGCGAGCGCGAGCACGAGCGTGGTGCGCATGGCGGCATCCTCATCTACCTGGTGAGACGCGGTCCGCCGACGAGAGTTACGACCAGAACCTTCGAAGATGGCGGGAGAAGGGTTCGCGCCGCAGGAAGGAAGCGCGGGAGGGCGGGCGTCAGCGCGCCTGGGCGGTGAGGGCCGCGTATTCGCGCCGCGCGGCGGTAAGCGGCGGCGCGTCGGCGTCGGCGCCGGCCCAGGAGGCGAGGAAGGCCTCGTAGGCGGAGAGACTGGCAGCGCGGTCGCCGGCGTCGCGCAGGGCACGCGCGCGTTCGAGTGTCGCGAGGGCGACCCACGGTCCCGTGGGCTCGATCGCGCGCAGGTCGGTGAGCCGCGCGAAGGTGGCGGCGGCTTCGGCGGGCCGGCCGGCCGCGCGTTCGACGAGCCCGCGCGCATAGAGCGGCAGCAGGCGGAACATCAGGCCGCGCTCGACGCGCGCCACCGGCTGCAGCTGCGTCAACGCCTCGTCGGCCTGCCCGCTGCGCGCGGCCACGAGGGCGCGCGCGACGGTGAGCCACGTCTGCAGAACGGCGGGGTCGTTCTCGGGGCGCCCCTCGGCCTCGTCGATCAGGGCGCGCACGCGCGGGCCGTCGCCGAGCAGCGCGGCCACGACAGAGGCCTGGATCAGCGTCCACGGGCTGCGGTCCGCCGCCAGCGCGCCGTCGAGGGCACGCCGCGCCGCCGCCACGTCACCGACCACCGCGTGGGCGCGGGCCACGAACACCTGGACCTCGGCCACGCGCCGTCCCGCCCCCAGACTGGACGCCCGCGCCAGGGCCGCGGTCCAGAGCGGGCGGGCGGCCGCCAGGCGGCCCTGCGCCACCTCGTGCGACGCCCGGAACAGCAGGGCGTTCGTCTCGGCAACCGGCTGCCCTCCCGCCCACCGGATCTCGCGATCGATCGCGGCCGCATCGCCGTCCATCAACGCGGCCTCGAGCCGGAGGCCACTGATGATCCGGTCGTGCACGCCCCGGGCGATCAACCGGTCGAGCAGCGCCCGCGCGTCCTGTGGGCGCCCGGCGCCGTTGTAGACGATGGCCAGGATGGAAGACGCCACCGAACTCAGCGGCGCCAGCCGGACCGCCTCTTCCGCCTCGGGCACGGCGGCGGCGTAGTCGCCCTTCACCATCGCCAGGATGTTCGCGGTGTTGGTGGGCGGCACGAGCGAGCCCGGATACAGCCGCCGCCACGCGCGGTACGTCTCGAGGGCCCCGTCGATGTCGCCGGCCACGTTCCGCTGGTAGTGCGCGGTGATGTAGAACCGCTCGGGCGGGCTCACCCGATCGGCGAGGGCGTACGCGCGGGTGAGGGCGGGCACGGCCTCCTCGGGCCGGCCGACGTTGGAGGAGCCGATCCCGAAGCGCGCCCAGGCCAGGGCGAACTGCGGATCCAGTTCCGTCGCCTGCCGGTAAAACGTCAGCGCCTCGTCGAGCCGGCCGTTGTCGCGGCTCTCGTCGCCGAGGCTGAGCGCCTTGAGCGCGTCCAGCGACGGCGTCGTCGCCCGGATGAGGGGCACGCTGTGGCGGCGCATCGACTCGCGCGTCTCGCCCAGGATCCGGCGGGCGCTCGTGGCCGCGCGCTCGAGGGCGTCCAGCACCCGGTCCTTGTCGGCGGCCTGCTCGATCGTGCGCCACACGTCTTCGCCGCTTTCGCACGCGATGGCCTCGAGCCCCACGCTGTAGCGCGAACCGATGCGCGCGATGGACGTGCCCAGCACCACGGCCGCCCCCTCGCGGCGGCAGACGTCGAGGGCCACCGCGCCGGTCACCGGCCCGTCCGGCGGCCGGCCCGATCGGGCCATGGCGGCCCGCACCGCCTCGCGCGGCAGCAGCCGCACGAACGGCGCCTGCCCGAGGTTCACCCCGAGCGCAAGCCGCAGCGTGTCGTCGAACACGCGGTCGCCGGTGGTGTTCACGACGTCCGCCAGCAGGATCGTATCGCGCTCGGTGACCACCGGCCCGCCGCCCCAGCCGCCCATGCTGAGGACGGCCGTCACCGTGAGGGCCGCGACAGCCACGACCACGCCGGCCAGGGCCAGCGACTGGCGCGCGTGGGACCGGAACCAGACGCGGCGCGCGTCGGGCTCGGCGTCGGGCACGGCAACCGGTGCGGCGATGGACGCGGTGACGGGCGCGGCCTCGCCCGCGACGGCCGGAGCCGGGGCTGCCTCTGGCGCGCCGGCGCCCGCGCCGGGCACCCCTGCCGCGGCCGCCGGGTCCACGCGGGCCGGCGGAGGCAGCCACGCCACCGGCGCCAGCAGCCGGTAGCCCCGTTTGGGAATCGTCTCGATGAACCGCGGCTCGTGCGCCTCGTCGCCCAGGCTCTGGCGTAACTCGGCGACGCAGCGCGAGAGCCCCGACTCGGCAATGTACTGGGACGCCCAGACCTCCGCCAGGATCTCATCCTTCAGGACAATCTCGCCGGCGCGGCGCGCGAGGCAGACGAGGAGATCCATCAGCTGCGGGCGCAGCTTCACCACCACGTCGCCGCGCGACAGCCGACAGGCCTTCGGTTCGGCCAGCCAGTCGCCGACGGTGAACGGGTCGAGACGGCGCGGGTCCGGGGCAGGTTCCGGGTCCATGGCTTCCCGGGGGGCGCCCTCCACTATACCGCCGCCGCCCGCCGCCGGGGCACCGCCTCCGCGTTTTCCGCCCGGGATCGCCGCGTCCGTGGCTGCGCTCATCGCTGCGGCCCCGGCACCGCCCGCAGGGGCGCGTCGCGCCCCCCCACCTCTGCCGCCACCGCATACACGAGCTGCGAGAGCCGCTGCGCCTTCTCGAAGTCGATCTTCTCGGCGTCGTCGGACGGCGCGTGCAGGTCCTCGTGCCGGCCGGAGAAGAAGAACGCCGTCGGGATGCCCACGCGGTGGAAGTTGATGTGATCGCTGCCGCCCATCTCCGACTCGTTCGTCTCGAAGTCGAGGGGCCACTTCACCGTCCTCGCGTTGGCGTCGGCGATCAGGGCCTTCAGGTCCGGCGTCACCTGCCCCGATCCGATGACGTAGTGCGTGCGGGCCGCGCCGGCCTTCCCGTCCGAGCGCCCGATCATGTCCAGATTGAGGTTGACGATGATGCTGGCCGGCGCCACGGGCGGCGCCGCCAGGAAGTGCCGCGACCCGGCCATGTCCGACTCCTCCGCGGTCCACAGGCAGAAATAGACGGGGCGCCGGAAGGGCCGGGCCGCCACCGCCTCGGCGATCTCCAGCACGCCGGCGCTGCCGCTGGCGTTGTCGTCGGCGCCGTTGCGGATCGCGCCGTCGGCGGGCGGTGCGTGATCCAGGTGCGCGCCGATCGTCAGCACCTGATCCGCCACGGTGGGATCGGTGCCGCGCACCAGGCCCACGACGTTCACGCTGGTGAAGTCCTCAACCGAGGTGCGGATGCCGAGCGTGAGGCGGGCGCCGGAGAACGGAAACGTCCGGTAGCCGGCCAGCCCCTTGCGCGGAATGTCCATCGGATCGTAGACCTGGCCCGCGAACAACGCGCGAGCCAGATCGCCTCGCGCCAGCACCACGGCGGCCGGCGGCGTGCGGATGCCGCCGCTTCCGCCGCCCGGGTGATACCGCAGCTCCGGGTTGGCCACCACGTCGGGCAGCAGCGCCCAGACGTCGGCGAAGGGCTGTGCGGCGGCGACGACGATCAGCGCATCGGGCCGGTTCTCCTTGAGGCGCGGCGACTGCACGCGCCGCCCCAGGCCGGGCACGCCCTGATAGGCGGCGTGCACGGCGGGCGGCAGCACGGGCCGGCCGTCGCGCAGAGGCGCATCGGGCAGCATGACGGCCACCTTGCCCCGCAGATCGATCTCTTTGAGATCGTCCCAGCCGTGGTCGGGCTCGGAGATGCCGTAGCCGATGAAGACCATGGGAACGTCCTGGATCGACGGGCCGCGCGACACGAGGCGAAGTTCGTCGGGCTCCAGCGGCTGCTCGCCGGCGGCCGTGACGAGCGACAGCCGGTCGATCGCGGTGGTGATGCGCACCAGGGGCACCTGCTGGAAGTAGGACAGCGCGCCGGTAGCGTCGCGGAACGCCGGCGAGACGCCGCCCTTGCGGAACTGGGCGGCGGCGTATTCGGCCGCGATGTCGAACCCGGGGTCGTCGGGACGCCGCCCCCCGAGGAAGTCGGATGCGAGGAAGAAGACGTGGGCGCGCAACTCCTCCTGGGTGATGGTGTCGGCCGGGCGCCCCTGCGGCGCGGCCTGCACCCCGTGCAGCGTCAGCGCGGCGAAGACGACGGCCGCGGCGGTCAGCGTTTTCATGTCAGACCTCGTGCGGGACATCGGGGCGCGCCCGATGCGCGCCCGCCTGCTCACACATACGTGGAGCCGCTTCTGGTTGGATGCCCCGCGGGGCCTGGCGGATGGCCTTTCGGGATGACAGAGGAGGGATGTAGGAAAAACCGATCCTGGCCGTTCGGAGGCTGAGCCCGGCCGTCGCGGCGGGGACCCACCGCGACGGCCGATGACCGCGGATGTTACTTCGGCTTGGCGGCCTGGAGCTGCGCGAGGACCGCCTTGAGGTCCTGGCTCTTCTTCGCCAGCATGTCCAGGTCCTGCTGGATCTTCGCCCGCACCTCCGGATCGGAGGTTTCGCTGCTCTTCTGCTCGAGCGCCTTCATCTTGACGGACATCTTCGTGAGCATCTCCTCGACGGCCACGGGATCCGACAGGTCCACCTTCATCGTCTTGAAGCCGTAGGTCTGCTCGTACTGCGCGATCTTCTGGGCCAGCGTCTTCTTGCGCTCCGGGTCCGTGGTGGTCTCGTAGTCCTTGAGCAACGCGCTGTACTTCTTCTTCAGCTCCAACTCGGCCGCCTTCTTCTCCTCGTCGGTGGCCTGGCTGGTCTTGGCCTGCTTCACCTCGGTCTGGGCGTAGTCGGGCAGCGTGCGGTCGGCTACCATCGCGACGCCTCCGCCGGGAGAGGCCGCCTGAGGTTCGGCGCACGCGAAGACGAGAATGGCCAGCGCGGGCAGCGCGAGCAGGTACCTGCAGGCGGACCAGGGTCGGGACTGTCGAGTCATCATGTCGAGTCTCCTTCTGAACTGAGAGTGACGAAGCTGGTGCGCGAACTCGAGGGTGGGGCCCCCGAAGTGCTGGTCCAGCAGGACGCGCGTGTAGGCGGCCGGGTCGTGCCCGCGCGCGAGCACGTCCCGGTCCGCGAGATACTCGTGCACGTCCCGCAGCGCGTCCCGGTACAGCCACACGAACGGGTTGAACCACTGGAACGCCGCGGCCGCCTGCACGAGCAGGATGTCGAGGGAATGGAGCTGGCGGACGTGTGTCGCCTCGTGGGCAATCACCTGCGCGAGGGTGTCGCCGCGGCCGTCGGCCGGGCGGTGGACGAAGATCATCCCGAGAAACGAAAAGGGCGGCACCTCATCGTCGACCAGGACGACGCGCCGGCCGCCGCAGTCGGCCACCTCGCCGCGCCCGAGCAGCCGCGCCAGCTGACACAGGTGCCACGAGAGGCGCAGCACCACGACGCCGGCGCCCAGGAAGTAGAGCGCGAGCAGGGCGTCGGTCCAGGCCCAGGACGCGGCGGGGATGGCGCCCACGTCGGCGAACTCGGGCACCAGCAGCGCCTCCGCCTCGGGGCGGAAGGGCGACGGCACCGGCACCAGCGGCACCAGGTGCGCCAGCGCCAGCGAACCCACCAGGTAGAGCCGGTTCAGGTGGAGGTGAGTGTCGTGCCGCAGCAGCACGCGGTGCAGCGCGTAGAACACGGCCAGGCCGAGGGCCGCCTCGGCGAGGTACGCCGGCAGGCCGCTCATTGGTCCCCTCCCGTCTGCCGCTCGATCTCGACGCCGAGCGATGCCTGGATGGCCTGGAGGTCCGCCAGCGACAACCGGCGGTCCCGGGCGAAGAACGACACGAGCTCGCTCGGCGAGTTGCCGAAGAACCGCTGGGCGAAGCTCCGCAGGCACGTCCGGCGGTACTCGTCCATGGTGAGCAGGGGGAAGTACTCGTGCGTCTTCCCGTAGGCCTTGTAGGAGACGAACCCCTTCTTTTCCAGGATGCGGACGATGGTGGACACCGTGCTGTAGGCGGGCTTGGGTTCGGGCAGCTGGTCCAGGATGTCGCGGACCAGGCCGCGTCCCAGGCGCCACAGCACCTGCATGATCTGCTCTTCGGCCCGGGTCAATTCCCTCATGCTGGCAAGGTCGAGCGAAAGGCTTAGTTTGTCAACGAAGGTTTTAGTTACATTTCCCTTACCGTTCGATGTACTTTTCCCCGCCCTTGCCCGGCCGGCGTCGGGCGGGCCATGATGGGAAGGTCATGTCCACTTCAGAAGCCCTCACGCGCGGCGTGCGCGTCCAGGTCCGGTCCCAGTTCGCGCCCGAGCGGTCCAACCCGGCGGCGCACCAGTGGTTCTTCCTCTACACGGTGACCATCGCCAACGAAGGCGCCGAGACGGTGCAGTTGATGACCCGGCACTGGATCATCACCGACGGCAACGGCCACGTGGAGGAAGTGAAGGGCCCCGGCGTGGTGGGCGAACAGCCGGTCCTGAAGCCCGGCGAGTCGTTCACCTACACCTCCGGCTGCCCGTTGACGACGGCCCTGGGGACGATGGAGGGGACGTACCAGATGGTGACGGCGTCCGGCGAGGCGTTCGACGCCGCGATCGCGGCGTTCATCCTGAGCGAGCCCTACACGGTCCACTGAAAAAGGGGCCAGGCCCCTTTTTCACCTGTTGGAAACGCCCGGGGCGCGCCGGGGGTGGCTGGGGACCTCTTACATCTCCGGCACGGCGGCCAGTACCTCCCGCATGGCCGCCGCCGTGCGGGCGCCGAGCAGCCGCTCGAAGACGGGATGCTCACGTCCGAACTGGTGGCGCGCCACTTCCAGCACGAAGCCCGGCCTCCAGGTGCCGGTGCGGTCCGCCTCGGCCACCAGGCGGCTCAGGAACAGCCGGCGATCGTCGTCGGTCCGCGTCGGCGCCCCGCCGCCCCGGCAGGCGGCTTCGATGTCCCGGAGCAGCCAGGGGTTGGCCAGCACACCCCGCGCCGGCGTGACGCCGTCCACGCCGGCGGCCTCGAACATCCGCGCAACCGCCTCGACGCTGGTCAGGTCGCCGCTGCCGAGAAGCGGCACGCCAGGCAGCAGCGCCCTGGCCAGGGCCAGGCGCCGGAGCCCGTCGGGGGCCTGGCCGTAGCGCTCGCGCACGGTCCGGTAGTGCAGCACGGCGAAGTCGGGTCGCCCCTCGCCCACCGCCTCGCAGATCGCCGGCAGCTCGGCGTCTGACTCGACGCCCGCACGCACCTTCACGCTGATGCCGGCCCGGGGGCACGCCCCGCGCAGCGCTGCGAGCGCGTCACGAATCCACCGCGGGCAGCGCAGGCGCCCGCCGCCACCGCCGTTGGCGACGACGATGGGCATCGGACAGGCGCAGTTGAGGTCGATGCCCACGACGCCGGGCTCCTCGACGAGCCGCGCGGCGGTCGCGGCCAGCAACGGGATGTCGGTGCCCATAATCTGCACGACGACGGGCAGCGGCGCGAACGGCCGCAGCCGCTCGCGGATGCGGGCCGGCCGGAGGATGCCTTCGGACACGCGGATGAAGGGCGTGATCCACGCTGAAACCAGGCCGAGACCGCCCATGACGGTGCAGAAGGCGCCGGCGGTGATGCCCTCCATGGGGCCGGGCAGGACACGCGTGGGCAACGCGCCGCCGCCGCCAAGCGGCAGCGGCTCGAGCCATCGTGCCGGAGGTTGGGGCGGCATTGGCACGCAGGGCCCTTCATTTCCCAAAAAGGGGCCTGGCCCCTTTTTCGGCTAGGCGCGCACGTCCTGGAGGATTTGCGACACGTTCACCGTGCGCGCCTTCTCGCGGATGGCCGGCATGTGCTGGCCCTGCAGGCCCTTCGCCTCCGCGAGCAGCTGCGCGTAGGTGTCTTTCAGCACCTGGGTCGAGAACGTGCGGCCGCCGGAGTAGTAACGCACCGCAAGCCGTCCGAGGGCGTACGTGGTGGCGAACGAGAAGCCCGAGCTCACCGCCTGTTTCGCCACGCCCCCGAGCAGGCCTCCGATCAGGCCGCGTCCGAAGATCTTCCCCACCAGTTTCGTGCCGACCTGTTCGATGTACTGCGACGTCATGCCGATGCCGGCCGTCGCCAGCAGGTCCTTGATGTGGCCGCGGTCCAGCTCGAAGCCGTACGTCTTGCCGATGCGGTACACCATCTTCATCTGCAGCGGGATGATGGCCATCGTCGCCAGCGAGTCGGGCAGCAGCTCGAGGGCGCCGTTGAGGATCGCGTAGTTCAGGATGACGCGGTCCTGTTCCTCGGCGCTCATCGTGCTGGTGAGCGCGGCCGGCTCGGCGGCGCTGACGGTGGCGAGCGGCGCGACGGCGAGGGCATCGGCCTTCGCCGTGAGCGCGCTGGCCTCGGCGGTCTGGGCCGCATCGAAGCCCAGTCGCCCCTGCAGGTCCTTCAGGAACGCGCGCTCGCCGTCGTTGGTGGCGCCATCGGCCTCGCAGGCGCCGACACACAGCTCGTAGGCCAGGCGCTTGAGCTGTGGCGTGGTGAGCTGCGCCACGGCATCGGCCATCGTCACGCGCTCCAGGAGGACGTCCTGGTAGATGGCCGCGACATTCAGGTCGCTGCCCTGCGACAACGACTCGGCCACGTGCGTCACGTGCGCGCGTTCGGTCGTATCGCTCTGGCCGTCGGCGAAGGCCGCCATGAGGACGAGCGTGGTGATGGCTTTCTGTTCCTGGTCGGTCATGGTCGCGGGCTCCCGGGGCAACGGGCCGGCGCGTGGCGCCGGCATCCCCATGATACTGATGACGTGCCCGGGGCTGAAGGGGTTCCGGACGGCGGCCCGCGGGCGCCGGACTACGTTCGCGCGTCGAGCAGCCGCGCCCAGCGCGCGCGCGCCTCGGGTGGCAGCACCGCGATGTCGCCGGCCACGGCGGCCGCGAGGGACGCGCCCTCCGGGAGGGCGAGCAACTGCTCGACGTCCCAGAGGTCCTGCGTCCCGCCCGCGAAGAGCTTGAGCAGCACGAGATCGGGCGCCAGCACAATCGCGGGCCCCTCCGACTGCGGCGCACTGCGGTCAAGCGCCCTCGCCTGCCACGCGTGGCGCCCGACGATGATGTCCACCGGACGATCTCCGGCTCGATCGACGCGCACCACCCCGGCCAGAGGATCGTCCAGATCGCCGCGCCGGACGTTGACCGTGGTCTCGCCCTGCCGGAGGCCGGCCCAGAACGTCTCGTCCAGGCACCGGCGGTCCGTCACGAGGAGATCGACATCGAAAGTGGATCGCGCGATGCCCAGGGATGCCAGCGCGGCCGCGCCCACGAGGGCGTGCGGCACGCCCGCGGCCTCCAGGGTCCGGTGGACGGCGTCGAGGAGGCTCATGACCGGGAACTGACGTCGGATGCCACGCTTCGCGCGCGCCCGGACTGACGCTGGGCGCGCAGGCGCGCCAGAGCGCTGGCGCGATCGAGCCCGCGTGTCCTCATGAACACACGCAGATCGTCCTCGCCCAGGGCGAACGCCAGTTCGACCCGCTGGCGCGGCGTCATGGCCAGGACGCGCTCGACGGTTTCGCGACGGAGCCGCGTGCCCAAATGCTCTCCCACGGGCGCAGTATACCCCGGCGTCCGACGCGCGCCGCCGGAACACCGCACGTCACGCGTGAGGGCAGGCGGCGCTACCGCGCCAGGTCGGCGAGCAGCGGCGCGGCGGCCTGCAGGTGCAGCCCGATCTTCTTCGACGGGAATCCGTACAGCGTGTACGAGACTCCCGAGGCGGTCACCTCGAGGGTGCCCAGCAGCAGGGCCGAGGCCATCGCCCCGGCGGCGTTCGCCGGCAGCGGCACGCCGGCCTGGTCGCGCAGCGCCATGATGGCCGCGCGGCGCGCCGGCGTGAGCACCAGCAGCGCGGCGGCGGGGTCTGGCGCGTACAGCCGCCAGGCGGCGTCGAACGCGGCGTCGCCCGTGGCGACGACCGGCGGCGTCGCACCCTGCTGCACCTGCTCGATGGCGCCCATCATGCCGGCCGGCTGGAGGCGGAACGTTGCGACCCGCGGGCTGAGCGCCGTCAGCCGCAGCACGCTGAGCAGGCTGCCCTGCTGGCGCCGGGCGCCCGACGGCCGGCCCAGGTTGTAGCGCACCCGGCGCTCGGCCACTTCGGCCACGCACCCGTGAAGCGTGCCGGCGAGCAACAGAGTCTCGTGAAATTCGAAGCCCTCGGCCGTCGTCCCGCGCGTGGAGCGCGACGCCGCCGGCGCCAGCCCGAGCACGGCGGCGCACGCCGCCACGTCGGCGGACTTCATCCGGTAGAGCCAGAACAGGACGCCGCCCAGGACGGCCAGGCCGATCAGGAAGGTGAACATGGCTATGGCAGCATTGTAGCGCGCCGGGGGCGGCTGTCTCACGCCGGGGGCAGTTGCTTCACGCCGGGGGCGGCGCGGCCGGGGGCGGCGCGGCCGGGGGCGGCGCCTCCAGCACCCGCCGCAGCGTCCCCGCCAGTTCCGCCAGCGTGAACGGCTTCTGCAGGAAGTGCACGCCTTCGTCCAGCACGCTGCCCGGCCCGATGATGCCTGCCGTGTAGCCCGACATGAACACGCACGGCAGCCCGGGCCGGATCGCCCGCACCTGCGCCGCCAGGTCGCGGCCGTTCATGCGCGGCATCACCACGTCGGTGAGCAGCAGGTGCAGCGGCCCCTCGTGCCCGGCGGCCAGTTCGAGCCCCGTCTCGGGGGTGGATGCCGCCAGCACGGTGTAGCCCAGCTGCCGCAGGGCGCCGGCGGTCATCTTCAGCATCGCGGCCTCGTCTTCCACCAGCAGCACCGTCTCGGTGCCCGTCGGCAGCCCGGCCGCCTGCAGCGCGCCACCGTCCCGCGCGGAGCCGGCCGCCGCCCCGCGGTGACGTGGCAGGTACACCGTGAACACCGCGCCGCGCCCGGGCTCGCTCTCGGCGTCGATGAACCCGGCATTCTGCTTCACGATCCCGTACACCGTGGCGAGGCCCAGGCCCGTACCCTCGCCCACCGGCTTCGTGGTGAAGAACGGCTCGAAGATGTGCGGCAGGGCGGAAGGCGGGATTCCAGGACCCGTGTCGCGCACGACCAGCCGCACGTAGTCGCCGGGCACGGCGCCGGGGCGGGTCGCGCAGAAGGCGTCGTCCAGCACCGCGTTGGCGGTCTCGATGGTCACCGTGCCCACGCCCGCAATCGCGTCCCGCGCGTTCACGCACAGGTTCGCGAGCACCTGGTCCACCTGCGCCGGGTCGACGCGGACCGGCCAGAGGCCCGCGCCGGCCTCCCACACGAGGTCGATGTTCTCGCCGATGAGCCGGCGGAGCATCTTGAGCGTGGACTCCACGGCGTCGTTCAGGTCGAGCACGCGCGGCGTGACGGTCTGCTGGCGCGCAAACCCCAGCAACTGGCGCGTGAGGTCGGCCGAGCGCAGCGCCGCGGCGTGCACCTCGACGAGGTCCGCGTGCAGCGGGTCGGACGCCGGCACGCGCCGCAGGGCCAGCTCGGTGTAGCCCCGGATGACGCCCACCATGTTGTTGAAGTCGTGGGCGACGCCGCCCGCCAGGCGGCCCACCGACTCGATGCGCTGCGCCTGGCCCAGGCGCGCCTCGAGGCGCGCCCGCTCGGCCGCCGCGCGCCGCCGGTCGGTGATGTCGCGCACAAAGGCCACGAAGTACTCGCCGTGATGCTCGGCGGCGGGGGCGAACTGCACGCTCACCTCGACGTCGAACTCGCTGCCGTCCTTGCGGCGGTGGCGCGACTCGAAACGGTCGGATCCCGCCTCGCGTACCCGGCCGATGTGGGCCGCGGTGTCGGCATCCGACTCGTGCACCTCCAGGTCGGCCACGCGCATGCCCAACAGCTCGTCGGCCGCGTACCCGCTCATCCGGCAGTAGGCGTCGTTCACCTCCAGCAGGCGCCCGCCGGCGTCCACGATCCAGAAGCCGTCGATGGCCGTCTCGAGCACGGCCGCATGGCGGGCGGCCCGCGCGCGCAGGACCCGATCCGATCGGCGGAGCATGCGCGCGGAGCCGGCGATGCCGGCCAGGCCGACGACACCGATGAGCAGGTGCGCCCAGAGCAGCGGCATCTGCTGCGCCCGGGCGGAGGCCTGGTACCGGTCGAACGGCAGCGACACCGACACCCCGCCGCGGATGTCGCCGACGCGGTAGCCCTGCGCCGCGTGGCACCGCAGGCAGCTGGCCTCGGTGACAAACGGCCGCATCAGCCGGAAGTACGTGCGGCCCTCGATCTCCATCAGCGTCGTGGCCCCGGCGGCGCCGCCCTCGAACGACCGCAGCACGCCGGCCTCCCAGGCATCGGGCCGGTTGGCGGGGTTGAGCGGATTCAGGCTGGTGATGTGCCCCCGTGCCTCGTACTGCTGCGCGCCCAGTTCGTGCACCTGGCGCGTCATGTAGGCGGGGTTCACGAGCGTCAGGGCCTGGCCGGTGGAGGTGACCACGTCCCGGTCGGGCAGGTGGGCCAGGTAGGGGTTGGGCGGCGTCATGGCGGACGGCTTCACGTACACGCCGCCCTGCAGCGAGGCCCAGCGTCGGTAGATGAGGTCCTTCTCGTAGGCCGCCCGCGCCTCGGACTCGGCCACCCGGAGGGCGTCGTCCGACGCCCCGTGCCAGTTCCACGCGAGCGACGCGCCGACCACCGGCAGCCACAGCGCCGCCGGCAGCCACACCATGGCGGGCAGCCAGGCCACCGCCGACGGCCACCGGCCGCGGCCGCCCCAGGACGCGAAGGTGCCCCGCGTGGGCATGGGTCCCTCCTAGCGCGCCACGCCCAGCGAGTCCGCGTTCCAGAGGATCGGCGGCCGCAGGGGCGACGGCACCGCGCCGGCCACCCGGGCGCTCACCGCCACGTACATGCGCGCCACCGCAAAATACACCACCGGCAGGTTGTCCGACAGCACCTTCTGCGCCTGCGCGAACAGTTTCTGTCGCGCCGCCTGGTCGCGCTCGGCCACCAGCCGGTGGATGAGCGTGTCGATCTCCTTCTCCCACGCCGTGGCCGGCGAGACCTGGTCCATGTGCCACACGTGCGCGCCGCCGGAGCTCAACCAGAAGTCGGTGGCCCGCGCCGGGTCCGTGTCGGTGTTGAGGAAGCGGAAGTAGAGCGCGTCGTAGTCGGCCTTCATCATGCGATCGACCAGGGCGCCCACCTCGAGCGGCACCACGTCCACGGTGACGCCGATCTTCCCGAGTTCGTCCCGGATGACTGCCGCGCCCTTCTCGAGGGCCGTGTTGCCCTTCTGCGTGATCAGGGCGAAGCGCACGGGCTGGCCCGCCGCGTCCTCGAGCCGGCCGTCGCCGTTGGCGTCCTTCAGGCCGATGCCCGCCAGCAGCATCTTCGCCTTCGCCGGATCGTAGGGATGCTTCTCGACCGAGGCCGGCGCGTACCACGTGCGGTTGGACGGCGACACGGGCCCCCACTGCGGCTCGGCCGCGCCGAGGAACACCGCGTTGGCGAACGCCCGGCGATCGACGGCGTGCGACACGGCCTTGCGCAGTTCCAGGCTCTGCAGCCACGCGCGCCGCGGGTCGGCGGCCTTGGCCGACGGCTTCAGGTTGAACCAGAACGCGTCGGCGTCGAGGGCGAGGCCCGCCTCGATGAGGCGCAGCCGGCCGGCGGTGGCCTCGCGCTTCAGCACGGCGTAATCGTCCGCGCGAATCTCGCTCTGCGTCATGTCCGCCTGCCCGGACTGCAGGCGCAGCAGCTCGGTGTTCTGGTCGGGCGTGATCTCGATGGTGAGGCGGTCGAGGTACGGCAGCGGCGTGCCGGCGGCGTCCTTGCGCCAGTAACGCGGGTTGCGCGCGAACACCATCCGCTCGCCCGGCCGGTACTCCTGCAGGACGAACGGGCCGAGCACGGCGAAGTCGGCCGGCGGCGTGGCCGGGCCCCACTGCTGGCGCAGCGTGCCGGCCTTCCAGGCCGCCTCGAGCTTGTGCCGCGGCAGGATGGGCAGGCCGTCGAGCAGGCGCACGCCCGGGCCGTACGGCGCGCCGAAGGTGACCACGATCGTCCGCGCGTCGGGCGACGACACGGCCAGGCGCTTGCCGCCGGGCGCCAGGTCGTCGGCCAGGGGGCTGCCGGTCTTCTCGTCGAGCACGATCTGGAACGAGAACAGGACGTCGGCCGCCGTGAACGGGGTCCCGTCGGACCACTGGACGCCGGCGCGCAGCGTCAGCGTGCAGGACAGGGCGCTGGGGGCGCAGGCGTACCGCTCGGCCAGCATCGGCTCCACCTGCTGCGTGGCGCGGTTCACGCGCACGAGGCGGCCGTGGGTGATGAGCGAGACCAGCGTGGTGCCGAAGTCGCGCCCGGCGTGCGGGTTGAACGACCGGGGCTCGCTCCTCATCGTCGCCACCAGGGCGCCGCCGCGGGCCGGCGCCTGCGTGGCGCGGGGCGCCTCTGCGGCCGTCTGCGCGGCAAGCCCGGCCACGACCAGCGCCGCGAGCGCGGCGCAGACGAGCGGCGAACCCTTGTGGGTCATGCGAGACACCTCCAGAGAGGTATCGGCCGCGGCCCCGCCGCGCTTCAGTGGCCCGGCCCGCGCCCGGCGGGCCGCGGCGCGTCTTCTGGTTCGTTGACAGCGAGTTACGGTTGCACGACTTTTCTTGCCACAATCAATCCCGGATTGATTTCCCGGGCCGGACTTGGGAAATCAATCCGGGATTGCTAGCATGACCCTGCCAGGCCTGTCCCGTTCCCGTCGCGGATCCGTCATGTCCCGAAGACTCGCCCTCGCGCTCTGCATGCTGGCGGCGTGGCCGGTTACGGTGAACGGACGTCCTTCGTGGTCGCCGTCGAGCAGTACACACAGCAGGTCACCATCCAGGGCCGGGTGTTGCGGCCGCGCACGCTGCTGGCCGAGTACGCCATCGTCAAGGCGGGCGATACGGTGGGGTGGACCGGGTTCCGCGACGTGGTGCAGGTGGACGGCCG
>CAYNDV010000085.1:0-3117 GCA_964396055.1 uncultured Vicinamibacterales bacterium | reverse complement strand
CGGATCGCGAAGGCCTGGCGGGCGCGCACGGTGACGCCCTTGCGCCCGGGCACGGTGATCGCGAGGCGGTGCTGGGCGCCGTCGCGGTCGGCGGGCAGGGGCTCGACGCCGAGCACGTACCACGACGCCAGCTCGCGCGACAGGCGATTGAACGCCGCGCTGCCCTGCGGGCTTGTCACCGTCACGCCGCCTGTCACGAGCGCCGTCATCGCCTCGGCGGTCGCGTCCTGGTCGGCGGTGCGGAGCGTGGCCCCGGCGCCGGCCCCGTAGGCGGCCATGTTGGCGGGCCGGCTGTCGAGGTCGGTGCGCAGGTCGTCGAGCACGTTCCACACCTGCAGGGCGTGCACGTGCACGCGCCCGGCGGCGGCGGCGCGGGCCACGCGCTGCACCTCGGCGATGTCGTTGATGGGCACCGGGTTGCCGCCTGTGATCAGGACGAGGTGCTTGGTGCCGGCAATCGGCGCGATGGCGTTGATCATCGACTCGATGGCCTGCAGGCTCTCGGTGAGCGCCAGGCTGACGTCGCGTCCCGGGCCAGGGGGCCTGCCCACGAAGGTGCCGGCGGCTTTCGTCAGCTCGCGCTTCAGTTGCTCGCGGTCCTCGACGGGCGCAGGGAACGGCAGCATCCAGAGCCCCACGCGGTCGTCGGGGCCGAGGCTGTCGACGAACTTCACCGCGGCCTCGAGGTGGGTGCGCCCGGCGTTCTGCATGATCCGGTTGCGGTCGACGGCGATGAAGAAGACGCGGCCCTGCGTGCCGGCGGGAGATGCGGGCGCGGGGCCCGCCGCGGAGCGCGTGGCGGATGAGGCAGGCGGTGCCGGGGATGCTCCGGTGGCCGCACTGGCCGTGGACGGGCCACCGGCCTTGACGGGCGTGAGGGCCGCCACGCGGCGCGGCGTGCCGTCCACCGTCACCACGAAGTCGGCGACAGTGAGACCCTCGACGGGCCGGCCGTCGCGGTCGACCACGGTGACATCCGATTCGATCAGATCGACGCCCGAGCGGTAGACCTGCGGCGGCGCCTGGACACCGGCGGCGGGAGGCGCCTGCCCCGCGACGGCCGCCAGGGACCACAGCCCGGCCAGGCCGGCCGCGCACACGCACGTTCGAACCATGGACATCGGAGTAGTCTACCAATCCCGGATTGATTTCCCCTGACTGGCATCGGGAAGCAGTCTACCAATCCCGGATTGATTTCCCCTGACTGGCACCGGGAAATCAATCCGGGATTGATCGTGCAGCCCTGAGATCGCGTACCCCAAAACCGTGTGTTTCGAAGGATACGCGCAACCCGGCCCATCCTGGCACGGAGCCCGCATAGAGTCCGCCGGTTACGGTCCAGGCTGTGCACAACCTGTGCAAGGCTGTGCAAAACCGGGCACGAGTAGCCCGGGTAATACTGGCCGATCGGCCAATCCGTTGGCCGATCGGGCCCCTGCCGCCCCGCCCTGCCTTCTTCTCTGACACGCGCAAGTGTCACATTTCAAGACACTTGCGGTGACCGGCCTCGAGCCACCTCCCTGGCATCAATTTCGCTCATGTATCCGTAGAGGTACGCGAGAGATGTCTGTAGCGTTGGTTGGCTACGTCCCCGAGAACTCTCAATACTCCCCCAGTGTGTCGATGGATCGGGCCTGCGAGCTGCTCGGCGTGTCGCGCCGGACCATCTACTACTGGATCAAGGACGGACGGCTGCAGACCCGTCGGACGCCGATGGGCTCGCAGCGCGTCCTGCTCGACTCCCTGGCGATGTTCACAGTGCAGAAGACCAGTGTCTCTGCCGATACAGTGAGTTCAGGCAACTAGAGGCCCTGCGGCGCTACTCGAGGACGTCATGACCCGCGAACTGAACACCTTCCGTCGGTTGACCCTGGCCCTGACCGTGGCCGCGCTGTTCGTCGCAGCGCTGGCGCTGCCGGCGGCCGCGCAGCATCGTGCCCGCCTCTCGTCCGACCTGGCCGAGCGGCTGGACGCGGGGTCGGGGGCCGCCGAGGTCCAGGTGATCGTCACGGGCGACCGTGCCCGCATCGATCGCCTGCAGGCGCGGTACGGCCTCAAGCTGCGCAAGCTCTTCCGCGAGGGCGCGTTGCTGGTGGGACCGGCCGACAGCTTCAAGGCGGCCAGTTTCGACACGGACGCCGAGCAGTTTACGGGCGACGCCGACGTGGTGGGCCACAGCGTGTTCGACCCGGCCACCGCAGGCGAGCAGGTGACCAACGCCGCCATCGGCCTCGATGCCCTGCTGGCGATCGACGCCTACGCGCAGCTCACCGGCCGCGGCGTGGGCATTGCGCTCATCGACTCGGGCGTGGACCAGACGCACCCGGCGGTGGCGGGCAAGGTGGCGCAGAGCCTGAACTTCACGGACGAGGCGACCGACGCCGACACGTTCGGCCACGGCACGGGCCTGGCGGGCCTGATGGCGGGCAGCGCCACGGCGAGCGGCCCGCAGGGCGTGGCCCCCGGCGCCTCGATCTACTCGTTGAAGGTTTTGAAAGCCGACGGCAGCGGCAAGACCTCGGCGGTGCTGCGCGCGCTGGAGTGGGTGCTCGACAACCACGAGTCGCAGAACATCCGCATCGTCAACCTGTCGCTGGGCCACCCGGTGTTCGAGAGCTGGCGCGACGACCCGTTGTGCAAGGCGGTGGCGCGGCTGGTGGACGAGGGCGTGGCGGTGGTGGTGGCGGCGGGCAACTACGGCAAGCTGGCCAACGGCAAGACGGTGTTTGGCGGGATTGCGTCGCCGGGGAACACGCCGCACGCGATCACGGTGGGCGCGTCGAACACGTTCGGCACGGTGGATCGGGACGATGACGGGGTGACGACGTACAGCTCGCGTGGTCCGACGTTGTATGACTTCGAGATGAAGCCCGACCTGGTGGCGCCGGGCAACAAGGTGGCGGCGCCGCTTTCGGGCGGCAGCACGCTGGACGACACGTATCCGGTGCTGACGCGAGCGGGCGGCTACTTCGTCATGTCGGGCACCAGCATTTCGGCGGCGGTGGTGACGGGTGTGGCGGCGCTGATGCTGGAGGCGAACCCGTCGCTGGGTCCGCATCACGTGAAGATGGCGCTGCAGCTTTCGGCGCAGTTCCTGAAGGCCGACGGGGTGCTGGC
>CAYNDV010000084.1:0-19512 GCA_964396055.1 uncultured Vicinamibacterales bacterium | reverse complement strand
GTTCGGGGAGCCGCCTTCGCTCACGCCATCGGGTGAGGGTGGCTCGGCGCGAGCTTCGGCGAGCCAGAGGCGCGGCATTACCGCCCGGACCTCGGGCGTTTCACCCCTCGACCCGGTCTACACCTGGGAGGAGAACCTCGTCGACCCGCCGTGGTGGAACCGCTACAGCTAAGGACTCGCGACGTCCGGACGAGGGTACGGGCACCTGCCTTGCCTTGACGGGCGTGCGGGTGCGCCCTAGACTTCAAATGCCCGCCTGTGGTTTTCGACCTCGCGCGCACGACGTGGCCGGCGGATGTCCGCTGCCCGTTGTCCCGTACGTGCGGGCGGTGACGGGCCGGCGGCCTCGGCGCGGGAGTGACGTCATCGTGAGAGATCAGTACGCGGCCCTGGCGCCCCTCTACGACGGGATGGCGCGCGATCCCGGCATCCAGGCGCTCTACACGAGGTGGCGGGAGGCGCTGTTGGAGACGGCCCACGCGCGGGGCCTCGACATCCGCGTCCTCGTCGACCTCGCGTGCGGCACCGGCAACTCGACCATCCCCTGGACCCGTCGCCGCCACTGGACCGTCATCGGCGTGGACCGGTCGGCCGCCATGCTGGCGGCGGCGCGCCGCAAGCCGTCGCGCGTGCGCTGGTCCCGTCAGGACCTCACGCGCCTGCGCCTGCGCGAGCGGGCCGACGCCGTCACCTGCCAGTTCGACGCGCTCAACCACATCCTCGACGCCGGCGATCTCGAACGCGTCTTCCGCAACACGGCCGCCATCCTGCGGCCTGGCGGCCTGTTCCAGTTCGACCTCAACACCATCGCGTGGCTCAGGTGGTTGCACGACCGGGACAAGTTCTTCCGCGTGGGGCGCCACGTGTTCACGGCCGTCAACACGTTCGACAAGGCCAGCGGGGTGGCCACGTTCCGACAGGTGTGGTTCGTCCGGACTGGCCGGTCCTACCAGCGACGGGACGTGGCGGTGCGGGAGCGGGCCTACACCGACGGCTTCCTGCGGGCAGCCCTGCGGCGCGCCGGTTTCCGGGTGCTGTCGATCGCGCCGCAGGTCACCATCGACGGCCAGGTGATGCGCAAACTCTACCAGGCCGTCCGCGCCGGGGATTGACCCCGTGCCGCAGGCCATGCCGCCCGCCGAGCCTGATGTCTGCGTCTGCGCGCCCGACTCCGGCGGCGCTGCGCTGGCTGCGGAATTCGAACGCGGCCTGGCCGCCATGGGGTTCGTCGTCGCGGCCAACCCGTCGGAGGTCAGCCGCGACCAGCGGCGACGGGCCGTCGCGAACGCCGCGGACGCCGTCATCCTGCTGACGCCGGATGTCTTCACGGCACTGGCGAACCCTGACGACCCATTTCGTATCGAGGTGATGACCGCCGTCCGCGGCGGCAGCGTCGTCGTGCCCGTCCGCTGGCCCGGCGTTGTCCGGCCCCCGGCGGAGACGCTGCCCGAGGACCTCCGGGCGCTGGTGACGCAGCCCGCCATCGACTACGACCCGGACAAACCGCGCGCGTCGCTCCAGCGGGTGGCCCATGCGCTCTCCAGCGACGCGGAAGTGGCCGACCGTGCGCTGATGCGGCGCGCGAGGCGCCTGGCGTGGTTGACCGCCGTCATCCTGCTGACCACGGTGGCCAGTTTCGTGGTGCCCGCCGTGTACCGGTGGGCCACCACCCCGCCGCCCAAACCCCCGCTGGCGCCGTATGCGCTGCACTGGACGGGGTTTCTGCAGGTGCCGGGAACGGCGGCAGACGGCGTCGCCGGCCTGACCGACGGTGTGGCGGTGCCGGCGGGTTCACGCGTCGCGCTGGTGTTCGCCACGAGTGCGGACGGACACGCGTACGTGCTCGGCCGGACGCGGACGGGCGACGTCGAGGTGCTCTTTCCGCCGCAGGCGATGCGCGGGGCGAGCCGCGTGCGGGCCGGCGTCCAGTACCGCGTGCCGGCCGGAGAGGCCTGGCTCGAGCAGGGCGGGAGCCGCGACCTGATCTCCGTGGTGCTCGTGGCCGGCTACGACCCGCTCGAGAACCTCGAAGAACTGGTCGAAGAGTCGGAGACCGGCGCCGACGCCGGGTCGCGCCTGGACCTGCTCGACTCGACGCTGGCCGGCCTGCTCGACGGCCAGCACGGCAGCCGCGCGTCGTCGATCCGCACGCGCAGCGGGCAGGCCATCGACCGCCGGCTCGGCGTCCCGGCGGCGGCGGGTGTGGCCATGGTGATTCTTCCCGGCGGCGCCCCTGCCCGCCGGCCGCTCACGCTCCAGTCCGGCCTCGTCAGCGCGGCGGTGGAACTGCGCTTCACGCGGTGAGGACAGGCCGTTGGGCCGTTCGGCCTTGGGCCGTTCGGCGAGGACAGGCCGTTGGGCCGTTCGGCTCTCGGCCGTTCGGCCTGGGGCAGCGTGACAGCGTGATCCCCTCTTCCTTCCGTCTTCCGTCTTCTGTCTTCTGTCTTCTTCCCCTAGCCCCCCGCCCCGAGTAAGATGCCCCCCACGTGCCGCGGCGACGCGGCTGACGCCTTCTGATTGCCCGGCGGGGCAGGCCCGCCACCGAGGAACTTCCATGACTCATGGCCGCATGGTCCGTTGGGGCCTGGCGTGCGTGCTGGCGGTGGCCGCCAGCCTGTCCGTCACCGCCCAGCCGAACAAGTACGCCCGCGATCCGAAGCAGCCGATCGACGAGGAGTACACGAAGAAGATCAAGGAATACACGACCGAGCCCTTCTTCCTCTCGCCGCTGGTGGACTACCTGCCCGCGTCAAAGACCGTCCCGACCCCGAAGGCGGTTCTCGGCGACGTGGCGGGCGCCCCGGGCAAGCTGCCGTACACCGCCGAGGTGCACGAGTACATGCGGATGCTCGAGAAGGCGGCCCCCGGGCGCGTGAAGGTCTTCTCGATGGGCAGGTCCGAGGAAGGCCGCGAGATGATCGCCGTCGCCATCGCCGCCGAGCCGGTGATGGCGAAGATGATGGAGAATCGGGCCAGGCTCGCGAAGCTTGCCGATCCGCGGACCATCAACCTGGACGATGGGGAGGCTGACCGGCTGGTGCAGGGCAGCGTGCCCGTGTACTACATCGCGGGCGCGCTGCACTCGCCCGAAACCGGTGCGCCCACCACCCTCATGGAACTGGCGTACCGCCTCGTGGTGGACGACAGCCCGTACATCAAGGCCATCCGCTCGAACGTCATCACGCTGATCACGCCGGTGCTCGAGACCGACGGCCGCGACCGGCACGTGGATGTCTACAAGTGGCACCTGGCCAACCCCGACGCCACCTGGCCCGGCACCGTCTATTGGGGCAAATACGTCGTCCACGACAACAACCGCGACGCGATGGCGGCCACGCTGGCGCTGACGCGCAACGTGATCAACCTCGTCGTCGAGCACAAGGTGCAGGTGCTGCACGATTTGCACGAGTCGGTGCCGTACCTCTACGACAATACGGTGGGCGACGGGCCCTACAACGCGTGGGTGGACCCGATCCTGACCGACGAGTGGCAGTTGCTGGGCTGGCACAACATGGCCGAGCTGACCAAGTTCGGGATGCCCGGCGCCTTCACCCATGGCACGTTCGACACGTGGTCGCCCGGCTACCTGATGTTCATCGGCGCGATGCACAACGGCATCAGCCGGCTGTACGAGACGTTCGGCAACGCCGGGGCCGACACGGTGGAGCGCAAGCTGCAGCCTGGCGACTACGCGCGGACGTGGTACAAGCAGAACCCGCCGTTGCCAAAGGCGAAGTGGTCGCAGCGCAACAACAACAACTACACGATCACGGGCCTGCTGACGGCGCTCTCGTATTTCTCGGACAACAGCAAGCTGTTCCTGAAGAACTTCTACCTGAAGAGCAAACGGTCGGTCCTGAAGCCCAAGAACGAGGGGCCGGCTGCTTACGTCTTCCCGGCCGACGATGCGCGCCCGGGGGCCCAGGCGGAGCTGCTGCGCGTGCTGCAGCGGCAGGCCGTGGAGATCTCACGCGCCACGGCGGCGTTCACCGTGACGCTGCCGGCGAAGAAGAAGACGCCCGAGGGCGCCGGCCGCCCGGGCGGCGAGAAACCCGCGGCGCCGCCGGCAGAGAAGAAGGACGAGAAACCCGCGACCGAGACGAAGACGTTCCCGGCCGGCAGCTACGTCATCCGCATGGACCAGCCGTACAGCCGCATCGCTGACGCGCTGCTCGACTACCAGTACTGGAGCCCAAGCGACCCGCAGCGGCGGCCGTACGACGACACCGGCTGGACCTTCGGCGAGGTGTTCAACGTCCAGGTGGTGCGCGTCACCGACGCGAAGGTGCTCGACGCGGCCATGGAGAAGGTGGCCGACGTGAAGGCGCCGAGCGCCATCACGGGCACGGGCGGCGTGTTCATCGTCAACAACGACGCCGACCCGTCGTTGCTGGCGTTCCGCTACCGCCTCAAGGCCGCCGCGTTCGACATCGCCGAGGAGCCCTTCGAGGCGGCGGGGAAGAAGTTCAACCGCGGTTCGTTCATCGTGAAGAACGCCGCCGAGGGCGACGTGAAGGCGGCGGCCGCGGAACTGGGCCTGGCGCCGCACGCGGTGGCGGCGGCCCCGTCGGTCAAGGTCCACCCGGGCAAGGTGGCCCGCATCGGCTACGTGCACACCTGGCTCAGCACGCAGGATGAGGGCTGGTGGCGGATGGAGTTCGACCGGCTGAAGGTGCCGTACGACTACATCAGCACGCAGGTCGTCGCGAAGACGGCGGATCTCAACGCGAAGTACGACGTGCTGGTGTTCCCGCCGGTGGGCCGCGGGGCGCAGCAGATCGTCAGCGGCATGCCGATGTGGCGCAACCCGCTGCCGTGGAAGACCACGCCGCTGACGCCGAACATCGGCAAGATTGCGTCGACCGACGACATCCGGCCCGGCCTCGGCTACGACGGCCTCGTCAATCTCGAGGCGTTCATCCGCAAGGGCGGGGTCCTGATCACGGCCGACGACACGACCCAGTTCGCCGCCATGTTCGGCATGACCCCCGGTCTGTCAGTGGCCGCGCCGACGCGGCTGCGCGCGCCCGGCACCATCATGCGATCGAAGATCGTCGATGCGGCGAGCCCCATCGCTTACGGGTACGGCGACGGCGTGTCGATCTACTCGGCGCCCGGCCTGGTGATGGGCGTGAGCAACCTGCTCGGCGGCCGCGGCGGGCGGCCGATGGGCGAGGGCGGCGGCGAGCGGCCGACGGGCCGCGGCACGGCCGACGATCCGGACACACCGCAGGGCCGGCCGCCGGTGGTCGTCCCCGAGGAGCCGCGCGTGGAGCCGTGGCAGGCCGCGCCGGTCACCGACGAACAGCTGCGCAATCCGATGGGCGTGATCCCGCCGGCGCAGCGGCCGCGCGTCGTGCTGCGCTACGGGGACGCGCGCGACCTGCTGGTGTCGGGGCTGATCGAGAACGGCACCGAGATTGCCCAGCGGCCGGCCGTCGTCGACGTGCCGCTCGACAAGGGCCACGTCGTCGTCTTCGCCAACAACCCCATGTGGCGCGGCCAGACGCAGGGCACCTACGGCTTCGTCTTCAATACGATCCTGAACTTCGACCAGCTCAACGCTGGGAGGAAGCTGGACGAGAAGTAGAGGCGGGTCAGAAGCAAGAAGCAAGAAGCAAGAATACGCACGCCTCAACGGGACGGGCGCGGCGGGAGTAGTGCGGGGCTTCAGCCCCGCCGTGCCACGCCCGCGCCCGTCGTCTAGGGGCAGGGCTGAAGCGCAGTACACGCCACACCCGCGGCGCGATAGCGTGATCCCTTCTTGCTTCTTGATTCTGGCTTCCTGACAATCCTCAACACCCCACGCCCCACGCCCCACGCCCCACGCCCCTACCCCGGCACCACCACGCCGCGGCACTCGCCGAAGCCGATGCGCATTGCGCCGTCGCGCTCGCACCAGCCGCGGAACACGACTTCGTCGCCGTCTTCGAGGAAGGTGCGCGGCTCGCCGGTCGGCAGCGTGATGGGCTCGGAACCGCGCCACGTGAGCTCGAGCAGGCAGCCGCGTGCGTCCGTGTCCGGGCCCGAGACGGTGCCGCTGGCGAGCAGGTCGCCGGGCCGGAGGTTGCACCCGTTGCTGGTGTGATGCGCGGCCATCTGGGCGAATGTCCAGTACATGTCGCGCAGCGAGCTGCGGCTCAGCGTCGTGGGTTCGTGACCCGCACCCCGCATGACCGCCGACCGCAGGCTCACCTCCAGGCGGACGTCGATGCCGCCCGCCTCGCGGTGCCACGGGGCGTCCAGGTAGGGCAGCGGCGCCGGGTCGCCCCCCGGCCGCGCGAACGGCGGCACCCGGAACGGCGCCAGCGCCTCCATCGTGACGACCCAGGGCGAGACGGTGGTGGCGAAGCTCTTCGCGAGGAACGGCCCCAAGGGCTGGTATTCCCACGCCTGGATGTCGCGCGCCGACCAGTCGTTGACCAGGCACAGGCCGAAGAGGTGCGCCTCGATCCGATCGAGGGCGACGCTCCGGCCCAGCGCGTTGCCCGGCCCGACGAAGGCGCCGACTTCGAGTTCGTAATCGAGACGCCGCGTGGGCCCGAAGACCGGCGCGTCGGCCCCTTCGGGCTTCGTCTGGCCGTGCGGGCGTCGGATGGCCGTGCCGCTCGCGACGATTGACGATGCGCGGCCGTGATAGCCGATGGGCACGTGCTTGTAGTTGGGGAGCAGCGGGTTGTCGGGCCGCATCATACGACCCACGTTCGTGGCGTGGAAGATCGACGCGTAAAAGTCGGTGTAGTCGCCCACGCGGGCCGGCACGAGCAGGTCGACCCCGTCCAGGGGCAGCAGGTGTGGTTCGGCCCGCCGCGATGCCGTGCTGGCACGCCGCGCATCCAGCAGATCGAACACCGCCCGGCGCAGCGCCGACCAGTAGACGGGGCCCAGGCCCATCAATTCGTTCAGGCCGCCGACGGTGCATGCTGCGGCGGCTTCGGCCGCCGACCCGGCGAAGAGCCCGTCGCCGGCACAGCCGCCGAGATCCAGCACGCGGTCGCCGATGGCCACACCCACGCGGGTCACCGCCGACGAGCCCGCCGCGCGGAAGACGCCGAAGGGCAGGTTCTGGATGGGGAAGTCCGTGCCGTCGGCATTGGCGGAATCGACCCAGCTGCGGGCCGACGGGTCGTGCGTGTCGTTGAGCATGTTGATCATGAGTCCAGCCACCCCATCCGCTGCAGATCGGCCACCGGCTCGGCGAACGAACAGGAACCAAACGACAGCGCGGCGGTCGCGCGGGCCTGGCGCACCACGGCCAGCGGAACCCGGACGTGTCGCCACCCGATGCTGTCGGCATCGACGCGGAACTGCGCCGGATCGGTTTCCATCAGGATGTCCTCGAGGCAGTCGGTCCCCGCAGCCGCGCACGCAGCGGCCACGAAGACGTTCAGGAATCCGTGCATCACCGCCGTCGGGCTGCCGGGCTCGTCGGTGAGCGGGTGGGCCGCCCGCACGGGGTGGTGCAGGCCGGCGGTGGCCTTGAAAGGCACTCCCGCCGCCAGGCACGCGCGGATGAACCCGGCGACCACGGCCACGGACGGAATGGCCTCCGGCGTGACGCCGCCGGTCCGGAGCTTGGCGATGCCGCCGGCGTCCCTGATCGCGTGAAACACTGCCGCCGGCGTGCCGGCGGCGGGAGCGACTTCGAACGCGACGACGCACCCGGGGGGCAGCGCGGCCATCGCTGCGGCGATATCCCCGGGGGAGGCGACCTTGAGTTCGAACGCGTCCAGCGTCAGGGCGGCGCCGGGGCCGGTGCCGGCGATGAAGGCCCGTGCGGCTCGGGCGTCGGCGTCCACGTCTGGGCCCACCAGGCCGCTCAGGCGCCACGGGCCCGCGGCGCGATCGGCCGCCGAGAGGTGGTCCACGACGGCAGCGAGTTCCGGCAGACGCGCGATCGAGACGACGAAACGGCCGAGCATCCAGCCGTGCGTCCCGGATCGCGCAGCGGCGTACTGCAGCACGGCATCGCGCATCGGCAGCGCCGCCGGCGGGAAGAGGCCCGCGTAGTCCACCACGCCGGCCAGCAGGGTGCGCAGGGCGGTCATGGTGTCGGAGGCTGCCGGGTCTCGACCCACGACCGGTGGTACTCGCGGTCCTCGACGGGCAACGCCGCCGCCGCCACCTTGAGGGGCCGGAACGTATCGAGCATCACCGCCAGTTCGTCGGTGCGCGTCTGGCCGAGCGACGCCTCGGTGCGCCCCGGGTGCGGGCCGTGGGGCACGCCGTCGGGGTGCAGCGTCACCGAACCGTACTCGATGCCCTTGCGGCTCATGAACTCGGCGCTGGCGTAGTACAGCACCTCGTCGGACATCACGTTCGAGTGGTTGTACGGCACCGGCACGGCCTCGGGATCGAAGTCGTACGGCCGCGGGCAGAACGAGCAGATGACGAAGCCGTCGCCCTCGAAGGTCTGGTGCACCGGCGGCGGCAGGTGCAGGCGGCCGACGCGCGGCTCGAAGTCGTGGATGTTGAAAGCCCACGGGTAGTAGTGGCCGTCCCAGCCCACGACGTCGAAGGGATGATGATCGACGACCACGCGCGTGAGGCGGTTGTCCTTCTTCACCAGCACCGCGAACTCGCCGCGCTCGTCGCGGGTCTCGAGATCGGCCGGGCGCCGGATGTCGCGTTCGCTGAAGGGGGCCATCTCGGTGAGCTGGCCGAACTCGTTGCGGTACCGGTGCGGCGTGCGCACGTAGCCCGCGCTCTCGATCACGAGGCAGCGGGCCGGGCGCTCGGTGAAGCGCAGGCGGGTGAGCAGGCCCCGCGGGACGACCAGGTAATCGCCGCGCCGGAACACGATGCGCCCGAGGGGCGACTCGAGCACGCCGGCGCCGTCGCTGACGTAGATCACTTCGTCGCCCTGCGCGTTCCGGTAGAAGTGCTCATCGTCGCGCTGGGGCTCGACGAACGACAGGGCCACGTCGCCGTTGAAGAGCAGCGGCGTCCGGCTGGCCGTGACGCTGGCCTGGGGCTGCAGGCGCGCCGTCCGGAAATGGCGGTGGCGGAACGCGGGCTCGTTGTCCGCGATCCAGTCGAGGGCGCTCACCGTCTCGACCCGCAGGACCTGCGTCGGCTGGTGCACGTGGTACACGAGCGACGCCGGGCCCGTGAAGCCCTTGTTGCCGATCAGTTCCTCGGTGTAGAGCGCGCCGCCCGGCTGGCGGAAGATCACGTGCCGTTTGCGGGGGACCTGGCCGAGTTGATGGTAGATGGGCATCGTTGCGCCTCGTGTGTGCTCGTTGCGCGGACGGCCGGCGGGCCGGCCTAGAGGTTGCCCCTCAGGGCCTGTTCCCGCTCGATGGATTCGAACAGCGCCCGGAAGTTGCCCTTGCCGAAGCCCCGGCTGCCCTTGCGCTGGATGATCTCGAAGAACAGCGTCGGCCGGTCCTCGACGGGCTTCGTGAACAGCTGCAGCAGGTACCCTTCCTCGTCGCGGTCCACGAGGATGCCCAGGTCGCGGATGGTGGCCACCGCTTCGTCGATCTCGCCGACGCGGGAGGGCAGCAGGTCGTAGTAGCTTGGCGGCACGCTCAGGAACTCCACGCCGTTGCGCCGCAGGATGACGATGGTCTCGATGATGTCCGCCGTCAGCAGGGCGATGTGCTGCACGCCCGGGCCCCGGTAATAGTCGAGGTACTCCTCGATCTGGCTCTTCCGGCGCCCGGCCGCGGGTTCGTTGAGCGGGAACTTGATCGCGTACGAGTCGTCGGACATCACGATGGACATCAGCGCCGAGTACTCGGTGGAAATGTCCTTGTCGTCGAAACTGATGTAGCGCGAGAAGCCGAGCACCTGGCTGTACCAGTCGGCCCAGCGGTTCATCTCGCCGAGGGCCACGTTGCCCACCATGTGATCGATGCGCAGCAGGCCCGCGTCCCGTCCCGGCACGGCCCGCGCCTCGAAACCGGGCAGGAACGGCCCCCGGTAGTCGCGGTACGAGAGGAACGAATGGATCGTGTCGCCGTAGGTGGCCACGGCCGCGTGGCGGATCGCGCCGTGGCTGTCGGCCTCGTCGCGCGGCGCCAGCACGGGCGCCGCCCCGCGGGCAACGGCTTCGGCAAAGGCCGCGTCCGCGTCCTCCACGTGGAACGCGATATCACGCACGCCGTCGCCGTGGCGCCGCACGTGGTCGGCGATGGGGCCGTCGGGATCGAACGCCGTGGTCAGGACCAGGCGTGCCTTGCCCTGCTGCAGCGCGTAGGACGCCGCATCGCGGCGGCCCGTCTCGAGGCCCGCGTAGGCGAACTGTGAGAAGCCGAAGGCCTCGCGGTAGTAGTAGGCCGCCTGCTTCGCGTTGCCCACCCAGAGTTCGACGTGGTGGATGCTCTTCAGCCGAAGAGGATTGGTTGCCATGATGTTGTGGGCGAGTGCCTCGTATCACCTTGGCACAGTCCCACGGCCGCCTGCAAGCCGCGCGGGCGTGGAGCCAGGGCAGCGCCGGCACATCCACGGGAGACGCCTCGGGGGGCAGCTAGGGGGGTGGGCGCGACCCGCGGCGCGCACAGGCGCCGCCCTGACCCAACTCGCACCACTGGCGTTGCGCGGGGGGCGGGGCTGGGGCTCCGAGGGGCTGTTCGACGGTGAGCCGAGTATAGGAGTGGCGCCCGCCCGCGTCAAGCGGGTAGGATGGGCTCTCCGGACAGACCCGACCACGTCGGCAGGAGGACCCGCGCGATGCGACGACAGGCATGCCGCCCGGCAGCAGCAATCGTTCTCGCCCTCGTTCTGGGGGCCTGGTGGATGACGGAGGCGCCCGCCGCCCGGCAGGGCGCGACGGCCTATCCCGACAGCATGTTCACGGGCCTGCGCTGGCGCAGCATCGGCCCGGCGCGAGGCGGGCGATCCACCGCCGCGGCGGGCAGCGCCGCCCGGCCGCTGGAGTACTACTTCGGCGCCACCGGCGGCGGCCTGTGGAAGACCACCGACGGCGGCACCACGTGGCGCGCCGTCACCGACAAGGCCCTCAAGACCTCGTCGGTGGGCGCGGTGGCGGTGGCCGAGTCGAATCCGGATGTCGTGTACGTCGGCATGGGCGAGACGCAGCTGCGCGGCAACATCATCCAGGGCGACGGCGTCTACAAGACGACGGACGGCGGCAAGACCTGGACCCACGCCGGCCTGGCCGAGACGATGGCCATCTCGCGGATCCGCATCCACCCGACCAACCCCGACGTGGCGTACGTCGCGGCCCTCGGCAACCCCTACGCGGCGAGCCCGCAGCGAGGCGTCTTCCGGACGAAGGACGGCGGCAAGACCTGGGATCGCGTGCTCTTCCGCGACGAGAAGACCGGCGCGGTCGATCTGTCGATGGACCCCGGCCATCCTGACGTGCTCTACGCGGGCCTGTGGGAGGTCAACCGGACGCCGCATTCGCTGTCGAGCGGCGGGCCCGGCAGCGGCCTCTTCAAGTCGACGGACGGCGGCGCCACGTGGACCGAACTGACGAAGAACCCGGGGCTGCCCGCGGGTGTCTGGGGCAAGGTGGGCGTGTCGGTGTCGCCCGTGGACCCGCAGCGCGTGTACGCGATCGTCGAGAACGAGAACGGCGGCGTGTTCCTGTCCGACGATGGCGGCGCCACGTGGAAGCTGGCCAACGACGAGCGGCGCCTGCGGCAGCGGGCGTTCTATTACACGCGCATCTACGCCGACACGAAGGCCCGCGACACGGTGTACGTCCTGAACACGGGGTTCTACAAGTCCACGGACGCCGGCAAGACGTACCGGACCTACCGCGTGCCGCACGGCGACAACCACGACCTGTGGATTGCGCCCAACGATCCCCTGCGGATGATCAACGCCAACGACGGCGGCGCCAACGTGTCGGTGAGCGGCGCCGAGTCGTGGACGGACCAGGACTTCGCCACGGCCCAGTTCTACAACGTGTTCGTCACCACCCACGTGCCGTATCACGTGTGCGGTGCGCAGCAGGACAACAGCACCGCGTGCGTGTCGAGCGTCGGCGGCGGGCCGCTGTACGACGTGGGCGGCGGCGAGAGCGGCTACATCGCCCCCGACCCCCGCAACCCTGACGTGTTCTACGCGGGCAGCTACGGCGGATACCTGACCCGGCTCGACCGCCGGACCGGCCGCATGCGCGCGGTCAACATCTGGCCCGACAATCCCATGGGCCATTCGTCGAGCGACATCCGCGAGCGGTTCCAGTGGACGTTCCCCATCGTCTTTTCGCCCACCGATCCCTCGGTGCTCTACGCCGGGTCGCAGCACGTCTGGCGCACCGCCAACGAGGGCCAGAGCTGGGAGCGCATCAGCCCGGACCTGACGCGGCACGACCCGTCCACGATGGGGCCGTCAGGCGGGCCGATCACCCTGGACCAGACCGGCGTCGAGACCTACGCCACCGTGTTCACCATTGCGCCCTCGCCGCACGAAGCCCAGACGATCTGGGCGGGGTCGGACGACGGGTTGGTGCACGTCACGCGCAACGGTGGCGTCGCGTGGGAGAACGTCACCCCGAAGGACCTGCCCGAGTTCGCGCGCGTGAGCCTGATCGAGGCGTCGCCGCACAAGGCGGGTACGGCGTACCTCGCGGCCAACCGGTACCAGCGCGCCGACCGGTCGCCCTACGTCTACCGGACCGACGACTACGGAAAGACGTGGACGAAGATCGTCAGCGGGATACCCGCCACCGACTTCCCGCGCGTCATCCGCGAAGATCGGCGCAAGGCCGGTCTGCTGTACCTGGGTACCGAGCACGGCATCTATGTGTCGTTCGACAACGGGGCCGCGTGGCAGTCGCTGCGCCTCGACCTGCCCGTGACGCCGGTGCACGGCATCGTCTCGACGGAGAAGGACCTGGTCATCGGCACGCACGGCCGCTCGTTCTACATCCTCGACAACGCGGCCATCCTGCGCCAGTTCACGCCCGCGGTGGCGGGGGCGGCCCTGCATCTCTTCGATCCGCCCGACGTGACCCGTTCGGTGGACCGCGGCGTCCCGGTGGACTATTACCTGAAGGCCGCGGCCGAGAAGGTGACGGTCGAGATCCTGGATGCGAAGGGCCAGGTCGTGAACACCTACACGGGCGTGGCGCCGAAGGAAACGCCGAAGGCGGATGCGCCGCCGTCGGAGGAGGAGTTCTCCCGGGCGCCGGTGGCGCGGGTGCCGGTGGCCGCCGGCATGAACCGCTTCGTCTGGGATCTGCGCTACGCGGGGGCGAAGGACTTCCCGGGCATGATCATGTGGGCCGCCAGCACGCGCGGGCCCTTGGCGCCGCCCGGGACGTACCAGGTGCGGGTGACGGCCGGGCCGGACGTGCAGACGCAGTCGTTTGCCGTCGCGCGGCACCCGGGCGTCGCCGGCGTGACGGACGCCGATCTCGTGGAGCAGTTCGCGCTGGCGTCGAAGATCCGCGACAAGGTGACCGCGGCGAACGAGGCGGTCATCCGGATCCGGACGGTCAAGGACCAGGTGGCGGAACGCGTGAAGCAGTGGACGGCAACGCAGAAGGACAAGAAGCTGTCACCGGCCGCCGCCCTGGGTGAGGCGCTGACGAAGAAGCTGACGGACATCGAGGGCGAGATCTACCAGCACCGCAACCGCAGCAGCCAGGACCCGCTGAACTACCCGATCAAGCTGAACAACAAGCTGGCGGCCCTGCAGGGTGTGGTGGAGGCGGGTGACGGCCGGCCGACGACGCAGTCGTACGCGGTGTTCGCGGAACTGGCAGCCGCCCTCGACGCGCAACTCGCGAAGCTCGATGCCGTCCTGAAGGCGGACCTGGCGGCGTTCAACCGGGAGATCGCGAAGAAGAAGATCCAAGCGATCAAGTAGGCGCAAGAAGCCGTCAGACCCTTTCCATGGGCCTTTCCGCCATCAGCTTGTCGAACCAGAGGCCCGCGAGCTTCTCCTTCACGGTGTTCTGGCGCAGGCGGGCGGAGAGGTTCGGGAAGTCCACCTGGTCCATGTGCTGGTCCTGGTTGAAGCACGTGAAGATGATGGTCTCTTTGCCCGTCTTCGGATCGACGTGCCGCTGCAGGCACTGGGCGCAGACTTCCTTCATCATGCACTGCATCGGGGAGTTGATGCTGGCGATGGCCACGTGGTCTTCCTTCAGGAAGGGCTCCAGCGTGGTCAGGCGGGCCAGCTTGATGGCGGCCATCATCCGGTCCGATCCGATGGCGATGATGCGGTCCACGGTCTTCAGCGGCACGAGCTGCGCGCCCAGCTGGTCCTGTGCGTACGCAATCATCGCTTGCACGATGTTGCCCCGGAAGTGGGCGTCCTGGGGGCGGCTGGGCGCGATGGCCGCGCCCGCGTCCGTCGTCCAGATCACCTGGTCCGTGGCAGCCTCCACCTCCTCGCGCTTGAAGAGGTCCTCGCCCTTCTTGTAGCCCGCGAAGTACAGCACCTGGTTGCCGTTGGCGCGCAGGGCCTTCGCGATGGAGAAGAGCACCGCGTTGCCCAGGCCGCCGCCGGCCAGCAGCACGCGTTCGCCGTGCGGGATCTCCGTGGGCGCGCCCGTCGGTCCCATCACCAGCACCGGTTCGCCCGGCTTGAGGTACGCGCACTGCCGGCTCGAGACCCCCATCTCGAGGGCGATCATCGAGAGCAGGCCCTTCTCCTTGTTCACCCAGGCGCCCGTCAGCGCCAGGCCTTCCATGAGCATGCGCGGGCCGTCGGGCGCCGCCCCCATGGCCGGCGCCAGCGTCTCGAAGTTCTGGAGCCGGTAGAACTGCCCCGGCTGGAAATGGCGCGCGGCGGCCGGGGCCTTCACCACCACCTCGACAATTGTCGGCGTGAGCCGGACCACGCGTTCGACGCGCGCCAGGAATTCATCGTCCAGGTGGGCCGTGAAGGCCGACCATTCGTCGGCGCGCGCCTCGCGGACCGGCGCCGGCACCTCGGCGGCGGCGTCTGGAAAGAGGCCGGCCACGTGCACGTACCCGTCGCGGGCGGAGGCCATGGCCTTCACGACGTTGCCCGCGTACTTCGGGTGGTTATCGCCGTAGTAGGTGACAAAGCGCCCGTCCTTCGCGTACGACGTGAAGAAGCCCTCGCGGGCGGGCACGAGCGACGGCGTCCCGTCGGCGGTGCGCGCGATCGCGTGCGGCTTGAAGAACTTCTTCTTCTCGTCCAGCTGGAACGTGCCGGGATACTCGCGTTCGTAGGTCACGTTCGGCGTGGTGCCGGCCGCCACGAACACGGACCCGGCGGGCATCGTCACCACCGCATCGCCGTCGCGCCACCTGCCGTTGTCGCAGATCTGTTCGCGGAAGCGGACCGCCGAGACGTGGCCGTGCTCGTCCGGGATGGCCTCTTCCGGGTTCATGCGCTCCACGAACCGGATGCCCTCCTCGAGGGACTTCGTGATCTCCTCGTGGTTCAGACGGTAGGCGGGAGAGTCGAGCATGCCCTTGCGGTAGACGAGCGACACGCCGCCCCACGCCTGCATCAGCGGCACAAAGTCCGGCGCCTCGCCGGCCGCGGCGGCCCGGGCCCGCTCGGCGCGCACGGCGCGGCCGTGGGCCAGGAACTCGTCGAGCCGCGTCAGTTCTTCGGCGTCGAACACGCTCCGAACAGCGGCCTGGCCCGATCCCGCGCACAGCGCGTCGTAGCGGTCCACGATCTTCTCGACCTGCAGCGGGTAGAAGGCCATCACCTCGGTCGCCGTATCGATGGCCGTCAGGCCGCCGCCGATGACGACGCACGGCATCCGCACCTGGAGGTTGGCAAACGCCTGCCGCTTGAAGGCCCCCGTGAGCTGCAGCGCCATCAGGAAGTCGCTGGCCTGCCGGATGCCGCGCAGCAGGTTGTTCTTCATGTCCACGATGGTCGGCTTGCCCGCTCCTGCGGCGATGGCCACGTGGTCGAACCCGTACGCCCAGGCCTCGTCGAGCGAGAGGGTGCCGCCGAACCGGATGCCGCCGTACATCCGCAATGACTGCCGGCGGGCCAGCGTGAGGTGCAGCAGCGTGAGGAAGTTCTTGTCCCAGCGCACCGTGATGCCGTACTCGGAGACGCCGCCGAAGCCTTCGAGCGGCCGTTCGTCGAGCGGGCTGTAGATCTCGGCCCAGTCGCGGACCGGCGCCGGCGGGTTGGTGGCCGTTCCCGTAAGGGCCTCGGGCAGCGGCTCGATCTTCAAGCCGTCCACGCCCACGACGCCGAAGCCCTCGTTCACGAGGTAGTGGGCCAGCGTGTAGCCGGCCGGGCCCAGGCCGACGACGAGCACCTTGCGTCCGTTGTAGGGCAGGGCGTACGGCCGCCGCACGTTGAGCGGGTTCCACCGCGTCAGCAGCCCGTAGATCTCCACGCCCCACGGCAGGCGCAGGACGTCGGTGAGCACGCCCGACTCGATCTGCGGGATGTTGACGGGCTCCTGCTTCTGGAAGATGCAGGCCTTCATGCAGTCGTTGCAGATGCGGTGGCCGGTGCCGGGGCACATGGGATTGTCCACGGTGACCAGCGCGAGGGCGCCGATGGCGTCGCCGTGCTTGCGCGACTGGTGCATCTCGCTGATCTTCTCGTCGAGCGGGCAGCCCTCCAGTTCGATGCCCAGCGGGTTCGAGACCGTGGCGCCCGCCTTGTCCAGGAGACCCTTGCTGCACGAGTCCTTGTCGCGCTCGTGGCACAGCACGCAGTAGTGGATCTCGCCGAGCACCTCGCGCGCCGTCATCCGCTGGTCGGTGAGCCCGAACCCGTCGCGCCGGCGCAGATGGGCAGCCGGGCCCTCGAGCACGGTGGGCCGCTGCGGGTCGGGATGCTCGACGTGTACCAGGGCGAAGTGATCGACATTGCCGGCCAGCCGGAAGGCCACCCAGTCCCGATAGGCTTCGCCGCGCAGGCGCGCCGCGCACCAGCGCTTCAGGGCCTCGATCGATGCGGCGACGGCCGCCTGCTCCCGTTCGTCGCCGGACTTGCCGGCGGCGACTTCGCGATCGAGCAGCTGGCAGCCGACGCGGGCGACGGCCATCTCTTCGTCGCTCGGGAACTGGGCCGTCACCATGGCGCGCACGGCCTCGTCATCGCCCGGCTGCGGCGCGGGCGGCGCGCCGCCCTTGAGCAGCGGGACGACCCGCCGGCGCACGAAGTCCACCTTGAACCGGAACAGGGCATCGTGGGCCCGCGTGGCGGAGGCCATCGCCCCGGCCTCGGCCTCCACCCCGAACAACCGCGCCACGAACCGGCTCACATGAGGCGCCATCCGCACGTAGAGCATCGACACGTCGGTGGCCGGACGAGGGACGTCCGGCTGCGCCCGGAATTCGTCCCAGGCCCGGGCAAGCGGCGCGTCGGCGCGGGCCACCTCGGCGAGGAACGTGTCGTGCAGGTCACGAAGGCGGAGGGGATCGTGAAGATCGGCGTACGTGAATCCGGGAACCCCGAGGGTGAGGGTGACGGACGGCGCGGATGACTGGGGCATATCTCTTCAATATAATCCCGGGGTTGGTTGCGAGGCCACAGACGATGCGCCAGTCCCGCACATTCCGCGTCATGGGGCGAGTCCAGGGCGTCGGCTTCCGCTATTTCACCTACGCGGCCGCGAAGCGGGAGGGGCTGACCGGGTACGTCCGGAACCTGCCCGACGGGGCGGTGGAGGCGGTGGCGGAAGGCGAACGCGAAGCCCTTGACCGGTTCGAGATCGCGATCAACAACGGCCCCGCCGGCGCGCGCGTGCACGCCGTGGACCGCGACGAGGGGCCCCCGACGGGCCTGTATCACGAGTTCTCCATCCGAGGGTGAGCACACCATGGCACAGTCCAGCACGCCGCTGCACGGTCCCGAGTTCCTCAAGCTGAAGATCCGCCACGTGCCGGACTTCCCGAAGCCGGGCATCCTGTTCTACGACATCACCACGCTCCTGCGCGAAGGCGAGGGATTCAAGGCGGCCATCGACCAGCTGGCGGTGCCCTTCATGGGCGCCGGTATCGACGTTGTCGTCGGGATCGAGAGCCGCGGGTTCATCCTCGGCGGCCCGGTGGCCGACCGCCTGGGCGCCGGCTTCTGCCCGATCCGCAAGCCGGGCAAGCTGCCGGCGAAGGCCGTCCGCGAGTCGTTCAACCTGGAGTACGGATCGGACGCCATCGAGCTGCACGAGGACGCCATCACGGCGGGCCAGCGGGTGCTCATCGTGGACGACGTGCTGGCGACGGGCGGGACGGCCGCGGCGGCGGTGTCGCTGGTGAAGCGGCTGGGCGGGCGCCTGCACGGCCTGGCGTTCCTGATCGAGCTGGACTTCCTGCAGGGCCGGTCGAAGCTGGCCGGCGAGCAGGTGTTCAGCGTGCTGCATTACTGAGCAATCCAGCGCAGGCCCTTTAGTTCCGGCGGGGTCGGTCCGATAACGACGACGTGATGAGAAAGCAAGCACCTGTCGTCGTCGTCGTCCTGGCGCTGCTCGCGGTGGTCGTGGCGGGTCTCTGGTGGGCGCCCGCGTCGGCCGACGCGAAGCGCTTCAGAGCCTACGTGTATCCGGACCGGACCCAGCCCGAGACGTCGGTGGTCGTGGAGGACTTCCGCGTCAACGAGACGGTCTGGGACTACGGCGGGGTGCACTACCTCTGGCTGCACGGGCCGGCCGGCGCCTTCAAGGTGCCCCTGTCCGACGTGGACCAGATCGAGGTCATCAAGTTCGTCGGGCTGACCCAGGTGGACTGGGCCCGCTACGACGTCAAGGTCACCGAGACCGAGGCGGGCGTCGTGCACTTCGGCACCATCGACATCCGCGTCCTGCGGGGGATGGCCGACGGCGAGGCCTGGTACTACTATCCGGCGACCCTGAAGGACCGGGGCACGCGCTTGTGGCGCATCGTCGTCAACGGTGACCGCCGTCCGCCCACGATTCCGTGGGAAGAGCCGAAGGCGCCCGAGCCCGTCCCCGTGGCGATGCCGGCGCCGGTGCCGCCGCCGGCGGCGCCTGGCGCGCCGACCGAAGAGGAGTTGTTCGCCCGGATGAGCCTCGACGAGCTCAACGCGCAGCACCCGCTCGGCGACGTCTTCTTCGACTTCGACAAGGACGATGTGCGGGCCGACGGCGAAGAGGTGCTGCAGCGCAACGCGGCGTGGCTGCAGCGCTGGGCCAGCACGACCGTGCGGGTGGAGGGGTACGCGGACCCGCGCGGCACGCAGGAGTACAACGTGGAACTGGGCCAGCGGCGGGCCAACGCCGCGCGCGAGTACCTGCTGTCGCTCGGTATCCCGGCGTCGCGGATTGACATGGTGTCGCGGGGGCCGTCGCAGGCGTTCTGCGGCGAGGCCACCGAGGCCTGCTGGGCGCGCAACCGCCGGGCGCACTTCATCATCACGGCCAAGTAGGCCGGGCGCCGGGGGTCGGGACGCTGTTTGGGGGCCGGTCGGCGCCGCGGGCGCCGGGCCGGCCCGTCGTGTTTTGCCCGCCAACCGGTATAATGATCTTTTGCCAGGGCGCGTGTAGCTCAGCGGATAGAGCAGCCGCCTCCTAAGCCCTCGCGCATTCCCGCCAGATCAAATCAGACCGCGCAGAATCGGGTGTTTCTGTGACACGCGATCATGCAACGACCCCGGATCGCCGCCCCC
>CAYNDV010000083.1:0-19764 GCA_964396055.1 uncultured Vicinamibacterales bacterium | reverse complement strand
AGAGAGGTGCCATGCAACGCCCCGACATCGTCGTTACGCGCGCGGACTTCGAGCGCCTGCTTAGAGTGCTCGAGGAGCATTCCGTCGACGAGGACCAGTGTGCCGTCGAGACGCTCGACAAGGAACTGGCCAGGGCGATGGTCGTGCCCCCGTCCGAAATGCCCCCGAATGTTGTCACGATGAACTCGCGCGTGCGCTACATCGATCGCGACATGGGGGAGTCCCGCACCGTCACGCTGGTGTACCCGGCCAACGCTGACCCGGAGGCGGGCCGCCTGTCCGTGCTCGCCCCGGTCGGTTGTGCGCTCCTCGGGCTCACCGTGGGGCAGACGATCAAGTGGCCCCTGCCCGACGGGCGGGTGCGGTCCTTCGATCTCTCCGAGATCCTGTACCAGCCCGAAGCCGCGGGCGACGCCCAACTCTGATGGCCCAGCCTGCCCAGCGCCCATGGCCGGCGTCTCGCGAGCGCACCGATCGGTGGCAGCACCTGGTCACGTGTGCCTTCCTGCTTGAAGAGACTCCTCCAGAGCGGACGGATGCGGCCGCGAGAGTTTTCCTGCGCAGCGTGCTCGAGGTCTTCGAGAGGGACATCGACCCAGTCGACGACTTCGAAGGCTATGCGGTCCGGCGGCTGGCGACGTCCCTGCTCCGTGTCCTGGACGCGGCGAGGCCCGACTGAGGAGCCCGAGACCTCGAGAATCCCTCGCGGACGCGCGCCGGGCGTCACCGTGTTCACGCCCGACTCGGCTACCGGCATGCAGACCTGCCGGCGGTCGCCGTCGACCGCGACTAGCATCGACCCGCGCTTCTTGTGTCGTGCGCCCGACTACGCGGGCGTGGGGCCCTGGAAGCCGGGCGGCCTGAACGGCACGCCCCGACGATCGGCCATCTCGCGGCCGATGCTCTCGAGATCGTCGGGCGACAGAACCTCCCCGGCAATCGGGAAGAGGTCGTGGTCTTCGATCGCGATGTGGCGGGTGTACAACGTGCGTAGTGACGCGAGGCTGGCCACGAGCACAGCGGTGTCGTCCGCCGACAGCGTTCCTGCCGTCAGCCACGTCTGCACGAGTGAGTGGACGACGGCATGCCACGTCTCGGCCTGCCGATGGTCTGCTTCGAGTGCCTCCATCGTTGACAGGCACGCCGTGACGCGCGGATCGCCCAGCAGGCGCAGCCGGGGAAAGAGGCTCTGTTCTTCGTCGGCGGTGTGGCGGGGACCGGCCAGCGTGAAGTATCGAGACGCCTGTTCGAGCGCACCCCGCGAAGCCGGCGCGAGCTCCCGGCCCTGTTCGGCCCCGGCAACGCTCTGCATGGCGCCGAGAAAGAGTTCGACGCGTCGATGGCAGTCGCTCAACAGCCCGATGGGCTGGTCAAAACCGTGACTGGCCGCGTGGCCGATCGTGATGGGCATGGCACGCCTCCAAGTCTGAGACTACGTGACGAGAGCGGGCCGAGATATGACGCCAGTCATACCGGCAGAACGGAAACGGAGTCACGCTGGCATCCTACCACCCAGGGAGGACGACTATGGACTCGCACGCCGGACCGGTGTCTGCCGATACCATCATTGGAGAGCTTGCCACACGCCACCCACGGACGATCGCCGTCTTCGAGCGGCTGGGCCTCGACTACTGCTGCGGGGGGAAACGCCCCATCGGGCAGGTCGTGGCGCAAGCGGGGCTGGACTGGACTGGCGTCGCTGCGCAGCTTGACGAGGTGCTTCGTTCGGCTGATGCAAGCAGAGACACCGCATCCTGGGCGGAAGCGCCGCTGTCCGACCTGATCGCCCACATTCTCGACCGGTACCACGCCAAGCTGCGCGAGGATCTTCCGCTGCTGGCGTCCCTGGGGGCGAAGGTCGTCGACGCCCACAGCGCTCGGCATCCCGAGACGCGAGAGGTGCTGTCCATCTTCGCCAGTCTGCGGGCGGAGCTCGATGCCCACATGATGAAGGAGGAACACATCCTGTTCCCATTCATCGAACAACTCGAGGCGGGGACGGGATCGACGCATCCCATGCTGGGCCATATCGCGAGCCCCATCGGCGTCATGGAACGGGAGCACGACAACGCCGGGACGGCGCTCGCCCGTCTGCGGGGGATCACCTCCGCCTATGCGGTCCCGGAGGACGCCTGTCCGACTTACCGCGGGTACTACAACGGCCTCGAGCGTGTCGAACGCGAGTTACACGAACACATCCACCTCGAGAACAACGTGCTCTTCCCGCGGGCGATCGAGATGGAAGCCCACGCCGTCAGGCGGCGGTAACGCAGGGGCAGGTTCCGTGTTGCCGACGGCCAACTGCTTGCATGTCCGGATTCACCGATCTTCTTGCCGTATGACGCCCGTCATACGCGCACGGCCATAGGTGTAGAGTAGGCTCATCACAATCGCAGTCCAATGAGCAGAGAGCGGCGGCCGACGCCGTTCAGGTTGCCCACCGCTGGCAGTCGAGTGTTCGGCCGGCGTTCATGGAGGGTGGCGTCTGATGCTTCGCTGGCACGCTCGACTCGGTCTGGCAATCCTGTTCATGACGATGCCGCCCGGCGTAGCCCTGGCGCAGGACCCTGCCGTCACGTTCCGCCAAAACTGCAGCAGTTGCCACACCATCGGCGGCGGCCGGCTGACAGGCCCCGACCTCAAGGACGTGACGGCCCGGCGCGACCGCGCCTGGCTGGTGCGGTTTATCCAGGATGCCCGCGCCGTGATCGACAGTGGTGATCCGTACGCCGCGCAACTGGTTCAGGAAGCCCGTGGCGTTGTCATGCCGACGATTGCCGGCATGACGCCTGCCGTTGCCGAGAACCTCATCGACCTGATCGTGGCGGAATCAAAGCGGTCGCCGTCGCAGTTTGCGGGAGCGGTGCTGCTCAGGCCGCTGACGGCCAACGACATCGTCGTCGGCCGGAACCTCTTCGTCGGGGCCCTGTCACAGTCGAGTCGCGGGCCTGCCTGTGTATCCTGCCACACCGTCGGCACCCTCGGCGGTCTGCAGGGCGGGCGGCTGGGACCCGACCTGACGCTGGCCGTCGAACGCCTGCAGGGAACCAAGGGGCTGACCGCGTGGCTCTCCGCCCCAGCGACGCCGACGATGCAAAGCGTCTACGGAAAGGCGCCGCTTCAACCCGAAGAAATCCTGGCCGTCGTGGCGTTCCTGGAAGGGACGGCCAAGGGTGGCGTGCCGGCCAGTCCGGTGGCACTGCTCAATTTCCTCCTGCTGGGCCTGGGTGGAACGGTGGTGGGCCTGGTGCTGTTTGACGCCGCGTGGAAGTGGCGGTTTCGCGGCGTACGCCGCTCACTCGTTCACGGTCGGGAGCCGGGAGGCCAACAGTGAAGCCCAAAGACGCGGCCGCATGGATCAAGGACGAAGTGGCCCCGGACCTGCGGCAGTGGGAGGAGTTCTATCGGAACCGCTGGCAGCACGACAAGATCGTGAGGAGCACCCACGGCGTCAACTGCACCGGTAGCTGCACCTGGCAGATCTATGTCAAGGACGGCATTGTCACGTGGGAGATGCAGGGGCTCGACTATCCCTCCCTCGAAGCCGGGTTGCCGCCGTACGAGCCCCGCGGGTGCCAGCGCGGTATCTCGTATTCCTGGTATCTCTACAGCCCGCTGCGAGTGAAGTATCCGTACATCCGGGGAGCCCTGCTGGATCTGTGGAAAGAGGCGCGGGGCCAGTCCGAAGACCCGGTGGAAGCCTGGCGGCTGCTGGTCGAGAACCCGGAGTCGCGGGCGCGCTGGCAGCAGGCGCGCGGCAAAGGCGGGCTCCGCCGCCTCGACTGGGACACCGCGCTCGACATCATCTCGGCATCCGTCATCCACACGATCAAGACGCACGGACCCGACCGTATTGCGGGATTCTCGCCGATCCCGGCCATGTCCATGATCAGCTACGCGGCGGGCGCCCGGTTCCTGCAGTTGATCGGCGGCGTGTCGCTCTCCTTCTACGACTGGTACTGCGACCTGCCGCCGGCATCGCCGGAAACCTGGGGCGAACAGACAGACGTCCACGAGTCCGCGGACTGGTACAACGCGAAACTGCTGGCCGTCGTCGGCTCGAACCTGAACATGACGCGCACGCCCGACTGCCACTTCGCCGCGGAAGCCAGGCACAACGGGTCGAAGATGTGGGTGTTCTCGCCGGACTTCAGCCAGGTCGCCAAGTACGCCGACGAGTGGGTGTCGATCAACGCCGGCCAGGACGGCGCCTGGTGGATGGCCGTCAACCACGTCCTGCTGAAAGAATTCCACCACGACCAGCAGATCCCGTACTTCGTGGACTACTGCAAACGGTTTACGGATGCGCCGCTGCTCGTCGAACTGCAACCGGCTGAGGACCGCTATCGCGCGGGCCAGTTGCTCCGCGCCGGACGGATGGCACCGTATCAGTCCATCGAGCACGGCGAATGGAAGTTCCTCATGTGGGATGCGGGTACCGGGGGCCCGAAGATGCCCATGGGCAGCTCGGGGTTCCGCTGGGCGGCCGAACCGGGCAAGTGGAATCTGGTGCTCAAGGATGGGTTGGATGGCTCCGACATCGACCCGGTCCTGACGTTCCTTGGCGATGCCGTCGACACCGTGCCTGTCGAGTTCGACGACTTCGGCGCCGGCGGGTCGGTCGTGCGTCACGTGCCGATCCGGCGGCTGGCCACCGCCGGCGGCGAGACGGTCGTCGTCGCCACGATCTACGACGTCCTGATGGCCCAGTACGGCGTGCCGCGAGGCCTGGAGGGCGACTACCCTTCGGGCTACGACGACGACGTGCCGTACACCCCGGCGTGGTCCGAGAAGTACACGGGCATGGGGCGCGACCTCGTCATCCGGTTCGCGCGCGAGTGGGGCCAAACGGCCCGCCTCACCAACGGCAAGTGCACGGTCATCATCGGCGCGGGCATCAACCACTGGTACCACGGCAACCTCATGTACCGCGCCGCCATCCACGCACTGATGTTCTGCGGCTGCGTCGGGGTCAACGGCGGAGGGTTGGCGCACTACGTCGGTCAGGAGAAACTCGCGCCGGGTGAACCGTGGTCGGCCATCGCCTTTGGGCGCGACTGGTTTCCGGCCTCGCGCCTGCAGAATGCGCCCAGCTGGCACTACGTGCATACGGATCAATGGCGCTACGAGAAGGCGTTCACCGATTACCACACCGTGCCGGCCGCACAGGCGACGGGTCGCCTCGCGGGCAATCACGCCATGGATATCCAGGTGCAGGCGGTCCGCAACGGATGGCTGCCCTTCTTCCCCCAGTTCAACCGCAGTCCGCTCGACGTGGTGAAGGAGGCCGAAGCCGCCGGGGCGACGACACCTGAAGCCATCGTGGCGCACACGGTCGACCAGCTGAAGTCCGGCTCGCTGGCGTTTGCCGTGGAAGATCCCGACGCTCCGGAGAACTGGCCGCGCGTCTGGTTCATCTGGCGGGGCAACGCGCTGATGGCCAGCGCCAAAGGTCACGAGTACTTCCTGAAGCACTACCTGGGCACGCATTCAAATACGATCGCCGAGGACCTCGCCCAGGACACGGTGAAGGAAGTCGCGTGGCACGAACACGCGCCTGTCGGCAAGATGGATCTCGTCGTCGACCTGAACTTCAGGATGGATACGTCCGCGCTGTACTCGGACATCATCCTGCCCGCCGCGACGTGGTACGAGAAGGCGGACTTGAATTCCACCGACATGCACAGCTTCATCCATCCGCTGTCGGCGGCGGTGCCACCCTGCTGGGAATCCAAGAGCGACTGGAAGATTTTCGAGGAACTCGCCAAACGCGTATCCGCGTTGTCGGAGCGCCACTTCCGTGAGCCGGTGCGTGACCTGGTGGCGAGCCCGCTGGCCCACGATTCGGCAGCCGAGATCGCGCAGCCGGCCATCCGCGATTGGCGCACGGGGGAAGTCGAGGCGGTCCCGGGCCGCTCGATGCCCTCGTTGCGCGTCGTCACCCGCGACTACCGCAACGTGTACAACCAGTACATCTCCTTCGGGCCGCTGGTGCGGTCCGGCGGCCTGGGCGCCCACGGCACGCACTACGACGCGGCCGATGTGTACGACGAAGCGCTCGTGATCCTGCCGACGGTCGAGTGGGACGGCCGGCGTTACCCGTCGTTGCGCGAAGACGAGGAGGTGTGCGACATCATCCTGCGCTTCGCGACGGTCACGAACGGGGAACTGGCCTGGCGATCGTACCGCGAACTGGAACAGCGGGTCGGGCTGCCGCTGGCCGATCTGGCCGAGAAGAGCCGCAGCGTCCGCACCAGCTACAAGGACCTGCAGGCCCGCCCCGTGCGGTTCGTGAACAGCCCGATGTGGTCGGGTCTCATCGAGAACGGGCGCGCCTATTCGCCGTTCACCTACAACGTCGAACGGCTCGTGCCGTGGCGCACACTCACCGGGCGGCAGCACTTCTACCTCGACCACCCGGGATACATCGAGTTCGGCGAACACGTGCCGACCTACAAGCCGAAACCCCTGCCCGTTCACTATGCGGACCTGCGGTTCACGATCGAGGCCGGGCCGAGCCTGATGCTCAACTACCTGACGCCTCACGGCAAGTGGCACATTCACTCCACCTACGGCGACAACCACCGCATGACAACGTTGTCGCGCGGCGTCGAACCGTTCTGGATCAATGACCGGGACGCGGCGGACCTGAATCTCGTCGACAACGACTGGGTCGAGATCTACAACGACCACGGCGTCGTCGTCACCCGCGCGGCGGTGAGCGCCCGCATCCCCCGCGGCATTTGCATCCAGTACCACTCACCCGAACGCACGTATTCGGTTCCGCGGTCACCTCTCCGGGGGTATCGGAGGGCGGGGGGCCACAACAGCCTGACGCGCACGCGCCTCAAGCCGAACCTGATGGTCGGGGGGTACGGGCAGTTCACGTTCCATTTCAACTACTGGGGCCCTGTGGGAAGCAACCGCGACACCCACGTCCTGGTGCGGCGACTGCCCGATCTCAAGTGGTAACGGAAGGGAGCGACTCGTGAACGTCCGATCCCAGATCTCGATGGTGTTCCACCTGGACAAGTGCATCGGGTGCCACACGTGCAGCATCGCGTGCAAGAACATCTGGACCGATCGCAAGGGCACGGAGTACATGTGGTGGAACAACGTCGAAACCAAACCGGGCACCGGCTACCCCACCCAGTGGGAAGACCAGAAGAAGTACCGGGGCGGCTGGGAGGCTGAAGACGGCCAGCTTCGCCTGAAGTCGACCGGCAAGGCCCGCCTGGTGGCCAACATCTTCCACAACCCGTCCATGCCGACGATGGACGACTACTACGAGCCGTGGACCTACGACTACCAGCACCTGTTCAACGCGCCCGAGGGCCCGGACCAGCCGACGGCCGTGCCGATTTCCCTCGTCACCGGGAAACAGATGTCCATCGAAGCGGGGCCCAACTGGGATGACGACCTCGGTGGCTCGCCGCTCTATGCCGAACACGATCCCAATCTGGAGGGGCTCACGCCGGATCAGCGACAGCAACTCTCGGCCATCGAGCGCCTTGTCTTCTTCTACTTCCCGCGTATCTGCAACCACTGTCTGAACCCGGCCTGTGTGGCTGCGTGCCCGTCCGGAGCCCTCTACAAACGGGGCGAAGACGGCATCGTCCTGCTCGATCAGGGCCGGTGCCGGGCCTGGCGCGCCTGCGTCGCCGCCTGTCCGTACAAGAAGACGTTCTACAACTGGTCCACCGGGAAGTCGGAGAAGTGCATCCTGTGTTACCCGCGGCTCGAAACCGGCCAGGCGCCCGCCTGTTTCCACTCGTGCGTCGGGCGCATCCGGTACCTGGGCGTGTTGTTGTACGACGCCGACCGCATCGAACAGATCGCGCAGGCGCCGGATGAAGAACTCATCGACGCGCATCGGTCGCTGATCCTGGATCCGCACGACCCTGCGGTTGTGGACGCGGCCCGACGCAACGGCATCCATGACTCCATGATCACGGCGGCGCAGAAGTCGCCGGTCTACCGGTTCGTGAAGGAATGGAAGATCGCCCTTCCGCCGCACATCGAGTTCCGGACGTTGCCGATGCTCTTCTACGTGCCGCCCATGTCACCCGTCATGGCACATCGCGAGAACGGCGCGGTGGCGCACGATTCCGACGATCTCTTCCACGACATCGAGAACTCGCGGGTTCCGATGAAGTTCCTGGCCAACATGTTCGGCGCCGGCTACGAAGGCAAGGTCCGCTACGCCCTGCGCAAGCAGAAAGCCGTGCGCTGGTACCGGCGGGCGGTGACCGTGGGGGACGTGGACATGGCGGTGGCCGAGCGGATGCTGCGGGAAGCGGACTGCACGACGGCCGAAGCCGAGGCCATTTACAGACTGACGTCACTCTGCACGTTCGACGACCGATTCGTGATTCCGCCGTCGCACCGCGAAGAAGCCATTGAGATGATGGAAGACCCGCTGGATCACAAGAAGGAGACGGGGTTCGGCTTCATCAACGGTCCCAGGAGGGAATACTGATGACGGCACCACAGCAGTCGGCCTGTGCCGCCCTGGCGGCGCTGGTGGCGTACCCCGACGACGCCTACGGCCGGCGCGTGGCCGCCGGGTTGGCCGCCGTCGGCTCCGCTGATTCGGCAGCCGCTGAGCCGCTGGCCACGTTTGCGGAATGGGTCGAGCCGGCATCGACCTCGCTCCTGCAGGAACAGTTCATCCAGACGTTCGACTTCAATCCGGCGTGCGCCCTAGAAGCCGGATGGCATCTCTACGGCGAGAACTACGAACGCGGCGCATTCCTCATCAGGATCCGCCAGGACCTGCGCGAGTGCGGGATTCCCGAATCGACCGAGTTGCCGGATCACCTCGCTCATCTGCTGGCACTAGTCGCGCGCCTTGATGCGAGCCGTGCCCGCGCTCTGATCACCGACGCCGTGGCGCCGGCCATCGACAAGATGCGGCGCGCCCTCGACGGCGGTGACAGCCCGTTCAACGGTCTGCTGGCCAGCATTCAGATCCTGCTCGACGGCATCGTCCGGGAGGATCCGGCGGGGGTGTGCGCATGACGCCGATCTTCACGTATCTGAACACGGCCCTCTTCGTCGTACTGCCGTATGTGGCCCTGTTCACGTTCTTCCTGGTGTCCATCCAGCGGTACCGGACGCGGCCTTTCACCTACTCGTCCCAGTCGTCGCAGTTCCTCGAGAACCGGCGGCACTTCTGGGCGCTGGTGCCGTTTCATTACGGCATCATCGTGGTGCTGACGGGCCACGTTGTGGCGTTCTTTATCCCGCGCCAGATCCTCGCCTGGAACAGCCACCCGCTGCGGCTCTACGTCCTCGAAGTCAGTGCGCTCGTGTTCGGGCTCTTGTCGGTGGTCGGCCTGGTGGCGATCGTGGTCAGGCGCGTGAGTGACGCGAAGGTCAAGATCGTCACGTCGATGCCGGACTGGGTCGTGCTCGGCCTGCTGCTCGTCCAGATCGTGGGAGGCGTCCTCGTGGCGGTGCAGTACCCCTGGGGCACGTCCTGGTTCGCCGCGGCCATGGCTCCGTATCTGTGGTCGCTCCTGTGGCTGAAGCCGGACATCGCCACCGTCACGGCGTTGCCCGCGCTCGTGCAACTGCACATCGTCAATGCGTTCCTGCTCATCGGCTTCTTTCCGTTCAGCAGGATGGTTCATGTCCTTGTGATGCCCAACCCGTATCTCTGGCGGCGGCCGCAGGTCGCGCGTTGGTACGGGAGGCGGCCCACGCCGGTGAACTGACGTGCTGCGTTCATGGATCACGACCATCGTGCTGCTCATCGGGTTGGCGTTCAGCCTCCTGATTCTGATTCCGCAGGTCGCCGCCTGGCGTCTGCCGGGCAATCAGCAGGGATTCGAGCCGACGCAGCCCCTGGCGTACTCGCACCGCCTGCACGCAGGCGAGTTGCAGATCCCGTGCCTCTACTGTCATTTCGGGGCAGAGTCGAGCCGGCACGCTGGCATCCCGCCAGTCAACCTCTGCATGAATTGCCACCGCTCCGTGACGGCGCCGCTCGCCGTGGTGCGGATGGAGGAGGGAGCGGCGAAGCAGGAGGGCCGTCCTCCGCGGCGCATCGTCTCGCCCGAACTCCGGAAACTGTACGACGCACTCGGCATGGACGAGGCCCTGAAGCCGGTCAGAACGGCAGCTCCTCTGGAGTGGGTGCGCGTCCATTCGATTCCGGACTTCGTGTATTTCGATCACCGCGCCCACGTCACGTCCGGCGTGACCTGCCAGCAGTGTCACGGCCTGATCGAAACCATGGAGCGGGTCCGCCAGGTCGAGACACTGGCCATGGGATGGTGCGTGAACTGCCATCGCCAGGTGAATCAGGCCGGCGTGTCCGGCCGCAGGGTGTACGCGTCGATCGACTGCGTAACGTGCCACTACTGAGTCCGGAACCGCGACGATGACCGACGACTACTCCAAGACCGACCGGCGCGACTTCCTCAAGGCAGCTGGTTTCGGGCTGGCTGGCGCCGCCATCAGCAGTTGCGCGCGCGCGCCCGTGGAGAAGGCGATTCCGTACCTGGTGAAACCGGAGACTGTGACACCGGGCGTGGCGCTGCACTACGCGTCCACGTGTCACGGGTGCGACGCCGGCTGCGGCCTGCTCGTCAAGAACCGTGACGGGCGGCCAATCAAGGTCGAGGGCAACCCCGATCATCCCCTGTCTGGCGGCGGCACGTGTGCCGTGGGGCAGGCCTCCATTCTGGGGCTCTACGATGGGCAGCGCCTCGCACGGCCGCTCCTGTCGGGCAAGCCGGCCACCTGGGAGGATGTTGATCGCGACATCAGCGGAAAACTGGAAGCCATTCGCCGGCGGGGCGGCGCCGTCCGGTTGCTGACCGGAACCATGAACGGCCCGACGGCCCGTTGGGTGTTCGAGCGTTTTCTCGGCAGCTTCGCCGACGGGCGCCGCGTCAGCTACGACGCCCTATCTGCCTCAGCCATGCTCGATGCGCACGAGCGCACGCTCGGCGTGCGCCTGCTGCCGCACGTCCACCTCGAACGTGCCCGGCTGGTGGTGGCTTTCGAGGCCGACTTCCTTGGCACGTGGCTCTCTCCCGTCGAGTACACCGGTGCGTACCGGCGGGCCCGCAACGTGGATGGGCCGCCGCACGAGTGTCTCCGCCACGTGCAGATCGAATCAGGCCTGTCCGTCACCGGCGCCAAGGCCGACACCCGCTTCGCCGTCCCGCCTGAGGGCGTTGGCGCGATCCTCGCCGCCATCGCTGTCAGGGTGGCGCGCAAGGCGGGGGTGGCATTCGACGTGCCGGCTGGCCCGGCGTTCGTGGACGAGCGCACGCTCGACGAACTGGCCGACGCCTTGTGGCGCAACAGGGAGCGAAGCCTGGTGCTGTGCGGCAGCCAGCAGGTCGATGTCCAGGTCGTGGCCTGCTTCGTGAACCACCTGATCGGCAGCTACGGCACGACGCTCTCGGTCGAGGAACCGTCGCTCCAGCGAGAAGGGGACGACCGGGCGATCGCCGCACTCCTCGACGACTGCGGGGCCGGCCGGGTTGCCGCGCTGCTCGTGGCCGGCGTCAATCCGGCGTACGACCTGCCGGCCGAGTTGCGCGCGGCCGAGCGTCTCGGCCGGGCCCCGCTTGTCATCAGCTTCGCGACTCACCTGGACGAAACCGCCCGACTGGCTCACGCGGTTTGTCCGGTCCCGCACTACCTCGAGTCGTGGGACGACGCCGAGCCCGTGGCCGGGCTGGTGGCCGTGTCCCAGCCGGTCATCGAGCCCATTCACCGCACCCGGGCGTTGATGGAGAGTCTGACCGCGTGGCTCGGAGATCCGGTTCCGGCCCGCGATCTCATGCGACGCTGCTGGCAGACGGCGATCCTGCCACGGCTGCCTGCCGCTTTGTCCTTCGATGACGTGTGGGATCGTGCGGTCCACGATGGCTTCGTGCGGGTGGGCGCATCGAAACCGGCCCTGCGGCCATTCAGCGTCGCGGCCGTTGCCCCGCTCGCCGCGGCTGCCCCACGGACCGCCGGCATGCTGTCGCTGGTGCTGTACCCGAAGGTCACGATGCTGGACGGCAGCCATGCGCACAACCCGTGGCTCCAGGAACTGCCTGACCCCATCAGCAAGGTGACGTGGGACAACTACGCCTGTCTCGCACCGGCGGCGGCCGCCCGGATGGGACTCGCAACCGGCGATCTCGTGCGGATCGAAGCGGACGGCGCGGCAGCCGGCGCGACGCCGCTGGTCCTGCCGACCCTCGTGCAGCCGGGGCAGCATCCCGACGTGGTGGCGATTGCGCTGGGCTACGGGCGCCTGGGGACGGATCGTTTCGCGACCGCAGGTCCGCGCTGGATCGAAGCCCGATCAGGAGTCGGTCCCAACGGCTTGGTCGGCGTCAACGCCGCGCCTCTGCTGATGATGCAGACGGGCACGATCCACCGGACAGGCCGGCCGGTGAGAGTGCATAAGACGGACGGCATCCGCCCCCTCGCCTGCGTGCAGACCCATCACAGCCTGTCAGTGCCAGCGCATCTGGCGCCAGCCGGTGCCGGGCCGAGGCTCATCGTGCAGGAGGCGACGCTGCAGGACGCGCACACGCCCGATCATGGCGGCAGCGCCACGCACGGAGAAGAACACCACGCCAATCTGTGGCCGGCCGATCATCCGTTCCGGGGTCATCACTGGGGGCTCGCGATTGACCTCGCTGCCTGCACGGGGTGCGGCGCCTGTGTCATCGCCTGCCAGGCGGAGAACAACATCCCGGTGGTCGGGCGCGACGAGGTGCTCCGGCAGCGAGAGATGCACTGGCTCCGGATTGACCGGTACTATGCGGACCGCACCGACGGCGGCGTGGACGTGGTGCACCAGCCCATGCTGTGCCAGCACTGCGAACACGCTCCGTGCGAGACCGTGTGTCCGGTGCTGGCCACCGTCCACAGCGAAGAGGGCCTGAACGAGCAGGTCTACAACCGCTGCGTCGGTACCCGCTACTGTGCCAACAACTGCCCGTATAAGGTGCGTCGTTTCAACTGGTTCGACTACCCGCGGGACGACCGGCTGCAGAACCTGGTGCTGAACCCGGACGTCACGGTTCGCTCGCGGGGTGTCATGGAGAAGTGCAGCCTCTGCGTCCAGCGCATCGAAGGCGCACGCATCGCCGCGCGCCAGCAGGGCCGTGCCATTGCGGATGGTGACATCCAGACGGCGTGCGGGCAGGCCTGCCCTGCCGGAGCCATCGTGTTCGGGGACCTCAACGATCCCGCGAGCCGCGTCTCGAAGCTCCGGGCCAGCGCACGACACTTCCGGGTGTTGGAGGAACTGGGCGTGAAGCCCGCGGTCGGTTACCTCAAAGTGATCCGGAACCGAACATGACCGATGCCACCACGCCGCTCATCGGCGGCAACAAGTCACTCGGCGATGTGACGGCCGATATCTGCCGGTCGCTGGAACGCCGCCCCAGCCTGTCCTGGTGGGCGGGTTTCCTGCTGGCGCTGGCGGCTCTGGCGCTTGGCGCGGCCGCCGTGAGCTACCAGGTGGCCACCGGCATCGGCACCTGGGGACTCAACCGCACCGTCGGCTGGGCGTTCGACATCACCAACTTTGTGTTCTGGATCGGCATCGGCCACGCGGGCACGCTCATTTCGGCCGTCTTGTTCCTGCTGCGCCAGCGGTGGCGAACGTCGGTCAACCGGGCCGCAGAAGCGATGACCCTGTTCGCCGTGATGTGCGCCGGCATCTTTCCCATCATCCATATGGGCCGACCGTGGCTGGCGCTCTGGGTTGCACCGTATCCGAACACGCGGGGATCCCTCTGGGTGAATTTTCGGTCGCCTCTTGTCTGGGACTTCTTTGCGATCAGCACGTACTTCACCATTTCCCTCGTCTTCTGGTACGTGGGCCTCATTCCCGATCTGGCGACCATCCGGGACCGGGAAGGCCTGAAACCCTGGCGGCGGCGCCTGTTCGGGTTCCTGGCGCTCGGGTGGAACGGCTCCTATCGCACCTGGCTCCACTACGAGACCGTCTACCTCCTGCTTGCCGGTCTGGCGACGCCGCTCGTCATCTCCGTGCACACAATTGTCAGCTGGGATTTCGCGACGTCGCTCATCCCGGGCTGGCATGCCACGATTTTCCCGCCGTACTTCGTCGCGGGCGCGATCTTCTCGGGCATGGCCATGGTCCTGACGCTCATGATCGTCGCCCGCACGACGATGGGGCTGCAGGACTACATCACCGCCAGACACCTGGACGTCATGGCCAAACTCGTCATCACCACGAGCGGCATCGTCGGGCTGGCCTACGCAACCGAGTTCTTCATCGCGTTGTACTCGGGCAACCCGTACGAGCAGTTCGCGTTCGTGAACCGGGGGCTCGGCCCCTTCGCGTGGGCCTATTGGATCATGGTCAGCTGCAACGTGCTCGTGCCGCAGTTGCTGTGGTTTCGCCGGGTCCGGCAGAGCATAGTCCTGCTCTTCATCATCTCGATTCTGGTGAATGTCGGCATGTGGTTCGAGCGATTCGTCATCATCGTCACGTCGCTGCATCGAGACTTCCTGCCCTCAAGCTGGGCCAGCTACGCCCCCACGTCGATCGAGGTGGCCACGATGATCGGCGCCTTCGGCCTGTTCTTCACCTGTTTCCTGTTGTTCTGCCGCCTGGTTCCCGTGATTGCCATCGCGGAGGTGAAGGGCGTCATCAGCCACGGTGACGGAGCACCCACCGCGCATCCCGTCGGCCCCCTCCCTGTCGGGGTGGGGAGGGTCACGGAGGCTGCCCAATGAACCGCCGTGTTCTCGTCGGTGTGTTCGCGCGGGAGGCGGATATCCTGAGCGCCACCCGGGCGGCGCGCCAGCATCAGTTGGCGCTCCTCGACGTCTATACGCCGTACGCCGTGCACGGGCTCGACGAGGCCATGGGCCTGTCGCCATCCCGGCTGCCCTGGGTGTGTTTCGCGCTCGGGTTGCTGGGCGCGGGCGCGAAGGTCTGGTTCGAGTATTGGACCACCGCGGTGTCGTGGCCGATCAACGTCGGCGGCAAGCCGTGGAATTCGCTCCCGGCGTTCATCCCGGTCACCTTCGAAGTGATGGTCCTCTTCGCCGGGCTCAGCACGGTCATCGCCTTCTTCATCGTCGCCGGCCTGAGACCGGGCAAACGTCCCCGCCACCAGGACCCGCTCGTCACCGACAATCGCTTCGTGCTCGTGATCGAACAGACGGATGCGGCGTTCGACGTGCCGGCGGTGGTCTCGCTGCTCGAACGCCACGGGGCGGTCCGAACCGAGGAGCGCGTCGAAGAGGTGGTGTCGTGATGGGCCGGACTGTCCTGAACGCTGCCCTGGGCCTGTTCCTCGTCGCATCGCTCGTCCTCACCTGGGTCGTGGACAGCGACCGGACCCAACGCAACTTCGAGATATTCCCAGACATGGTGCATTCGGTGGCGTTTGATGCGTTCTCGCCGAATCCCAACTTCAGCGACGGCATGACCCTGCGCACACCACCCCGGGGGACCATTGCGCGAGGGCAGATGCCGCTGCGTTTCGAGGGCACGCCGGCCGACGCCATTCGCGCGGGCGTCGAGTTGGCCAGTCCGCTCGGCCTCGGCGATAAAGCCGCCCTCCGGCGGGGGGCTGAGGTGTACGGCACGTTCTGCCGAACCTGTCATGGTCCGACGGGCCGGGGAGACGGTCCGGTCACGCTGCGGGGCGTGTCTGCGCCGCCATCGCTCCTTGCGCCGCATGCGCGTGATCTCAAGGATGGCCAGATCTTCCACATCCTGACGTACGGCCAGAACAACATGGCTTCCTACGCCTCACAGCTATCGGCCGACGACCGATGGCGAGCCGTTCTCCATGTGCGGGCGCTGCAACGCGACGCGGCGCAACCGGAAGGAGAGGCCGCACGATGAACGCCAGTTCGCCTGCCGACTTTCTGCAACACACGTCGTTTCCGTGGCGCTGGGTCACGGCCGCCGCGTGGGTCATTGTCGCCGCCGGCATCGCTATCGCGCCGGACCGGACGTGGCCATCCCTGCTCGTGGCCGGTTTCGGCCTGACCGGTGTGGCCCTGGCCGGCGTGTTCGTTGTCGCCCTGCAGCGCCCTGCCAACGCCAGTTGGATCCGCGCCTTCAGCCGCGTTCCGGAAGCCATGGCCGGATGCCTGCCCTATGCGGCTGCGCTCGTGATGGCCGTCCTGGTGTTCCGGCCGTCGATGTACCCCGGCGCTCACGGCGAACATGGAGTCGGGGCGATGGCGTTCAAAGAAGCCTGGATGGCCAGGCCGTTCTTCCTGGCCCGCGCGGCCTTCTACCTCGTCGCGTGGATGATCCTGGCGCGAATGGTCGTGTCAGCGTCCCGCCGCTACGACGCCTCCGCCGACGATGCGAGCGCGCGGCACCTGATGCGATGGTCTGTCGCGTTCATCATCGTCTTCGCCATCACCTTCAGTCTGGCGAGTTTCGACTGGGTCATGAGCCTCGACCCTGGATGGGCGAGCACGATGTTCGGGATTTACTCGTTCTCGGGACTCTTCGCCAGCGGCCTGGCGGCGATCGCCATCTTCGCCGTCCGGGCGGAGCGCGTCGGGGCCTTGCGCGGCGCCCTCGCGGCCGATCATCGGCACGACCTCGGGAAACTGCTCTTCGCGTTCTCGACCTTCTGGATGTACATCTGGTTCAGCCAGTACATGCTGGTCTGGTACGCCAACATCCCTGAAGAAGCCGCCTACTTCGTGCGCCGGCAGCAGGGTGCCTGGGGCACGTTGTTCGTGGTGAACATCCTGGTGAACTGGGTCATCCCGTTCCTGGTTCTACTGCCGAGGTGGACGAAACGGCACGCCGACACGCTGGTGAAGGCCTGCGCCGTGGTCCTGGTGGGACGATGGCTCGATCTCTACCTGATGGTGTTCCCGCCGCTGTTCCCGGCTGGGCCTCCCTTCGGACTCTGGGAGGCCGCGTCGATCGTCGGTGCCGTCGGCGTCCTCGTGCTGACCTTCCACAGTGCCCTTCACCGCTCGGCAGCGGTCTCAGACGCTGACGTCGTGCGGCAGATCGTTCAACCCCATCACGGGTAGACCGACTCGACCCGCCGCAATCAGCGGCTCGTTCCCAGAAGCTTCCACGCGCCGCGTTGGAGCACCAGCAGGTTGATCATCAGGCATACCAGGGCGAACTCCGACAGCAGCATGAGCCCGATGGCCGTCGACCCTGTGGCGTCGCGCACGACGCCCAGGATCAGCGGAGGAAAGAAACCTCCCAGCCCGCCGGCTGCCCCGACAAATCCGCCGATGGTCCCGGTCTGCCCAGGGAAGTGCACGGCAACCAGCTTGAAGACGGCGCCGTTGCCGAGGCCCAGTGCTGTGGCAATTCCCAGGTAACCAATCGTCGCCCCGGACATTGCGGGCTCAAATGCCAGCAGGACGGCCAGCGTCGTGATGATTGGGAAGGCGATGTTGAGGACCGCCGGAGCACCCAGGCGATCAGAAAGCGCGCCGCCGATCGGTCTCATGAGCGTCGCCAGGAGAATGAACCCTGCAGCGCGGGCACCCGCGTCTGTGGGCGTCAGGTGGTACACGCCAACCAGCAGCGAAGGGAGCATCGCACCGATGGCGACAAAGGCGCCGAACGTGACGAAGTAGAACAGGAGAAGCACCCACGACAAGGGCGCCTCGCGGATGACCTTCAGCCTGGAGGCGAGCGTCGCGGTCGAGCGGACGCCACGGGGCGAATCCCTGCCTGCGACCCACATCAGACCAGCCGACAGCAGCAACAGCGGTACGAGCGACCAGAACACCCACGGCCAGCCGAATTGCTCCGCGACGCGCGGCGCAACGATGGCGGCAATCGCGGTGCCGATATTCCCGGTGCCATAGATGCCGAGGGCCGTGCCTTGACGTTCCGGCGGGAACCATGCCGACACGAAAGGAATGCCAATCGCAAACGAGGCGCCCGCGACACCCAGCAACAGGGCGATCAGCAGCAGCTGCGGGAAGGAGCCCGTCAGCGCGGTGAGTGCCAGCGGCAGCGCCAGGAATGCCAGCAGGGCGCTGAACATGGCCCGGCCGCCGTAACGCTCCGTCAGGGCCCCAAGTGGGACGCGTGCCAGGGACCCCAGCAACACGGGAACCGCCACCAGCAGCCCCACTTCCGTGTTGGACAACTGATAGAGGTCACGGAAGACCGGCGCGAGCGGCGAGATGAGCCCCCACGCAACAAAGCACAGGGCGAACGCCGCCGTGCTCAGGAACAGGGCCAACCGACTTCCTGACTGGGGTTCCGGCACGGTCCGCCTCCGTGGTACAGCCGGGTACACGCGTCGTCGTTGTGGTGGGATCCGACCGCAGCCATGCTAGGCTCCCTGGCTGCCTTCTCGTATGACGGCCATCATACTGGCTTCGTATGGGGCCGACCGTCACCACAACGCGGCGGCTCGAACACGCGCCCTGCTGCGTCTACACGTGACGTCCTTCCCCGCGTTCTTCGTACGTTCTGCCGTCGCGAATGAGGTAGATGCGCTTGAACGTCGGGATGATCTTCTCGTCGTGGGTTTGGTGAGGCCTTCGATGAGGATGGCGGGTTGGGTGGTGGTGGCCATGGAGTTACCCGCCGATCGCTTCCGCGGGGTCGACGCCGAGCGCGGCACGAATCGCCAGCACGGCGGCGAGCGCAGATGGCCAGCGTCATCACGAAGGCGCGCACAGCGTCGCCCGTCTCCAGGACGATGCGCTTCGGAAACACCGGCGCCCACAACGTGGCGGCGAACTTGCCCACGAAGATGCCGATGACGCCGAGGCCCAGGGCTTCCTGCATGCTCATCGTGGCGATCGCACGGTCGCGGGTGCCGATGAGTTCCAAGACGGCGCCCTTTCGGTTCAGCGACGAGGTCGTGTGGCCGAATTTCCGTTTCGGATCGACACCTGGCGCGCCGTATCCGGATAGCCAGTTCCCGGTGACGGCCGTGGACGAATTGTCGAAGCAGGGCGTGCCCGACGTAAGTCGGCTGCTCCGCTCACCGAATCCGACGTTCAAGGCGTTGTCGGAGCTCGCCACAGCTGAGGGGAGCCCCGGTGATGGGCCACTCGCAATCCGGGCCGTTTCCGCTCGAGGCCGCGCGGCTCAATCCCAATGCGACGAAGGGCCTCGTGCTCGTCGAGCCGGTCCGTGTCCAGACACGTACACCGACGAGCAAATCAAGACCCTGGTGACGGTGCCCGTCCTAAGTGTCTTCGGTGATCACCGTGATACGCCGACCGACATCCCGACGCGGCCTTCGTGGCAGCTCTCGTTCGACAGCTGTCAGGCCCTGATCAACCGCGTGAAGTCCGCGGGCGGGGATGCGCAGATGCGCAATTCACCGGACTGCGGCATCCGCGGCAACAGCCACATGATCATGCAGGACAAGAACCACCTGCAGATCGCTGCGCGTTGGGATCGAGAGTGGCCTCACCCGCGTGCAGATCACTGAAGCCATCACCCACCTGGGCTTCCACGCCGGTTGGGGAAGAGCGACGGGGGCGATGGCCTCAGTTGCGAGGAGGTTCGGCCAATAGCCGCCGGCCCAGTCCCTGCGCTGTTGCGTCCAGGCGCGATCGGTCGTCTTCGTCGAACGCACGCCCGCAGCACTTGAGGCGCATTCCCAGAAGCCTGATTGCTCCGTCGATTGCCGACGGAAGAGTGCAGTTGCTCGTCGGCGACGGAGAACTCCTGCGGAGAGCCCGTGGGTGCTCTAAGGGCGTTAAGCCTTCTGACACGCCGAAGCTTCCGGCGTCGTTCACTACGCGGATGGAGAGAGGATCGATGCCTATTAGGATTACGGC
>CAYNDV010000082.1:0-19954 GCA_964396055.1 uncultured Vicinamibacterales bacterium | reverse complement strand
AAGCAAGAAGCAAGAAGCAAGAAGCAAGAAGGGATCACGCTGTCACGCTGAACCGCGAACCGTGAACCGCGAACTGTGAACCCCGAACCCCGAACCGTGAACCCCGAACCGTGAACCCTGAACCGTGAATCCTTCGGGCCGGGCACGGCCGCGAACGAGCCGTACGGAGCAGGCCGCGGAGATTGTCACGTCCGGCTGAAGCCAGGCTGAAGCCGGACGTGACGAGGACACGGAACCCGACGAGCGGGCGGAGGGTTCCCGGGCGCCGCGCGTAGCGGTCGATCAGGCGCGGGTAGCGCAAGCCCGACGGGCTTCACGTCCGGCTGAAGCCGGACGCCACGAACAGGGGGCTGAAGCCGGACGCCACGAAGACACGGAACCCGACGCTGAGCCGAGGAGGGTTCCCGGCCTGCGGAGTCCGGCTCGGGAGCGGTCGTGTCGGCCCGCGGCCTGGGGCTCGGGGCGTGGGGTTGGTCAGAAGCAAGAAGCAAGAAGGGGTCACGCGGTCGCGCGGTTACGCGGTCACGCTGACCCTGGAACCTGGAGCCCTGGACCGTGAACCGCGAACCGTGAACCGTGAACCGCGAACCGTGAACCGCGAACCGTGAACCGTGAACCGTGAACCGTGAACCGCGAACCGTGAACCGCGAACCGCGAACCGCGAACCGCGAACCGCGAACCGCGAACCGCGAACCCTGAACCGCGAACCGCGAACCGCGAACCGCGAACCGTGAACCGTGAACCGCGAACCGCGAACCGCGAACCCTGAACCGCGAACCGCGGGCGGCCTGACGGCCGCCCGGGCCAACGGCCTGATCCCTACCTTGCCGAGATCACCGAGAGGATGTCGTCGCCGCCTACCACGAGGCCATTGGGTCCGTCGATCGTGGTGATGATGCCGTCGGGGCCTGCCGAGAGCACCACCGTGGCGGTCACGCCGCGGCCGAACCGGACGGCGTACCGGTGCCCCCAGGGGTCGGCGCCAATCGGACGGTCGAGGTACGGCCCGCTCCAGCCCTTGATGCCCGGAGGCAGCGTTGGGCCGGGCACCGGGTAGGCCACCGCATTGGCGAACAGGTGGTCGTTGAGCTGGCCCACGCCGTCGCCCGGGGCGGCGGTCCAGGACGCATCGACGCCGGCGCCGGCCACGGGGGTGTCGCCCGCGCTGACCGCGAGGCGCAGCGTCTTGAGGCCGCCCGGGACCGCGGCGCGCGACAGCAGGTCGTTGGAGGCACGTGACATCGCCGTGGCGAGCACGCGCACCTCTTCGGCGGCCCTCGTCTGGCGCGCCTCGTTGACGTAGTCGCCCAGCACCGGCGCGGTGGTGGCGGCCAGCACGGACACGGTCGAGAGGATGATGGTGGCCTCAGCGGCGCTGAACCCACGCGATGACGTCAAGCGGCGGAACATGTGAACCTCCTGTTCGAACTGGCCTGGGGGCGGTGGTGCCTGCGCCGTCCTAGGCGGGCACCGGTGCATCGGTTTCCGCCGGGGCGTGCGCGCGGTGCCACTGCACGGCCCGGTTCAGGGAACTGGTCAACTGGTCTCTCGTGAACGGCTTGCGCAGGTAGTCCATGGCGCCGGTGCGCATGCTGCGCGCCGCGACACCGGTGTCGAGGCACCCGGTCATCATCACGATGGCCGTGTCCGGGAACCGGCTGTGGATCTGGTCGGCGAGCCAGAACCCGTCGTGGCCGGGCATCTCGATATCGCTCACGACGACCGCCGGGGGCGTCGGGCCCAGTTCGCGGATCGCCTGGTCCGCGTTGACGGCGGCGCGGGTCCGGTAGCCGGCGGCTTCGAGCCACCGGGTCACGAGGCCGCGGATGGCGGCTTCATCATCGACGACAAGGATGTGGCACACGGCTAGCGCCCTCCTGCGATGACAGCAACGATGTCGTCGCCGCCGGGTGAAACGCCGTCCGACGCGAAGGCCGTCTCGACCACGCCATTGGGACCGGGCGAGAGCACGATGGTGTCGGCCTGGCCCGCCGCGAACGTGCGCACGTTGATGGCGTAGCGGTGCCCCCACGGGTCGGGCGTGATCTGGTTGAGGTACGACCCGCGCCAGCCGGCGGCGACGTACCGCGGGCCGGGCTGCCGCGTGGGGTATCCCGGCGTGTTCACCATCAGGTGATCCTCGAGCCGCGCCACGCGCGCGCCGTCGATGTCGGCCGTCCACGCGCTGTCGCCGCCGTCGGCCGCCACCGGGGCATCGCCCGGTCCGACCAGGAGCTCGGCTCGCGCCCAGCCGCCGTCCTTCGTCTGGTCGGGCACGTCGTAGATGAAGCGCGCGAACGTCGAGGCGAGCACCTGCACGTCCTCGCTGGCCTTGACGCGTCGCGCATCCTCGACGTAATCGCCGATGGTGGGGGAGAGCACGGCGCTCATCACCGAGAGCACGCTCAGCATGATCGTGACCTCGGTGAGTGAGAGCCCGCGTTGAGTGCTGATGGTTCGTTTCATGGCCTGGCGTCCTTCTCCGTGTCGCTCGACCCGGAGGACAGCAAGGGTGTTGCCAGGTGCGCGGCAGGGGGCGTGAACCCCCGTCTTTCCGCCTGAAAACCGCGCGGCACGGGGTTCGCGAGTCTCGGCGTGCGGGCGTGGGCCCCGCACACCTGTGTGCGCGCGGCGCACACTCCGGCGTGCGGGGCGCCATGTGCGATCACGGGATTGTGGCGGCGATCACGGTGTTTGCCCGCGCCGCCTGCCGGGCCGAGGACGGCATGCTTCGTGCTGCATCACAGGTGGACGTGCGCCCGCGACGGCGCGCGGGTTCAGGAGCCGCGATGGCTGCCGGGCTCGCGCGCGCGGCGCCGCCTGCAGGAGTGACTCATGTCTGGCCCAGGCGATTCCGGGTCCGCGCCGCGACACCCGGCTCTCGCCGACCTTGAACGATACCGGCTGCTCTTCGAACTCGAGTCCGACGCGATTCTGCTCGTCGATTCCGGCGACGGGCGCATTCTCGAGGCGAACGCTGCCGCGTCGCAGTTGTACGGGTACAGCCCCGACGAGTTCCGTCGTCTCTCCAACGCGGATCTCTCCGCGGAGCCGGCCGACACGCGCGAGGCCGCCACCGAGGGACCGCGGGACGCGTCGGACGTGTTCCGTGTGCCGCTCCGGTTCCACCGCCGCAAGGACGGCTCGGTCTTTCCGGCGGAGATCACGGGACGGTTCTTCACGGAGGGCGGACGATCGGTGCACCTGGCCGCGGTGCGTGACATCACGGCCCGCTGGCAGGCCGAGCGCGCGCTCCAGGAGAGCGAGGAACGGTTCCGGACCCTGCTCGAGCACGCGCCAGACGCCGTGTTCGTGCAGGTGGAAGGCACCTTCGCCTACGCCAATGCCGCCGCCATCCAGCTCTTCGGCGCCTCGTCGATGAGCGACCTGGCCGGGCAGCCCATGCTCGAGCGGATTCACCCCGACTACCGCGAACTCGTGCGGGAGCGCGTGCGCCTCACCACCGAGCAGCGGCAGTCCGTGCCGGCTGTCGATCAGGCGTACATCCGTCTCGACGGCAGCACCGTGCCGGTGGAAGTGTCGGCGGCGCCGGTGCTTTACCTCAACAAGCCGGGCGCCCTCGTCTTTGCCCGCGACATCACCCGCCGCAAGCGGCTGGAAGCCGAGCTGGCACGCGCGCAGAAGCTGGATTCGATCGGCCGCATCGCCGGCGGCATCGCCCACGACTTCAACAACATGCTGAACGTCATCGGGGGGTACACGGAGCTGGCGCTGGCCCGCCTCCGCTCCGACGATCCCCTGCGCGCCCAGCTGGCCGAGGTGAAGCACGCGGCCGACCGCGCGGCCGACCTCACCAAGCAGCTGCTGGCGTTCTCGAGGCGGCAGACGGGCACCCCCGCGCTCGTGGACCTGAACCAGCGTCTGCGCACCGCCGAGCGGATGCTGCGCCGGCTGCTCGGCGAGGCGGTGAGTCTGAACCTGACCCTGTCGCCCGGCCCCGCGATGGTGCGGATCGACCCCGACCAGCTCGACCAGGTGCTGGTCAACCTGCTGGCCAACGCCAAGGACGCCCTGGCCGGCGTGGGCACCGTGCACCTGGACACGGGACAGACCATCCTCGTCGACGATCCCGGATCACGGCTGGAGTGCGCGCCCGGCGCCTACGTGACCTTGACGGTCACGGACAACGGGTGCGGCATGGACGATCAGACCCGGGAGCACGCCCTCGAGCCGTTCTTCACCACCAAGGCGGCCGCGGGCGCGGCGGGCCTGGGCCTGGCCGTGGTCTACGGGGTCGTGCGGCAGCACCAGGGCTGCATCGAGATCGCCAGCGAGTCGGGTCGGGGCTGCACGGTGCGGATCCTGCTGCCGCGCCAGGAAGCCGCGCAGCTGCCGGGCCTGCGCAGCGGGTCCGCCTCCCCGGGCCGCAGCGTCGGGCAGGAAGTGGTGCTGGTGGTGGAGGACGAGGAGCAGGTGCGGCGGCTGGTGGTGCTGGCCCTGGAGCGCAGCGGCTACACGGTGCTGCAGGCGGCCTCGCCGCAGACGGCCCTGGACCTGGCGCGCGACGACCGGCGCCCGATCGACCTGCTGCTCACCGACGTGATCATGCCGGGCATGGACGGCGCGGAACTGCAGCGGCGCCTGCTGCGTCTGCGCCCCGGGATCCGGACGCTGTTCATGTCCGGGTACGCCGCCAACATCATCGGCGAGCACGGCATCCTCGAGGACGGCGTGAACTTCATCCAGAAGCCGTTCTCGGTGGCCGACCTCACGCGGAAGGTGCGCGAACTGCTCGATTGACGTGCGACAGCCGGGCCGCCAGCGCGAACGGGACGGCCGCGGCCAGCGTCACCGCCACGCTGACGAGCAGGCCCGCAGTGAGCGACGCGCGATCGCCGATGAGGCCCGTGATCCACGACCCCGGCCCGACGCCGACGATGTTCATGGCGAGCAGGCCCAGGGCGACGGCGCTGGAGCGGATATGGGCCGGGGTGGACTCCTGGACCGCGGCGAACACGGGCCCGAAGTACGCGACCGTCGAGGCCACCGACCCGAACCACGCCACGTAGAACAGCGGCGACGACACCGGCAGGAGCGCGAAGCCGGCGCCGAAAGGCGCGAAAACCAGCGTCATGATCACCAGGCTCCACGCGCGGCCGCCGCGCCAGCGACGCTGGCACCAGTCGGCGAACCAGCCGCCGGCGAGGTTGCCCGCGAAGCCCGACGTCACGGCCATGGCCCCCGACAGGAACGTGGCGCGTGCGAACGCGAAACCGCGTTCCTGCACCAGCCAGGTGACGCCGTGCAGAGCCGCCGCCGACCCGTACGCCAGCAGGGCCCCGCCGAGGATCACGAGCCCCAGCGACGGCCGCGCCGCCAGGGTGGCCCGGAGGTCCGCCAGGATCGTGCGCACGCTCGCGGTGCCGGCCCCGCCACCCGGCCGCGCCTGGCGCGCCGGCTCCCGCACCAGCACCAGCAGGCCCGCGGCGGCGATGCCTGCGGCGCCCATCACGTAGAAGCACGCCCGCCAGCCGAACCGGGGGGCCATCCACCCGGCGACGATCAGGCTCAGGGCCGTACCGATGGGCAGCCCCGCGTAGTAGATGCCCGTCGCCACGCCCAGGCGCCGCTGCGGGAAGACGTTGCCCAGCATGGACAAGGCCGCCGGCGTGAGCATCGCCTCGCCGACGCCCATCAGCACCCGCGGCACGGCCAGGCCCGCGAACCCGCGCGCGGCGCCCGAGACCGCCGTCATGGCGCTCCACAGCACCAGGCCGCCGCCGATCAGGCCGCGCCGTGACCAGCGGTCGGCGGCCACGCCCATCACCATCCCGACCAGCGTGTAGAACACCACGAAGGTGAACCCCACCAGCAGGCCGATCTGCGCCCGGGACAGGGAGAGATCGCTCATGATCAGCGGCGCCAGGCTGTAGATCAGCTGCCGGTCGACGAAGTTCAGGACGTTGAACGCCGTCATCAGCCACAGCAGCGTCCAGGCCTGGGCCGGGACGGGCGCGGACTCGCGATCCGGGGACAGGGCGGGTGTCGGCATGCGGTTCCTGATTGTACTTCAGGGCTCCGCGGCCGCCGGATACCTTGACAGCCCCGCGCGAGGGTGACATTTTACGGCGACGTACTGGAGGCTAGAGGCTAGAGGCTAGAGGCTAGAGGCTAGAGGCTAGAGGCTAGAGGCTAGAGGTTCGTGCGACCCGCGTCGTCGGGCGCGGGTGGCCGCAGCAAGGAGAATCCATGGTTCGCGTCAAGCTTACGGTCATGATGTTGATGCAGTTCTTCATCTGGGGCGCGTGGCTCCCGCTCATCTTCGGCTACCTGCCGAGCCTCGGGTTCTCGCCCGGTGAGCAGGCGTGGATCCTGAATGCCTTTCCCATCGCCGCCATCGTCGGGATGTTCTTCAGCAACCAGTACGCCGACCGGCGCTTCGCCGCCGAGAAGTTCATGGCGTTCAGCCACCTCGTCGGCGGCCTCGCCATCATGTCGCTGGCGTGGGTCCACAGCTTCTGGCCGTTCTTCCTGCTGATGCTCGTGCACTGCCTGCTGTACGTGCCGACGATCTCGATCTCGAATTCGATCGCGTTCGCCAACATGAAGGACCCGCAGAAGGAGTTCGGCCCGGTGCGCATGGGCGGCACGATCGGCTGGATCCTCGCCGCGTGGCCCTTCACCTTCATCCTGGTCGACTGGGAGGCCGTCCGGCTGGCGAACCCGCAGGGCTTCGTGGCGTGGCTGGGCACGGTGCTCAGTTCCGGGCTGACCGGCGAGGCCCTGCAGGCCGGCACCCGCTGGACCTACATCGTCGCCGGCATCGCGTCGCTGCTGCTGGCGGCCTACAGCCTGACCCTGCCGCACACCCCGCCGCGCAAGGCCGGCGAAGGCGCGACGGAGAAACTGGCCTGGCTCGAGGCGATCAAGCTCCTCAAGCACCCCTTCGTGCTGGTGCTGTGGGTGGTGACGCTGGTCGACAGCTTCGTCCACAACTCGTACTTCAGCTGGACCGGCGTCTTCCTCGGCACGAGCGTCGATGCCGGCGGCGTCGGCATCCCGGGCAACTGGATCATGCCCGTCATGAGCGTGGGCCAGGTGGCCGAGATCCTCACGATGGCGGTGCTCGGCGCGGTGCTGAAACGCTTCGGCTGGCGCACGACCATGATCTTCGGCATCCTCGGCCACGCCGCGCGCTTCGCCGTCTACGCCTTCTTCCCGCAGCACCCGACCCTGATCATCCTGGTGCAGGTGCTGCACGGCATCTGTTACGCGTTTTTCTTCGCCACGGTCTACGTCTTCGTGGACGCCTATTTCCCGAAGGACGCCCGGGCCAGCGCCCAGGGGCTGTTCAACGTGATGATCCTCGGCATCGGGGCGCTGCTCGCCTACTCGCTGTGCCCGTACCTGATGCAGACCGTCTTCACGCAGAACGGCGTCACCGACTTCCGGGGCCTGTTCCTCGTGCCGATGACCTCGGCCATCGCCGCGGCCCTGGCGCTCGCGCTGTTCTTCTTCCCCCCCAAGGAAGCCCGGGTGGGCGACGCGGCCTGACACACCCGCCGGCAGGCGTACAGACCAGCGGGCGAGCCGGAATGTCCTCCGGCTCGCCCGCCTGTCCCTTCCGAGTCCCGAGTCCCGAGTCCTACGCCCAGTACGCCACGCCCGGCTTCTCGGCGATCACCACGTCCTTCAGGAACGCGACGGCCTTCTTCAGGCCCTCGGTGCCGGACATCAGGCTGTCTTCGTGCTCGATGCTCAGCACGTGGTCGTACCCGACGAGGCGCAGCGTGCTGATCATCGCCTTCCACATCGGGTAGCCGTTGCCGTAGCCGACGGTCCGGAAGATCCAGGACCGCTCCAGTTCGCGGGTGTACGGCTTGGCGTCGAGGACGCCGTTGACGGTCACGTTCGCGGCGTCCACCTTGCAGTCCTTCGCGTGGACGTGGAAGATGCCGTCGCCGATGGCGCGGATCGCCGCCACCGGGTCCACGCCCTGCCAGAACATGTGCGACGGATCGAAGTTGCAGCCGATGACGGCCGGGTTGATGGCCCGCAGCCGGTTCATCGTCTCCGGGTTGTAGACCACGAAGTTCGGGTGCATCTCGATGGCGACGCGCACCCCCGCCTTGCGGCAGAATGCCGCCGTCTGCTTCCAGTACGGCACGACGCGGTGCCGCCACTGCCACTCGAGCGCCTTCGAGAACTCCGGTGGCCACGGCGACACGATCCAGCTCGGGGTGGCCGCGCGCTCGTCAGCGCCCGGGCACCCGCTGAACGTGACGACGTTCTGCACGCCGAGTTTCGCGGCCAGCTCGACCGTCTGCTCGAACACCTTGTGATGCGCCCTTGCCGTGGGCGCATGCGGGTGGATCGGGTTGCCGTGGCAGCTGAGCGCGCTGATGACCAGGCCGCGCCGGTCGATGGCCTCCTTGAAGGCCTTCAGCTTCCGCTCGCTGGCCAGCAGCGCCCCCGGCTTGCAGTGGGCGTCGCCCGGATAGGCGCCCGTGCCGATCTCGACGGCCCCGAGCCCCAGATCGACGATGTAGTCGAGCGTCTCTTCGAACGGCTTGGTGCCGAACAGAACGGCGAAGACTCCGATCTTCATGCGACCCCCTTCACCTTCACCCAGCGCCGCGTCTGCGACGCCCGCTCGACGGCCTCGAGCACCCGCTGATTCATCACCCCGTCCAGGAAGTTGGGCGACGGCGTCTTCCTGCGCGCCACCGCGTCGAGCAGGTCCGCGACGACGTGCGTGAAGGTGTGTTCCCAGCCGATGATGTGTCCCGGCGGCCACCAGGGGCTCAGGTGCGGATGCGTGGCTTCCGTGACCAGGATCGAACGGAACCCCCGGCTGCCCTCCGGATCGGTCTCGAAGTAGACCTCGAGCTCATTCAGCCGTTCGAGATTGAACGCGATGGAGCCCAGGCTGCCGTTGATCTCGAAGCGGTTGTGGTTCTTGCGGCCCGGCGCCATGCGCGTGGCTTCGATGGTGCCGAGGGCGCCGTTGGCGAAACGCACCGTGGCCACGGCCGCATCGTCCACCGTCACCTGGCCGCGCTTCTTCGGCGCACCGGGCAACGGGCGGGTCTTGACGAAGGTCTCCATCGCCGCGGCCACCTCGGCAATCTCGCCGACCAGCATGCGCGCGAGGTCGATGACGTGCGAGCCGATGTCGCCCAGGGCCCCGGAGCCCGCCTGGTTCCTGTCCAGGCGCCAGACGAGCGGGAACTCGGGGTCGGTGATCCAGTCCTGCAGGTAGACGCCGCGGAAATGACGGATCTTGCCGATCCGGCCTTCCGCGATCAGCTGCTTCGCGAGCAGCACCGCCGGGACGCGGCGGTAGTTGTGGCAGATCATGTGGGGCACGCCCGCGCGCGCCACCGCCGCCAGCATCCGCTCCGCGTCGCGCACGGTGTTGGCCAGCGGTTTCTCGCACAACACGATCTTCCCGGCTTCGGCCGCGGCAATCGCAATCTCGGCGTGGCTGTCGCCGGGCGTGGCCACGTCCACCAGGTCGATATCGGGGCGCCCGACGACGGCGCGCCAGTCCGTAGTGGACTCTTCCCAGCCCCAGGTCTTGGCCGCCGCCTTCACCTGCGGGCCCTCGAGGCCGCAGATGATCTTCTGGCGGGGCGTGAGTTTCGGGTGACAGAACGCACGCACCTGCCGCCAGGCATTGCTGTGCGCCTTTCCCATGAATCCGGCACCAATCAGTGCGACATTCAGCTCAGACATGGGGGGCATTCTACCCGGGGCCCGTTCCAGGTTCCAAGTTCCTGGTTCGGTCCACAAGCACCGTGAACCGTGAACCGTGAACCCTGAACCGTGAACCCTGAACCGTGAACCGTGAACCCTGAACCGTGAACCCCCTAGAACAACCCGTCCACCGAGAGGTACCGCTCGCCCGTGTCGTAGCAGAACGTCAGCACCCGCGCGCCGTCGGGCAGCGTGGGCAGCACTTGGGCCACAGCCGCCAGCGAGGCGCCCGACGAGATGCCGACAAACAGGCCCTCCTCCCGCGCCGCGCGTTGCGCGTACGCGAAGGCGTCCTCTTCGCTCACCTGGATGACGCCGTCGAGCACCTCCCGGTGCAGGTTGGCCGGCACGAAGCCAGCGCCGATGCCCTGGATGCGGTGCGGCGACGGCGCCCCGCCCGCGATCACGGGTGACTTCGCCGGCTCGACCGCCAGCACGCGGAGGCGCGGCATCTGCGGCTTCAGGATCTCCGCCACGCCCGTGATGTGCCCGCCGGTGCCGACGCCCGTCACGAGGCAGTCGAGCCCCTCCGGGAAGTCCTCCAGGATCTCGCGGGCGGTCGTGCGCTGGTGCACGGCCACGTTGGCGGGGTTCTCGAACTGCTGCGGCATCCACGCGCCCGGCGTCTCGGCCACCAGCTGGCCCGCACGTTCGATGGCGCCCTTCATGCCCTTCTCGCGCGGGGTCAGCACCAGTTCCGCGCCGTACGCCGCCATGATGCGCCGCCGCTCCACGGACATCGATTCCGGCATGACCAGGATCAGCCGGTAGCCCTTGACGGCCGCGACCATCGCCAGGCCGATGCCCGTGTTGCCCGACGTCGGCTCCACGACGACCGAGCCGGGGCCCAGGGCGCCGCGGGCCTCGGCGTCGTCGATCATCGCGAGTGCGATGCGGTCCTTGATGCTGCCGCCGGGGTTCGCGCGTTCCAGCTTCATCCAGGCCTGCACGCGCGGATCGAAGAGGCGGCGGAGCCGCACGTGGGGAGTGCGTCCGATCGTGTCGAGAATCGTGTCTGCCTTCATGATCCATCCTCATGCGCCGTCAGGCGCGGCTGCTGGTCGTCGGAAGAGGCCGCGGCGGCGTCGGGCGTGTGGCGCTTCGTCACCGCGCGGTTGGTCACGATGGAGTGCGGCGGCACGCTGTGCGTCAGCCACACGTTGCCGCCGATGACGCTCGCGCGGCCCACCACCGTGTCGCCGCCGAGGATCGTGGCGTTGGCGTAGATCACCACGTCGTCTTCGATCGTCGGGTGGCGCTTCGTGCGGGCGAACGACTTCTGCACGCTCAGCGCACCCAGCGTCACGCCCTGGTAGAGGCGCACCCGGCTGCCCACCACCGCCGTTTCGCCGATGACGATGCCGGTGCCGTGGTCGATGGCCATCGCCGGGCCGATGCTCGCGCCGGGGTGGATGTCGATGCCGGTCACGCGGTGGGCCGTTTCGCTGACCAGGCGCGGCAGCAGCGGGACCCCCAGCCGGCTGAGTTCGTGGGCGAACCGGTGGCAGGCGAGGGCATAGAAGCCCGGATAGGCGAGGATCACCTCGTCCACGCTGGTGGCCGCCGGATCGGCGTCGCACGTGGCCTGCGCGTCCATGACGAGCGCGTCGTGTATCGCCGGGAGGCTGGCCATGAACGCCGGGGCCACGCGGTCGTCGGCGCGGCCGAGGCCGGCGAGGAACTGCCGCAGGGAGGCCTCGAGGCGGTGGAACTCCGCCCGCACGCTGGGCCGGTCGGTCCGCCGGTGCGCGGCGAAGTGCGGAAAGAGCAGCGCCAGCGCGTCCTCGGCGAAGGCCGTGGCGAGCACGTCCGCCCGCACCGGCAGGCGGTAGGCGGCCCGCGCCTCGCACACGGCACCGATCCAGCGGTCGACGTCAGGGGACATAGGTCACGGTCACACTCCGCAGGCCGCCGGCGGCGAACGCGGCAGCCGACCACGCAATCCGGGAGCCGCCGGGGTTGACCTGGTGTCTGTGTGAGACGCTTCGGAGGGGCCTCAGGGTTCATCCGGCACGCCGCGGGTGCGCTCCCGTGACGTTGCGGGCGGCGGGCCCTTTCGCGCTAGACTGAGGGGGCCGCTGCGTGTCGTCCGCGTTGTCGCGCAGGGCGCCGGACCCATCGATGCGTGTCACGCGTTACGTCCTTCTTGCCCTGCTGCTGGCCGGCCTCTATGCCGTCGCCGCCCAGTTGGGCATTGCGATTGCCACCACCTACGCGCCGGTGACGGCCGTCTGGCTGCCGTCGGGCGTCGCCGTGGCAGGCCTGCTGCTGTGGGGGCGCGGGATGTGGCCCGCCGTCGCGCTGGGCTCGGTCGTCGCGACCGTGACCACGGGTGGGTCCCTGCGCACGGGCCTGGCGATCGCGGCGGGCCCCGCCGCCGAAGCCTGGCTGGCGGCGCTCCTGTTCACCCTGGCGAGTCCGCGGTCCCGCCACGATTTCGACCGCGTGCGGGATGTCGTTGCCCTCACCGTGGCCGCCTTCGTCACGCCCGTCGCCGCCGCCACGCACGGAACCACGGTGCTCTGCTGGCTGGGCCGGCTGCCGTGGTCCGCGTACGCCGGCGCCTGGGCGACCTGGTGGGCGGGCAATGCCCTGGGCATCCTGCTCGTGACGCCCGTCTGGCTCACCTGGCGGGCGGGTGCTCGCCTGCGCCGGCGCCCTGCCCGCCTGCTCGAGGCCGGGCTCGTCCTGCTGGGCGCCTTCGGCTTGAGCTGGGTGGCGTTCACCGGGCCCCTGCCGGCCGCGTTCCTGCTGGCGCCGCTGCTGACGGTCACGGCCATCCGGTTCGGGCCGCGTGGCGCGGCCACCAGCCTGCTGGTGGCCTCGACGGTGATCATCTGGATGACGTTCCGCGGGGCGGGGCCGTTTGCCACCAGCCCCCTGGACGAGGGGCTGCTGGCCCTGCAGATCTTCCTGGCCGTCTGCACGATCACCATCCTCGCGCTGGCCGCGGCCAGCGCCGAACGTGATCAGGTGCAGGCCGCCCTGCGCGACGCGCGCGACGAACTGGAGCGCCGCGTCGCCGAGCGGACCGAACGTCTGCGCCAGACCAACGAGCGGCTGGCGGAGGAACTGCGCGAGCGTCTGCGCGCCGAGGACGAGCGGCGTCACCTGGAAACGCAGGTGCGCCAGTCCCAGAAGCTGGAGAGTCTCGGCCTGCTCGCCGGCGGCATCGCCCACGACTTCAACAACCTGCTGACCGCGATTCTGGGCCACGCCGATCTGGCCCGGGCCGACCTGCCGGAGCAGTCGCCCGTGCGCGGGCACATCGACGAGATCAACGTGGCTTCCCACCGGGCCGCCGAGCTGGCCGGCCAGATGCTGGCGTACTCCGGGCGCGCCCAGCTGGCAAAGGCGCCCGTGCAGCTGTCGGACATCGTGTGCGAACTGGGGCCGCTGCTGCAGGCGTCCATCCCGAAGAAGGTGACGCTGGACTTCACCTGCGTCCAGGACCTGCCCCTGATCCAGGCCGACGCCACGCAGTTGCGCCAGGTGGTGATGAACCTCATCATCAACGCGTCGGAAGCCATCGGCGACGCGGCCGGGTCCGTCACGGTCGCCACCCGTGTTGTCACCGTCCCTGAGGCGCTGCCAGCTGGTGCCTGGATCGGCGGCCCGCCGCCGCCGGGGCGTTACGTGCTGATCGACGTGACCGATTCGGGGTGCGGCATGGATGCCGACACGCTCAGCCGGGTGTTCGACCCGTTCTTCACCACCAAGGTGTCGGGGCGGGGGCTCGGACTCGCGGTGGTCGTCGGCATCGTGCGCGGCCACGGCGGCCACCTCGCCGTCGACACGGCTCCGACCCGTGGCACGACGTTCTCCATCCTGTTCCCGCCCGCCGCCGTGCAGATCGCCGCGCCGGCTCCGGTGTCGCCGGCGTTGCCGTCGACCGCCTGGAGCGGCCACGGAACGATCCTGATCGCCGACGATGAGCCTGCGGTCCTGCGCCTGGCGCGCACGATGGTCGAGCGGTGCGGATTCGAGACGCTCCTCGCTGAAGACGGGGAAGAGGCCGTGCGTCTCTACCGGGCCCATGCGGATCGGGTCGTGGCGGTGCTCCTCGACCTGTCGATGCCGCGGATGGGGGGCAGGGAGGCGCTGGCGGCCCTTCGGCAGATCGACGCGGCGCTCCCGGTCATCCTCTCGAGCGGGTACCCCGAGCAGGACGCGGTGCCGGGCGCCACGGCATTTATCCAGAAGCCGTACCGGCTGGCGGCGCTGCGCGAGACGCTGCGCGCCGCCGTCGATCACCAGGCCGCCGCGGGCTGATCGCCGCCGTCCCCGTGCCATTGAACCGCAGCCCCGAACGGCATAGATTGTCCGGGCATGAACGGCTGGGCCCTCGATCTGGGCACGACCAACTCGGCTATCGCACGGTGGGATGAGTCTGCCGGGCAGGCGACGCTCGTCGATCTGCCGGCCGTGTGCCGTCAGCCCGAGGCCGCCGATCCCCTCGAGGCGCCGCGCATGGTGCCGTCGGCGGTGCAGTTTCCCGAGAACCGCGGCCTGCTCGATCGCCTCGGCGCATGGCCGCCCGTGGCCCGCCGCGTGTTTCTCGGACGGGCCGCCTTCATCGGCCGCCAGGCCCTCGAACGGAATCGTACGGCGCCCGGGCCCGCGTTCGTGCCCGCGTTCAAGGCCGCGCTGGGCACCGATGCCGGCCGGACGCTGGCCCGGGTGGGGCGCCAGCCCGTCAGTGCCCGCATGGCCGCCCACGCGTTCCTGCGCGAACTGTTCGCCGAGACGAAACGGACCTGCGGCGCGCGCGTGCGCGACCTGGTGGTGGCCGCCCCCGTGGCCGCCTTCGAGACGTATCGCGCCGAGGTGCAGGACATCCTGCGTGACCTGGGTGTGGGCGCCGCGCGCTTCGTGGACGAACCGCTGGCCGTCGCGTTGGGGTACGGCCTCGGCCTGACGGACGACAGCGTTGTCCTCGTCGTCGACATCGGCGGCGGCACGATGCACACCGAAGTGGTGCGGCTCACGCCGCGGGGCGCGCAGGGCGGGCACGCGCAGGTGCTCGCGAAACGCGGGCGGCCTTTGGGCGGCCACGCCGTGGACAGCTGGGTGCTGGCCGACCTGTGCGCGCAGATGGGCTATCCGGTCGACGAATGGGCCGACGATGCCGAGTCGCGGTTCTGGCGGCGGCTGATGCTGGCCGAAGCGTGCCGCGTAAAAGAAGAGGTGTTCTTCAAGGACCAGGCGGCGTTCCTGATGGCGCCGCCCGGCGCCGTGGGGAACGGCGCGGCCCGGCAGCCCGGCGCGGGGATGGCCACGTTGACGCGCGCGCGGCTGGTCGAGATCCTCGAGGTGCAGGGGTTCTACCGCAGCCTCGACGAATGCTTCGACGAGATGTTCGCCACCGGACGGGTGGCGGCCACTGACCTCGACCACGTCCTGGTCGTCGGCGGCTCGACGCTGCTGCCGGGGGTCTTTCCCCGGCTGGAACGCCGGTTCGAGCGGCGCCGCGTGCGGGCCTGGCAGCCCTTCGAGGCCGTGGCCTACGGGGCGGCGTGCTTCGCAGCCGACCGCGTCAACACCGCCGACTTCATCGTCCACGACTATGCCTTCGTCACTCACGACGTCGGATCGGCCGAACCGCGTCACACGATCGTCGTGCCGCGGGGGACCAGATTCCCGACGCCACCCGGCTTCTGGAAACGCCAGGTCGTGCCCACCTGCGCCCGCGGCGAGCCGGAAGCCGTGTTCAGCCTGGTCATCTGCGAGGTGGCCCGCGACGAGGGGCGCGAGCGCCGGTTCGTGTGGGATGCCGCCGGAGACCTGCAGAAGGTCGGGGGGGCCGGCGGGCGGGCCGAAGTCGTGGTGCCGCTCAACGCGGCCAGCCCCACCCTGGGGTACCTCGATCCGCCCCACGACCCCCGCGACCGGCGGCCGCGCCTCGAGATCGAATTCGGTGTCAACGCCGATCGGTGGCTGGTGGCCACCGTGCACGACCTGCTGGCACGTCGCGAACTGATGCGCCAGGAACCGGTGGTTCGCCTGCTCTGAGGTGGCGGATGAGCGGACTGGCGGCAGTGCTGTTCGTGGCCGGCGTCGCCTCGGTGGCCTACCTGATCTACGCGGTCACCTACAGCGAGCGGAGCCGGAAATGGCGGGACGCGGCCCGGGCCGTCGGGCTGGCCGGCGTCGAGGCCCGCCGATTCCTGAACGTCGAGTACGCCCTTTCGGGCACCCTCGACGGGCTGCGTGTCACCATCGAGGCCTACCAGCGGGGCAAGTACGAGCACGGTACCAGGATCGTCGTCGGCGGCTTCAGGCACGGTGCCTATCAGCTCTCGGTGCGTGCTGAAGGCGTGACGTCGGCCATTGAGAAGACTTTCGGTGAACGGGAGATCGACGTGGGCGACGCGGCGTTCGACGACACGGCGTACGTCCAGGGTGCGCCGGCCCTCGTCCGCGCGCTGTTCGACGAAGAGACCCGGCGGACCTGCGGCGCGCTGCTGGCGGGACGGATCGTGGCGGAGGGGCCGGGTGGACCGCGCACGCTGGAGCACATCCGGGCGTCGGTGTCCGACAACGAGTTGCGCGTCGAGTTGCGGTCGTCCCTGTTCGATCGGACCGAGGACTTCCTGCCGTCGCTTCTCATGCAGGTCGTGGCGCTCGGCCGGCGGCTGCGACGGCCGGACGATCTGGCGGCGCGCATCGCCGGGAACGCGGCAGCGGATCCGGAGGCGGGGGTACGGCTGGCCTGCCTGCGGACGCTCGCGTCGGACTTCCCGCAGCAGGCGGCAACCCGGGCGGCGCTGCTGGGCGCCTGTCGCGACAACAGCCCCGACGTGCGGCTGCACGCCGCGTCCAGCCTGGGCCCCGATGGACACGAGACGCTGCGTGCCCTGGCGGCCGCGGAATCGGGCAGCCTCGCGGCCCGGGCCATCGCGGCGCTGGGACCCGCGTGCGATCCGGCGGCGGCTGCGACCCGGCTGCGGGTGGCGGTGGCAGCGCAGGATGCCGAGGTGGCCCGCGCATGCATCGAGGTGCTGGGACGCAGCGGACACGCGACGGCGACCGGGACGCTGCTCGGGGTGCTGGCCGCGCCGGACGAGGGCCTGGCCGCGGCGGCGGCCCGCGCGCTCGGAGACCTGGGGGCGCCGGCGGCCGAGCCGGCCCTGATCGAAGCGCTCGGCCACGAGTCCGGTGAAGTCCGGCTGGCGGCAGCCGCGTCCCTCGGCCGGATGGGGTCGCCGCTGGCCGTCGTGCCCCTGCGCAACGCGGCCGCGTCCCACCGGCTCGACGGACCGCTGCGCCGCGCCGCCCGTGAAGCCATTGTCGCCATCCAGGGCCGCGTCGGCGGCGCGTCGCCGGGGCAGTTGTCGCTGGCGGATGGGGAGGCCGGCCAGGTCAGCCTCGTGGACGAGGACCGCCAGGGTCAGGTGTCGCTGCAGGTGGAGACGTCGCCCGCTCAGCCAGCCCCGAGCGCATCGGCCAGCGCGGCGACGATGGCGTCCACGGGTTCGGTGCCGACCGACAACCGCAGCAGATCCGGGTCGAGGCCGTCGGCGGCGAGTCTGGCACGGCCGTCGGGCCGCGACACCAGATCGTAGTGCGCCAGGTACATGAACGGGCACACCAGCGTCGTGCGCATGCCGAAACTGGGCCCCTTCGGCAGTCGCAGGCGATCGTAGACGCGGGTGAGCGATCCCGGCTCGCGCAGGGTGAACGTGATCAGTCCGCCCACGGCGTCTGGCGTGCGCGCCACCTGCCCGTAGTGACTGCGGCTCGCCGCGTGGCGCGCCCAGAACACGTCCTTCACTGCGGCGTGCCCTTCCAGGAACCGCACCACCGCCGGCATGCTGGCGTGGATGCGCGCGAGCGCCTCCGGGGTCCGCTCGATCTGCCCTGCGAGATGCGCGGCATCCCGGGCGTACAGCGGCTCGATCCACGGCGCCACGCCGGCGCGCAGGGCCGCCGCATCCGGACCGGCCGGGTTGACGGCCACCAGCCCCGCCGTCAGGTCGCCTTCGTGCGCGGTGTACTTCGTCAGGCTGCTGGCCACCAGGTCCGCGTGGGGCAGCACGTCGACGTTGTAGATGGAGGCAATCGACGGATCGACGATGAGCCGCGCGCCGTGCCGGCGGCAGAGCGCCGCCAGGGCGGGCAGGTCGGCGGTCTGTACGAGGGGATTGGTCGGCACCTCGGCGATGACGCCGGCGAGCCGCGGGCCGTGCGCGTCGAACACCCGTGCCAGCCCCTCGGCGTCGAAGACGTCCCGGACGTAGACGTGATCGCCGTCGGCAGCCGTGAACTTCTGCAGGAGCGCGATGGTGTCGAGGTAGAGCCAGCCGAGCTGCACCCACACCGTGCGCCCGCGCGGGGCCTGCAGGGCGGACACGGCGCGGAACGCGGCGTCCATGGCGTTCATGCCGCAGTTGGTGACGAAGACGTCGGCGCCCGACGCGCCCGGCAGGAGCGGCAGCAGGCGCTCCGCGATCCCCGCCCGATAATCAATCCCGGATTGATTGATACATTCTGGCGCAGGCGACGATGTATCAATCAATCCGGGATTGATTTGCGCGTGCAGGTGGTCTTCGGCTTCGCGCGACGACAGGAAGCCGCCGACGTGCTGAAGGAAGGTCTTGGCCCGCGAGGCGACCGACGGGATGGCCTCGTGTGACACGCCGTGCACGCCCGTCGCCTGCAGGGCGGCCGGCCGGCCCTCGGGTCCGAGATGCGCCAGCAGCCGGCGGGCCATGGCCGCCGACGAGGTGAGCCACAGGACGCGCCCCTGCAGCGCCGGATCGGCGGCCGCGAGGCGCTGCGCCAGTTCGCGCGCGTACGGATGCACCACGAACCGCGGGTAGCCGGACGTCACCTGCCGCAGCACCTCGGCGTCCTGCTCTTCGTAGCCGCACACGTCGCGCATCGTCGGCAGCGAGCACGACACGGCGTGCGGGCTGTCGGGGATCCGGGTGCCGAGCGGCAGGGGCCGGAAGACCGTGTCCACGTCAGGCCGTGGCGGGCTTGCGCGTGGCCAGGGCCGCCAGGTAGAAGGCGGCCACCAGGATGAGCAGGAACTGGAAGCCCATCAGCAGCGACAGGTACTCGGCCACCCCGCCGACCATGGCGCCCAGGAGGTTGGCGCCGTAGTCCACGGTGACGTCGCCGGATCGTTTGATGCTCGACCCGAAGAGCAGGCCCGCGCAGAAGATCGGGCTGAACACCAGCAGGCTGTGCACCACCGACTCGACCATGCGGTTCTCGATCGCGATGGTGCCCACCGGCACGAGGTAGTTGAGCGCCAGCAGGGCCACCAGCACCGCGCCCACGACCCGGGGCCGGCGGATCTCGACGCGCGCCACGGTCCAGTTGGCCAGCAGCGCCATCAGCAGCACGGCGGCGAAGGTGAGTGAGGCCACGACCCAGGTGGATCCCCAGAGCAGGGCGAACTGGATGATCGACTTCGTCTCGAGCAGCATGAAGCCGGCCCCGAGGAAGAAGAACTCCCACGACCACCGCCGGGCCGCGCCCTTCACGACGGCGAACACCGACAGCGCCGACATTACGAGGACGACCAGGATCACCGACAGGTAGTGTCCAGGCAGGTGCGGCTCGCGCATGTAGAGGAACGGCCAGTTGTCCGTCGCCGGCACGATGGCCTGGTTGCGGACGTGCTTGACCGGCGGCGCCAGGGGCGCGCCCTGGTTGTACGCGTTCACTTCGGACGGCGGATCCGGGTACGCCGCCAGGGTCTTCAGCCGCGGCCCGACGACGATGACGCCGAGCTGGTCCTTGGCGGGGTGCACGTGGACCATGGGCTCCTGGTCGAAGGCGACGGCCGCCGTGTTGGCCAGGCGGTCCACGAGCCACGGCTCACGGAAGTAGTTGTAGATCACGAGGACGCCGTCGGGCTTCAGCACGCGGCGGACCGCCCGGAACGACTCCTCCGTGAACATGTAGCTCTCGAGGCGCACGCCCGAGAACGCCGACTGCAGCGTCAGCGAGTCGATGAGGGCGAACACCACGAGGTCGTACTGCCTGTCGGTCGTCCGCAGGAAATGCCGGGCATCGTCGGCCTTGCGGGTGACCCGAGGGTCTGAGTACGGGCGGTCCGGGTGTCCCTGCTCGCCCAGGCGCAGAATCGCGGGGTCGATCTCGACGGCGTCCACGCGCGTCACGTTGTGCTTCAGGGCGGCGGCCACGTCGGTGCCCGATCCCGCGCCCAGGATGAGCGCGTCCTTGAACGTGTCGCCGAACACCATGTACGGCCACTGGT
>CAYNDV010000081.1:0-20199 GCA_964396055.1 uncultured Vicinamibacterales bacterium | reverse complement strand
ACCGGGAGTCGTTTTTCACCCGCGTGATACAGAGCTCCGTGCTCCGTGTATCGTGCTCCGTGTATCGTGCTCCGTGTATCGTGTCCCTTCTTGCTTCTTGCTTCTTGCTTCTGACTCGTTACTTGACAGTAACCCCCTTCGTCTTGACGTTGTTCGCTTCGTTCAACTCCGCGATCGCCAGGTCGCCGTCGGCCACCGCCAGGATGAAGTACTTCCGCTTGGCGGTGCCACCCGGGATGACGAGTGGCGTTGCCGCCGTGCTCGAGGCGTGGTCGGCCAGCGGCCCGACGTCGCGCGCGCCCAGCAGCACGTCACCCGCATCCAGCTTGTTGTCGATCGACAGGTAGAACAGCGTGCGCGATGCCGGCGTGGCGCCAGGGCCGAGGTTCTTCGTCGTGTCGGTGACGGTCACCGTCCCGCCCACCAGGACCGACGCCGCCGCGCGCAGCACCGCCAGTTGCAGGTCGCTGCCCAGCTTGATGGCATCGGCCCGGGCGTTGTCGGCCTCGTTCGACTCGGGCACGGCGCCGTCGGCGTCGGCCTTCGCGATCAGGTAGTACGAACCCGGCGCCACGTCAGCCGGGATCGGCACGCCGAACGACACCGCGCTCGACGCACCCTTTGCCAGCGGCGGCACCGCCCGCGACGCCAGCAGCCGGTCGCCCGCGTCCCACGTGGCGTTCGCCGACAGGTAGTAGCTGGTCGTCGACGCCAGCGCGGGCCCCGGGCCCATGCACTTCGTCGTCTCCGCCACCGTCATCACGTCGCCCGGGCTCGCACCGGTCGGCGCCGCGAGCACCGAGACGACCAGGTTCGTCTGCACGCGCAGCGGCTTGACGTAGACGTTGTTGGTTTCGCGGCTTTCGAGCACCTCCAGCAGGTCGTCGGCCACCGCAAGCAGGTAGTAGGCCGCCGGCGGCTGCGCCGGCGGGATGTTGACGATGATCGGACCGGCATTGGTGGCGCCGGCCGCCAGCGCCGGCACCTGGTGTTCGCCGAGCAGCAGGTCGCCGTCGCCCGGGATCCGATCCAGCGACAGGTAGAGCCGCGTGAGCGACGCTGGCGCCTCGCCCGCACCCGCGTTGCGCGTGGACACGGTGGCCGTGAACGACGCGCCGGGACCCGAACTGGCCGGCACGCCGGTCGTCCCGCTCACGAGGAGGTCGGGCAGCGCCGACTGGTACGTGAACCCGCCGGGCAGGTCACCGGTCTGGCCGGTGGTGTTGGTCACCAGCACGGTCACCGCCCCGGCCGCGTGCGCCGGCGTCACGGCCGTGATGGTCGTGGCGTCCACCACGAGCACGCCTGTCGCCGGCACGCCGCCGAAGGCCACGGTGGCGCCTGCCAGGAACGTCGTGCCGGTGATCGTCACCGGCGTGCCGCCCGCCGTCGGTCCCTGGGCCGGCGAGACGTCTGTCACCGTGGGATCGGGCAGGAAGCCCAGCGTGGACGCACCGCCAATCACCGCGTTCACGCCGTCGAAGCTGGCCACGCCGGCAAACGGATAGTCGCCGGCGGCGTCGGCCGGCGGCGTCGCGAGGTAAGTGAGCGTGCGCGCCGTGCCGTCGAAGAACAGCCACTTGATCGCGCCGGACACCGCGTCCACGCTGCCCCCGTCGGAGATGTCCGAGATCGTCCAACCCGCAGGCGGTGTCTCTTCCAGCGCGTGCGAGAGCGTGCCCGCGTTGGGCGTCACGGCAATCGAGACGGGCGACGGCGCGCCGGGCATGTAGCCCGCCGGCAGCGTCCGCGCGGCAGACCCGCCGGCCTCGCCGGCCTGCACCGGCCGCGCGCCCAGCGCCACGCTCACCCAGCAGAGCGGACACGGTCCGTCGTCTCGCCGGTAGGCCTCACCCGCGCGCCACAGGTACCCCGCGCGGGTGACGTACTCGATGGGGATCGGCGAGGGCGGCACCGGCCACGGATCGCCGCGCTTCCACGCCGCCCCGTACCCCGTCACCTCGCCCACCACCATGGTGAAGTTCGCGTTGGTGTCGGCCGGGTGCGCCTCGCACAGGCCGATCGTCGTCTGCCCGCCGATCACGAGGTCGTAGCCGTCGAAGCTGGCCAGCCCGGACCACGTAGGCGCGCCCGCCGCCCCCGCCGGCGGCGTCGCCTGGTAGGTCAGCGTCCGTGCCGTGTGATCGACGAACGGTCCCCACTTCACCTTGCCCGTTGCGGTGTCGAGCGACCCGTCATGGGACACCGACGAAATCGTCCATCCCGCCGGCGGGACGTCTTCGATGCCCTGGAACTGCACCTCGGCCGACGGCGTCACCGCGATGCTCACGGTGCGCGACAGGCCGGGGATGTAGCACGCCGGCAGCGTGCGCGAGGCCGTGCTGCCGATGTAGCGGTAGCCGTCGCGCAGCGTCCCCGTGAGGCTGTCCACGTTGGCCACCACGACGTCCACCAGACCCGCGGTGCCCCGCGCCCCGGTGACGGCTGTGATGGTGGTGGGGCTCACCACCGCCACGCCCGTGGCGGCCGTGCCGCCGAGCGACACGGTGGCCCCGGCGTCGAAGCCAGTGCCGGTGATGGTGACGCCCTGCCCGCCGGCCATCGGGCCGATCGCCGGAACGATGCCCGTGACGGCGGGCGCCGGCGGCGCCTCCCCGATGACGATCGTGAACAACTGCAAGCCGCCGCACCCGTCGGCGCCCACGGCACCGACCAGGAACGAATACTCGCCGGCCCGCGTCGGCGTCCCGCTGAGGACACCGGTGGTGGCGAGCGCCAGCCCGGGCGGCAGCAGGCCGCCGCCCTGCCTGAAGCTCCGGTAGTACCACGGCGTGGCCGCCGTGAAGGTGACGGGGGCGCCCGCGCCCGCCGCGCTGAGGGTCTGGTTGAACGGCCGGTTCACCGACGCCGCCGGCAGCGACGCCGGCCCGAGCGTCACCGCCGGACACGCCGTCAGCGAGAAGTCGATGTCGTTGGCCGTCGCCTCTCCCGACACCGTGCCCGCGTGAGCCCGTGTTGCTGCTGTCTTCTGTCTCCTGTCTTCTGTCTTCTTCCCTGCCGGCGCCCCCGCAGGCGGCAGCACGATGCCGTCCCCCGTCGTCGGGTCGCACGTGCCGCCGGGGCACGGGCGGTTGACGAACAACTGCGCCGCATAGCCGGGCATGGCGCTCGTCTTCGCGTAGTACGTCCCTGCCGGGAAGCCCTCGTCCGAGAGGAACACGCCGGCGGGGTCGGACGCCGCGATGCCGACCAGGACGCCGGTGCTGTTGAAGAACTGCACCTCCATGCCGCCGATGGGCGCGCCGGTGCCGGCATCCTCGAGCATGCCGGAGATGCGGTGGCCCGCGGTCATCGAGAAGTTGATGCCCGCGGTGACGGCACCCGCCGTCACGGTGATGGGCGTGCCTCCCGTGGGCCCGCACAGCATCGCCTCACACGCCTTCGCGTCGTACAGCTGGTTGATGTAGCCGGCCGTGTTGTCGGTGTAGGCGTAGTACGTGCCCGGGGCGAGCCCCTTCGTCACGAAGTAGTTGCCCGCGGATCCGGTGGTGCCGCGCCCGCGCTCGTTGCCCGCGGCGTCCACGATGAACACGATGACGCCGCTGACGGGCAGGCCGCTCGCCGCGTCGGTGGCTACGCCCTGGACGCGCCCGCCGATCGCCAGGGCGAAGTCGATGCCGGTCACGGTGCCACCCGCCGCGATCGTGATGGGCGTGGGCGCCGTCAGGCACCCGGGCAGGCCCAGGCACGACGTGGTCATGTTCCAGGCCTGGTCCACGTAGCCCAGGCTGTTGTCCTGCGTGAGCGCGTAGTAGGTGCCAGGCGGCACGCCACCGCTGGTCGTGTACTCGCCGGCGCCGTTGGTGCTGCCCGTGGCCTTGACGAGGCCGCTGGCGTCGACGAGGCGCACGGTGGCACCGGCAACGGGGGCGCCCGTGACCTGGTCGGTGACGCGGCCCGAGATGCGGCCGCCCACGTCGAGGCTGAAGTTCACGTTCGCCGTCGTCCCGCCGGACGGGATCTCGAAGGGCGTGCCCTTGAGGGGGTTGCAGGCCAGCGTCCGGAACGGCACGCAGGCCTGGTGGTCGTACACCTGGTTGACATAGCCCAGCGTGTTGGACGTGACCGCGAAGTACGTGCCCGCCGGCCCGGGCCCGACGTTGAAGTTGCCCGACGCGTCGGTGACGAGGTTGCCCTGGGCCCGGCCCCGGGCGTCGACGAAGTTGACAGTGATCCCGGCGAGGCCGGTGATGCCGTCGGCGGCGGTCACGCGCCCCGAGAGGAAGCCGCCGGGCAGGAACTCCGCGTTGAAGATCAGCGTGCCCTGCTGCGGCGTCCAGTTGTAGCCGGCCACCTGGATCAGGTACGTCGTGCCGGCCAGCACCATGAAGTCGTGGATCTCGGTGGACGGGGCCTGTGTCGTGGGCGAGTAGACGTCGTCCCAGCACGCGTACTCACTGCCGAAGTTGCCGCACGAACCGAGATAGAGCGAGATCACGGTGTCGTACGTGCTGCCCAGCGTGTGCACGCGCAGCACACCGTCAGTGGGCGCCGTGAAGGTGTACCAGACGTTGCTGAGCGGCTGGCCGCCGCCGCACGACTGGATCGGGTCGCCGGGCGCCGGCGGCGCGTTCACCACCGACACGATGTCCTGGTACGGGTTCGCCGCGATGTCCTTCGCGTTGGCGCACGAGTCGTGCGTCGGCGCCGGCGCCGCCTCGAGGGCGAAGTCGATGCCGGTGGATGCGGCGCCCACGGTGACGTGGATCGGCTGGCCGCTCGTGATCGGACAGTTGAGGCACGTGATGTTGTTGTAGAGCTTGTCGAGGAAGCCGAAGGCGTTCACCGTGCGGGCGAAGTAATCGCCAGCCGCCAGGCCGCCCAGCGTGTACATGCCCGACGCGTTGGTCAGCACGCTGCCGGCCGCCCCCGTGCCGTTGGCGTAGTACACCGTCACGCGCACGCCATTGAGCGGCGCGCCGCCTGCGGCGTTGGTGACCGTGCCCGTGATCGACCCTCCGGGCACCAGGCTGAAGTTGACGTTCGGCGTCGTCGATGGCGCCGTCACGGTGATCGGCGTGCCGCTGGTCGGCGAGAGCAGGCCGGCCGGCAGGTCGTTGTAGATCTCGTTCTGGTACCCGAGGCCGTTGCTGGTGCGTGCGAAGTACGTGCCCGAGGGCAGCCCGGCGCCGGTGGTGTAGTTGCCACCCGCGTCGGTCGTGCCCCCGGAGAATGACGACCCCGTCGGCCAGAAGGCGTTGACGCTGACGCCGGCGATCGGATTGCCGGCGCCGTCGGTGACGCGCCCGCTGATCCGCCCGCCGGACGCGAGCGGCCAGGTGATCGGGTACGTGCCGGGCCCCGGTACCACGTACGGCGTGCTGTTGAGGACCGTCGTGAAGACCTGAATCCGGTCGTCCCAGAACTCGTCGATGTACCCGCGGCTGTTGAGCGTCCGCAGGAAGTACGACCCGGCCGGCACGCCCGGGATCGACACGTTGCCCGACGCGTCGGTGTTGCGGCTGAACACCTGGTACCCCTGGGGGTTGTAGAGCCGCACGCTCACGCTCGGGATCCCGGCTCCGCTCGTCTGGTCGGTCACGGTGACGTTCAGTCGCGCGCCCATCGTCAACGCGACGTTGATGTCGGACACCGTGGCGCCCGCCGTCACAGCGATCGGCGTCCCGCCGGGGATCGTGCAGGTCCAGTTGAAGCACGGGACGTTGTCGTACAGTTCGTCCGTGTATCCCAGACTGTTGCTGGTCGCGAGGTAGTACGAGCCCGTGGGCAGACCCGCCGCCGTGTAGACGCCCGAACTGTTCGTTGTCGACGACCCGATCTGGTTCCAGTAGGCGTCCAACAGGCTCACGCTCACGTTTGCCAGGGCGGCGCCGCCGTTCGCGTCGGTCACCGTCCCCGTCACGCGCCCGCCCAGTTGCAGCGCGAAGTCGGCCACCGTCACGCCGCCGCCGGCCAGGACGATCGGTGTGCCCGTGGTGTAGGTGCACACCCCGGCCGGGCACGGCAGGTTGTCGAACAGTTCGTCGATGTAGCCAGCCGAGTTCTGCGTCCTCGCGAAGAACGAGCCGCCGGGCAGGCCGCTCACCGTATAGGCGCCGGCCCCGTTGGTATTGGTCTGGCCCACCTGTGTGCCCGACGTGTTGTAGACGCGGACGGTCACGTTGGCCAGCGGCGCCCCGCCGTTGGCGTCCGTCACCGTGCCCGTGATCCGCGCGCCGGCGTCGAGGGCGAAGTTGATGCCGGTTGTCGGCGAGCCCGCCGTCACCCCGATGCCCGTGCCCGTGTTCGTCGTGCACGACTGGTTCGGGCAGGGCAGGTTGTTGTACAGCTCGTCGACGTAGCCGAGGCCGTTGCTGGTGCGCGCGTAGTGCGTGCCCGTGGGCAGTCCGGTCACCGCATAGGCGCCGGAGGCGTTGGTGTTCGCGGTCCCCATCTGCGAGTTGCTGCTGTTGTAGACCCGCACCGTGACACCCACGAGCGGCAGGCCCGTGGACTGATCGGTGACCGTGCCGCCCAGAGACCCGCCGGTGGCCAGGCCGAAGTCGACGTTGGCCGTCGTCCCTCCCGACGCCACCACGATGCCCGTGCCTGTGTTGAAGGTGCAGGCGCCGTTCGGGCAGAGGAACCCGTTGTACAGCTCGTCGATGTAGCCGGCGCTGTTGATCGTCCGGGCGTAGAAGGTGCCGCCGGGCAGGCCGCCCACGGTGTAGGTGCCGTCTGCCGCCGTGGTGGCGCTGCCGATCTGCTGATTCGTCCCGTTGTGAATGCGCACGGAGACGCCGCCGAGCCCGGCGCCGCCCGCGTCGGCGACCACACGCCCCGTGATGCGCGCGCCCACGACGAGCCCGAAGTGGATGCCGGTCGTCGTCAGTCCTGCCGTCACGTTCACGCCCTGCCCGGTGTTGTAGGTGCAGGTGCCGTTCGGGCAGGGGTTGTTGTTGTAGAGCTCGTCGAGGTACCCAAGCCCGTTTGCCGTCCGAAGATAGAACGTGCCGGTGCCGAGTCCGCCAATCGTGTAGACACCTGTCGCGTCGGTCGTGGCGCTGCCCACCTGCGAATTGCTCGAGGTGTAGGCATACACGTTCACGTTGGCCAGGCCCGCATCGGTGGCCTGATCGAACACCCGGCCCGTGATCTTCCCCGCGGCCGTGAGCCCGAAGTTGATCCCCACGACCGTGTTGCCGCCCGTCACGGCCACCGGCGTGCCGGACGTGGACGAACAGGTGCCGCCAGGGCAGGGGTTGTCGTTGTACTGCTCGGTGATGTAGTTGAGGCCGCCTATCGCCCGCAGGAAGATGTTGCCCGACGGCAGGCCCGAGCCGGTGGTATACACGCCGGACCCGTCGGTGTTCCACCCGCCGAAGCCGTGGCCCGCGCTGTCCCAGACATTCACGCGGATGTTCGCCAGCGGCAGGCCTGTCCCCGCGTCCACCACCTGCCCGGTCACACGCCCGCCGAGGTCGAGGGCGAAGTCGATGCCCTCCACGTCCGTGGTGCCGGAGACGACGATCGAGGTCCCGGAGGTCGTGTTCGTCCACGACGGGAGGTTGTTGTACGTCTCGTTGATGTACTGGTCGTTGTTGTTCGTCCGGGCGTAGTACGTGCCCGGCGGCAGCCCCGTCGATGCGTAGTGACCAGTGGCGTCGGACTGGCCGCTGCTGCCGATCCAGTTGCCGCTGGCGTCGTGGAGGTCGACCCACACGCGGGCCACGGGGTCGCCCGTGGCGGCGGCGGTGATACGGCCCGCGATGCGTGCGCCTTTCACCAGCGCGAAGTCGAGCCCCGTGCGCGTCTGCCCGGCCGTCACCGTGAGGGGCGTGCCCGTGCCGTTGGCACAGTTGAAGCAGGGCACGTTATCCCAGGCCTCGTCGAGGTAGCCGAGGTTGTTGCTGGTCCTGATGTAGTAGGTGCCGCCCGGCACGGCGAAGTTGAAACGCCCCAGCGAGTCGGTGCGGCCCCCGCCGGCCCACCCGCCCGAAGCCGTCCGCGCTGAAACATCAACGTCGGCCAGTGGCAGACCGGTGGCCTGCGCCGTGACCGTGCCTTCGAGCCTGGCCCCGGTGTCGAGGGCGAAGTTGATGTTCGGCGTGGTGGCGCCGTTCGTGACGGTGATCGGCGTGGCCCCGCTCCAGTCCACCCAGACCGGGAGGTTGTCGTACCACTCGTCAGCCCAGCCGCCGTAGTTGTTGGTCTGAACCTGATAGACGCCGGCCGGCAGGCCGCCGGTGATCCAGTGGCCGTCGCCGGTCATCCACCAGTTCCAGTTGCAGATCCACTCGTTGCCCGGGCCGCCGTGGACGTTGACCCAGATGTCGTTCGTGATGGGCAGGCCCGTCGCCGACGCCGTGAACCGGCCGGCAATCTGGCCGCCGCGCGTGAGCGGGAAGTTGATGCCCGTCGTGTCGGCCCCGGCGCCCAGCACGACCGGCGTGCCGGTGGTCTCGGGGCGGCACCCGGTGAAGTTGTTGTACAGCTCGTTGATGTAGGGGGTCTCGCTGTTGGTCTTCAGGTAGTACGTCCCAGGCGGCAGCGCCCGCGTGGTGTAGACGCCTGAGGCGTCGGTCTGCCCGTTGCTGCTGCCCAGCCACTGGCTGGCTGCGGAGTAGACGTCCACCCATGCGCCGGCGATGCCGGCGCCGCCGGAGGCATCCGTCACCGTGCCGGTGATGTGGCGGCCGGTCGCCAGCGCGAAGTCGATGTTGCCCCGCGTCTCGCCCGCCGCCAGCACGATCGGCGTGCCCAGCGTCTGGCTGCACTGCAGACAGGTGACGTTGTCCCAGACCTCGTCGACGTAGTCGGGGCTGTTCTGGGTGCGCACGTAGTAGGTGCCAGCCGGCAGGCCCTGGATCGAGTAACGCCCATCAGCGCCTGTGTGGCTGCCGCCACGCCAGTACCCCTGCGTGGGATCCCAGTACTGCGTCCAGATGTTCGCCAGGGGGGTACCGCCCGCGTCCGTGATCAGACCCTCGATGCGCGCGCCCACCTGCAGTGCGAAGTTGATGCCGTTGGTGACGGTCCCCGCGCTCACCGGCACCGGCGTGCCGCTGGTGACCGGCGTGGTGTCGGGCAGGTTGTCGTAGAGCTCGTCGATGAACCCCTGGCCGTTGTCGGTGTTGACGTAGTAGGTGCCCGGCGGCAGACCGCCTTCGGTGATGTACGTGCCATCCGGGTTCACCCGTGTGCCGACCCAGTACCCCTCCCCGCTGGCACGGAACGGGTTGATCCAGATGTTGCTGCCGATGCCGGCGCCATTGCCCGCGTTGGTGAACCGTCCGGCGATCTGCCCGCCGGGATCGAGCTGGAAGTCGACGCCGGTCGTATCGGCCGTTCCGACGATGGCCACGCCCGTCCCCGCATTGGTGTCGAGATTGCTGGGCAGGTTGTTGTAGATCTCGTTGATCCACGCGCCCGTGTTCCACGTCCGCAGGTAGTAGGTGCCCGGTGGCAGCGCCCGTGTCTGATACGTACCCGTGGTGTTGGTCTGCGGCGTGCCGCCCAGGTAGTTGTTGGAGGCGTCGTGGACGTCCACCCAGGCGCCGGCGATGCCGTTGCCGCCCGCGTCGGTGACGCGGCCGGTGATACGCCCGCCGGGCGACAGGACGAAGTCGATGCTGGTGGCATCAGCGCCGCCGGCGATGACGACGGGCGTGCCGCTGGTCACCGTGCAGCCGAAATGGCACGGCAGGTTGTTGTACAGCTCGTCGAGGAACTGTCCCCGGGCGTCCGTCCTGACGTAGTACGTCCCGTTCGGCAGCCCGTTATACGACACGTAGTCGCCCGACTGATCGGTCCAGGCGTCCGACACGTACGGGCCCACCGAGTTGACGATCTGCACATTGACGTTCGGGAGCGGGTTTCCTCCCGCGTCCGTGATGCGCCCGCGGACGCGCGGCCCGGGCGTGACGGCGAAGTCGATGCCCGTCACCGACCCGGTGTCGGGGACGACGATGGGGTCGCCGTCCGTGTAGGGACAGCCCGCGCAGACCTTGTTGTTCCAGATCTTGTTGACGTAGCCTTCCCAGTTGTACGTCCGCGCGTAGTACGTCCCGCCCAGCAGGCCCGGCGTGCGGTAGATGCCGTCGCTGCCCGGCCGCACCGACCCGAGGTGCTGGCCGGTGGCGTCCACGATCTCCACCTGCAGGTTCGTGACGGGCTGCCCGTTCGTCGTGTCAGTGACACTGCCTGTGATGTAACCGCCGGCGGCGAGCTGGAAGTTCACGTTGGGCGTGGTCGCCAGGCCCGCCGCGACAACGATGGGATCGCCCACCCGCGCGTCGCAGCCGAAGATGCACATCTGCCCGCCGTACACCTCGTCGATGTAGCCGGCTTCGTTCGTCGTCCGCGCGTAGTACGTCCCGGTGGGCAGGCCCCCCGGCGTCGCGTACGTGCCGTCGGCGGCCGTCATCACCGACTCCACCTCGCGGTTGTCGGCGGTATGGATGTGCACCCACACGTTGGCGAGCGGCGCACCCCCGGTGTCGGTGACGGTGCCCGAAATGACCCCGCCCTCCTGCAGCGTGAAGTCGATGCCCGTCGTATCGTCGGGCGCGGCCACCGTGATCGGCGTCCCGCTCAGGTGGCTGCAGCCGAACGGGCAGGGCACGTTGTCGTACAGTTCCTGGATGTACGCGGCGTTCCGGTTGATCAACGCGTAATAGGTGCCGTCGGGCAGGGCCGCGTCGGACACGTAGTGGCCGCCGGCGTCGGTGTTGGCCGAAGCGATGATCTGCCCCGAGACGTCGTAGATCACGATGGGGATACCGGCCAGGCCCGCCCCGGCGTGGTTCGTCACGCGGCCCCGGATGCGCGGCCCCGGCGCCAGCGCGAAGTTCTTCCCGGTGGCCAATTCACCGGCCTCCAGCGGGATGGCCGTGCCCGTGTTCCACGGGCAGCCGAGGCACGGGACGTTGTCCCAGGCCTCGTTGAGCAGGCCCTGGCTGTTGTTCGTGCGCAGGTAGTACGACCCTCCGGGCAGGCCCGCGGTGCTGAAGATGCCGGCACCGTTCGTGCCGGTCCACCCCAGCATCTGACCCGTCCCGTCGGTGATGCCCACCTGCACGCCGCCCAGCGGCAGGCCCGTCACGGCGTGTGTCACCGTGCCCGTGATCTGCGCGCCGCGCGTGAGATCGAAGTTCACGGCGGTAGCGGCGCCGGTCGTGACGCCGACGGCCGAGCCCGTCCGCGGATCGCAGTTGCCCATCACGCACGTGTGGCCGCTGTGGAGCTGGTCCAGCCAGCCGTCGTTGTTGCTCGTGCGTACGTAATACGTGCCCGTCGGCAGGCCGGCGCTGGTCGAGTAGTCGCCCTGCCCCGCCGTCCAGAAGGTGCCGACGTGCCTGCCGTCGGCCGCGAACACTTCGACGCCGATACTGTTGATCCAACCGCCGCCAGCCGGCTGCACGTGCCCGAAGATGATCCCGCCCGTATCGAGCTGGAAGTCGTAGCCCGTCAGGTCTGCCGGTCCCGCGATCACGATGGGCGTGCCGATGGTCGGGCTGCAGCCCAGCGCGCACGGCACGTTGTTCCAGATCTCGTTGAGCAGCCCCTGGTTGTTGCCCGTCTTCAGGTAGTACGTCCCGGGCGGGAGTCCGCCCTGGGTGTGGAAGTTCCCGGCGGTGTCGGTGCTGCTGTCGGTCATCCAGGTGCCGTCGGCCGCCTCCACCCACACCCAGCCGGTCGTCACGGGATTGCCGGTCCCGTCCGTGATCCGCCCCGACAGTGAGGCGCCGCGCTCCAGATCCAGGCCGACGCCCATCGTCGTCGCGCCCGCGACGACCGCGATGGGCGTGGTCGACAGCAGGTCACAGTTGCGGCAGACGATGTTGTTCCACGCTTCGTTGATGTAACCCGCAGCATTCCAGGAGCGGACGTAGTAGGTCCCGGTGGGCAGGCCAGGCGCCGTGAACGTGCCCAGGGGATCGGTGCCCCACCAGTTGACCCAGCGCCCCTGCGCGTCGAACACCTCGATGTGGGCTCCGGGAATCACCGCGCCCGTGCCGGCTTCCAGGATGTGGCCCGTGATCGTCCCGCCGGCCGCAAGCTGGAAGTTGATGCCGCCCGTTGTGGCCGTGCCGGTAACGGTGACGGCCGTGCCGCTCCGCGGATCGCAGTTCAGGCACGTGATGTTGTTGTAGAGCTCGTCGATGTAGCCCTGGCCGTTGTTCGTGCGGATGTAGTAGGACGGACCCTGCAGCAGGCCGTCGCCCGTCAGGTAGTTGCCGTTGTTGTCGGTACCGCCCCACGACACGCCGTTGCCCGAGCCGTCCACAACGCTCACGCCGATGTTCGGAAGGGGCACGCCGCCCGGTCCGGTGATCGTGCCGGCAATCGACCCGCCGGGGCTGAGCTGGAAGTTGATGTCGCTGGTGTCCGCGCCGGCCGTCACGGTGACGAGCGTGCCCATGCGCGGGTCGCAGCCCATGCACGTGACGTCGTTGTAGACCTCGTTGACGAACTGCTCGTTGTTGCGCGTGCGGATGTAGTACTGCCCGGGCGGCAGGCCGACCGTCTGGTAGTCGGGCCGCGCGCCGAGCGTGTAGCCGGAGGACCAGGTGTTGTCGGCCTTGAAGACCTCCACCCACGAACTCCCGATCGTCGCGCCGCCGACCGCGGTGATCTGCCCCGTGATGCGACCGCCCAGCGTGAGCGTGAAGTTGATCCCGACGACCGTGGCGCCGTCCCCCACGACGATGGGGGCGCCGGTCCGGTAGTCGCAGGTCGCGCCCGGGCACGGAATCTCGTTGTAGAGCTCGTCCAGGTACTGGCCCGCGCCCTCGGTGCCCGCGAAATAGGTGCCCGCCGGAATGTCCGTGAAGGTGTAATTCCCGGTCGCGTCGCTGCCCGCCCAGAACGTGAGCGAGGCGTCGGCGTTGCGCATCGCGATGCGGACGTTCTCGATGCCCGTCGACGTGCCGGCCTGCGTCACGCGGCCCGACACGGTGGCCGTCCCCTGGGCGGCGGCCGGATCGGCCGCAGCGCCCGCAGCCAGCAGGAACGAGACGAAGAGCGCGCAACGAGTGAACCAGCGCAGCATGGCAGCCTCCAGGCGAGACACGTCGGGCCTGGAGGATGGCGGTCGTGGCGCGGCGCGGCCTGGCCTGCCCGCAGCGGGTGGTCGGTGGAGCAGCGTGACGGCCGTCAGTCGTCCAGACGCACGACGACCGAACGGCGACCCATGGGGGCTCGACGACTCAGCAAATCTATGCGCACGCCGGGGGCACGGGTCCTGAAGGAGAGGCCTGTATTCTACGCCTGTTAATCAATCCCGGATTGATTTATTCAAGAACCCCCTGGGGTCGGGTCTCAGACCCGACCCCGGAAAGCGCATCAATCAATCCGGGATTGATTTGTGGGCGAGCAACTACTTTGTCTGCAATACTTTGAAGGTCTTGCCGGCAATGATCGCGGCTCCGGTCCGCGCCTGCCGGCCGGTGTTGGGATCCACCACTAACTGCACCTCGCCGCTACCGACCACCGGGACCGGCGACAACACCTTGATCCACGGCACCTTAGGCACTGCCGTCCACGCGCATTGGCTGCCCGTGGCCGTCACGGTCACCAGCACGGGACCGCCTGCCGCCGGCAACGTGTAGATGGTTGGCGAGATCGTGAACGAGCAACCCGTCTGCTTCACCACCAGCGGTTTCCCGCCGACCCGCAAGCGCGCGGTCCGGTTGCCCTTGTCTGTCTTGGCGCCCACCGTGACCCCGAGCGTGGCGTCGCCGGTCCCGCCGGCCGCATCGAGGGTGACCCACGGGACGGGGCTTGTCGCCGTCCAGGGGCAGTCGTCGGCCGTGGCGTCGATCGACACGGCGGCCGGCCCGCCGTCGGGTCCGGCAAGGTGCAACGACGGATCCAGCCTGAACCCGCACACGACGCCACCCTGGTTCACTGCGTGTGTGAGCCCTTCGATCGTCACCGTGCCAGGCCGCGCCTGGCTCGACGGGTTGGCGCCGGCCGCGTAGCTCACCTTGCCGCTGCCGAGACCCGTGGCGCTGCCGGGGAACGTGATCCACGGGTGCGCGGTCTCGGCCGTCCACTCGCACCCCGGCTGCGTCGTGACGGTGATGGTTCCCGTGCCGCCCGCGGCCGGAATCGACTTCGACGCGGGCCCGATCCGGTAGGTGCACGCGGCGCGGTTCTGGTGCAGCGTGAACGTCTGGCCGCCGGCGACGATGGTGCCCAGTCGCGCGGCCGCCCCGGCGTTGGCTTCGGCCGTGTACGAGACGGTGCCGTCACCCGTCCCCGCCGTGCCGCTGTCGATGATCAGCCACGCGGCCTGCGACGCAGCCGTCCATGCGCACCCCACGGGTGCCCGCACGTCGAACGAACCGCTGCCACCGGCCGGCGCCACGTCGGCCTCGTTCGGCTCGAGGGTGTACGCGCACACCGGGACGCGGATCTCTCCTGCCGTCCCCGTCCCGGCCACCTGCCCATCGTCGAGGGTCAGCGAGGCGAAGGCCAGCGGCGTGCTCGTGCCGCGCGTGCCGTTCACCGTGAAGGTCAGGACCAGGAACTCGCCGTCCGTGGCGACGCCCGCCGTCCCCGCCATCGCGATGCGAATCTCGCCCGGCACCGTGGTGTTCGCCGCCAGCAGCCAGTTGGCCGGCACGGCCCCCAGACTGACGCCCGTGGCGGTGACGACCGCCGGGTCGTAGGTGAGTGTCAGTTCGGCGCTGAGGAACGGCGTGGCCCCGCGTGTCAGCGTCATCGGCACCTGGATGGTGGCACCTGGCGCCGCGTCGAGCGACGGCAGCACGAACGTGGCCCCGCCCGCCTCGCGCAAATCAATCCCGGATTGATTTCCGGTTGTCGTGGCGTCCGGCTTCAGCCGGACGTGTGCCGCCGTCGGGGTCTCGCCGAAGCGCCCACGAGAGCCGATCAACGAGGTTGGCGCGGAGGCGGACCAGTTGCCCGACACGTCGCCGAGCAGGACGGCGGTGAAGTCCTGGTCGGCAACGCTGGCCGTCAGGTCGGCCAGGCTGCGGTTCGGCGGTGCGAAATCCCAGACACGCCCGGCGCCGGGGAACGGCAGCGCAATCAGATCCGCGGCGCGCTGCAGGATGTAGAACGCGTCCATGAGCCGGATCTGGCCGTCGCGCGTGACATCGGCCGCAGTGGCCGCGTGCCCGCTGAGCGCAATCAACTCGACGGTGTGCTGCAGCACCAGCGACGCGTCGAAGGCCGAGATGCCCGTGGCCTCCGTCGACTTGGACGGCGTCAGCGTATAGGCATCGCGCGGGGCCCCCGCAATCGTGAACGCGCCGTCCGGGCCCGTGGTCGCGGTGAACACCCGGTCGCCGGTCAGCGTCAGCAGCGCGCCCGGCACCGCCGCGCCGCCGTTCCAGAACGTGACGCGGCCGTTGACGTCGTAGACGTGATCCACGGTGAAGCTGCCGTCCGTGATCGTCACCGGGATGGCGCCGTCGTTGAGCGACGCGCTCTCCAGGTGCAGCGGCGCGCTGGCGCCGGGTAGGCCGAGCACGTCGAACTCGATCTGCATCAGGCTGCCGGATCCCGACGCGGTGCCGGACGGACTGACGATCGCCACGAGGGCCCGGCCCTCGGTGCCGAGGTTCGGGACGACGGTCCAGCCCGGCGTCAGGGTGCCCGTCACCACGCGCCGCGCCCGCAGCAACGTGGCGTCGAACCGGACGTCGACCAGCGCCGACGCGAGGCCGGCGATCGTGGTGCCCATCACGGGCACCTGGACGACGGCCCCCTGCCCGCCGGCGGCATCCGGCAGGCTCACTGTGGCGGTGTCGGCCTCGTACGTGTACCCGCGCAGCAGCGTACCCGTGGCGGCGTCGGGGTTGGTCACCGTCACGTCCACCGCCGCCGGGAAGTGGGCGCCCGTCGTACAGCGCAACTGGTTCTCGCTGTCGCGCGTCACCGGCGTGCACGCCGTGCCGCCGAAGCTCACCGTCGCGCCGGCCTTGAGGTTGCTGCCGACCACCACGACGTCCGTCCCTCCGGACGCGGGGCCGGCTGCCGGGCTCACGGCCGTGACGGCGGGTCGATCGAGCACGGTCACCAGCCACGGCGTCTCGGGCCAGCCCGAGTGGGTGATGGTGATGCCGTCGGTGGCCTCGATGTAGTACTCGAGGCCGGGCGCCTGCACGTTGGTGCCATCGATCGTGGCCGTGAACCGGGCGCCGCTGATGTTCGTCATCGCCAGCGCGGTGTACGCCCCGGGCGCATAGCCCCGGCCGTCGTAGTGCCGGGCGTCGTAGTGCAGGGCGTCGTAGTGCAGGGCTTCAGCCCTGCCTGGAGTGTATAAATCAATCCGGGATTGATTTGCGGCGCGGTAGTACAGCGTGGCGCCCGCCACGCGCACGTTGTCCGTTACGTCGGCCGCAATCGTCAGCGCCAGGCCGGGCAGTGCGTTTACCACCGGCGTGTGCAGCAGCACCGGTGCCACGGTGTCGGTGGGTGTGGCGGTGGCCACGTTCGACGATGACGACTCGGTCATGTCGGACTTCACCACCGTGAACTGGTAGTAGTACGGCTGCCCGGGGTCGACTTCCGCGTCGCGGTACGCGTGGACGTCGGCCGGAATCAGGCTCGTGTTGAGGCGCGTGAACGGACCGTCCGGGGCCGTCGCGCGATACAGGTGGAACCCGGCGAGCAACTCGAAGTCGTTCTGCGTCCACGTCAGGTCGGCGAAGCCCTCACCGCCCGTCGCCTGCAGGTTCATGGACTCGGTGCCCGACGTGATGATCTCGAACCGGAACCGTCCCGCGTCGTCGCCGGTCACGAGCCAGGCATCGTCGGCCGCGCGCGCGCCGGCGACACGAATCAACTGGTAGCCATCACCCGTGATGGGCGTGATGGTGAAGGTGCCAACCCACGTGCGCGCGTTCTGCCAACCGCCGTCGATCGGGTGCACGGCGAAGTCGGTGACCGGTGTATCAGGCCCGAACGACACCTGGGGCTGCACCGTCTGGTCCATGTCACGGTTGAAGGTGATGGTGAACGTCACCGGCCCCGGGCCGACGCGGGTGGACGGCGTGCCGCCCGATGACGTGACGACATCCACGACGAAGGGGTACGCCGTCTCGGGCGGGGTGGCGAGGACGGGCTCGTAGATGTACTTGGGGAGGAAGAAGTCGTTGTACCAGTCCTGGATGGAGGCGTCGATCATCGCCGGCGTGGCGCCGCCCCAGAAGTTGTCGGTGAGGTAGAAATGCCAGTTCGCGGGATCCTGCGCGTTCTGCGGCGCGAACCACCGCAGCCATCGCGAGGAACCGGGGTCGTTCCAGAAGTTGAGGATGGCATTGTTCCTGAATGCGTTGAACGCCCGGCTGGTCTTGTAGGCTTCCGTGGCGGCATCGATCTCCTGTTGAGTGAGTTCACCGGGAATTTCGAACACCCATGGCATTGGACCGACGTACGACTGACAGAACCATTTCCCATCGGTCTGGATGTAGGTGAACGTGGGTCCGAGTTGCTTCGTGTTGTCGAGACTGTAGAAATTGCGATACTCAGAGGCCTCGCCGCTTGACCATGCGAAAGTGCCCTCGACGGCAGAGTCGCTGAGTCCCATCATCCCGCCGCCCGGCCACATGACATCCCGGCAGGACATGTATCCGCACGAGCGGTCACCGAGGCTGACGCCGGGGAACCGCTGGATCTTGTCGGCAAGCCACACGTTCTCGGTCTCGTCGTTCACCGTCACGACGTGGCCCCCCAACCATTGTGCGAAACGTTCCGCCGGAGTCAGCGCGCCGAGTCCGCCCTGGCTTGCCACGTGGACGTATGTGCGTCCATCGTAGACCTCGGGTGCGAGACTCCACAGGAACACGGGATCGTACCCGCTCGAGCCCGCGCCTTGTCCCGCCGCTGTCATCCACCGGCCGTCCGCCGACATCCGGCCGTTCTTCAGGAACACCGAGTTGCGCACGTCGTCGGACGTCAGGACGAACCGCACGCCGTCGAACAGGCTGGACTCGACGCGGCTCCTCAAGACGAGCCCCTGCTGGCCCTGTGTTTCCCATCCTGTGCCCATCCCGCGGAAGACCGAGTGTGTGATCAGCGTCGGCATGACGATCGGGTTCGAGTAGTCTTCCCAGCCGGTGGCGCTCCGTCGCGACAGCCAGTCGTGGCTCTGTGTGAACCGGACGTGATCGACACGGCCCGACTGGAAGGCGGTGCCGTGTGTGTCGAACCGCGCGATACGCGGGTTGACCACCTCGGCGTACGCGATCGACACGACGCCGTAGTCGCCTGCCCGGATTTCCACCATGCGGTTGGAATACAGATCGCTGGGCGCCAGGTATACGGGATCGTCGACAGTGCCTGCAACGTTCAACGTTCCGTTGACCACCAGAAACGCATTGGTCTCCTCGGCGTAGGGATCGGTGGCCTCGTTGCCCCAGAACTGGACGTGAGTGCCCGGTCCGATCGTCAACGTGACCCCCGCCTGGACCATTGTGGCGTCGCGGACGATCCACAGGTCGTCCGCCGTCAAGGTCGTGTCGGACTCGATCACGCGCGGCAGCTCGCGACCGCGCTGCACCGCAACGGTGAACCGGGACGTCGTCGTGTAGATGGTCGGGTCGCCCGCGTCGAAGCCGTTGCGGCCGGTCATCGTCACCTGGAACGGGATGACGTGGTTGTTGGGCGCCGACGCGCTCACCACCGCGCGGAAGGGGTGCAGCACGCCGATGTACTCGCCGTGCTCGTCGGTCAGCAGCCCGTTGTCGTCCTCGCCGAAGTTGCCCACGGCGCCGTAGTCTACGGTGGCCGGATCGATCGTCACGAACGGATCGGGAGCCGGCGCGCCGTCCGCCTGCGCCTCGATCGTCACCGTCACGTTGTCGGCCTTGCCCCAGTGGTTGCGGATGACGATGGCGAAATCGATGGTCTCGCCGGCATCGACGACGCCGTCGCCGTCGTTGTTGGCGCTGAGGCTCTTCGAGTCGAAAATCCAGTGCCGGAGGTACGAGAGGTGCGGCTGGGGCGCAGTGGTGAGCGCGGTCACGGCGTTCGCCACCGGGCCGGCGTTGGAGGCAATTTGCCCCATGATGAACCGCGACGAGTAGCTGTCCTTGTCGGGTTTTGCCGTGCGGACGAGCGCGGCGATGCCCGACACGACCGGCGCGGCCATCGACGTGCCGTCCCAGGCCGCGTACTGCGCGCCCGGCAGCGCGCTCCAGATGTCCGTGCCCGGCGCCAGCAGTTCGTACTCGTTCGTGTTGCGCGCGATGCAGTCGAAGTTCGAGAACGGGGCGCGCGCGCCTGCCGGCGCCGACGCCATCACGCCCAGCACCCAGTTGTGATTGGCCGGGTACATCCGGCGGATCGGAATCGGGAACCCGCACGTGAGATCCGGGGACCAGTCGTTCGGCTTGCCGTCGTTGCCGGCCGCCGCCACCAGCACCGCCTGCCCGAAGGCCACCGCCAGCGCGTCTTCTTCGATCTGCGACCGCACGTACCCGCCGAACGACATGTTGATCACGTCCGCGCCGTGTGCAGCCGCGTAATACAACCCTTCCGCGATGTCGGATGTCGCCAGCACGCCCGAGTACTGCGCGGCCTTGATGGCCATGATCTGGACGTTCCACGCGACGCCCACGCCGCCCGCGCCGTTGTCGGCCTGCGCCGCGATGATGCCCGCCACGTGCGTGCCGTGGCCGTGGTCGTCCATCGGGTTGCCCGCCGCGTCGCCGTTCGTGGCGTCGATCCCGTGCACGTCGTCCACGTACCCGTTGGCGTCATCGTCTACGCCGTTGGCGGGGATTTCCTGCGCGTTGGTCCAGATGTTCGCCGCCAGGTCCGGGTGCAGGTAGTCCACGCCCGTGTCGATCACCGCGACGACAATCCCGCGCGCCCCGCCGGGCGGCAGGCCCTGCGACTCGAGCCACGCCCACGCCGCCGGCGCGTTCACCGCATCCAGGTGCCACTGCTGGGCGAGCAACGGGTCGTTGAAAGCGGGCAGATCAGGGACGTGGGGCGTGGGGCGTGGGACGTGGGGGGACTGAGTTGTGGCAGGTGGCAGGCTCACGGGTTTGTCCCCATGCCCCAGGTCCCATGCCCCAGGTCCCTGCCGGTCTGTGCCAAGCCCCGAGTCCCAAGCCCCGAGTCCCGCCGGCGTCCCGATCGGCCGCCGGAGATAGTCCGGCTCCGCCATCTCGATCCCGGGCACCTTCCGGAGGTTGTCAGCGAGCGCCTGCGGATCGGCACCCTCGCGAATCGACGCCGCGAACCACCGCGTGA
>CAYNDV010000080.1:0-20519 GCA_964396055.1 uncultured Vicinamibacterales bacterium | reverse complement strand
CTCGTGGCCATCGGCGGCGAGGGCGCGGCGGCGCTGGCGGCCGGCGCGCGCGAGGGCGGCATGCCGCCGGGATCCGTCACGCGGGTCGCGACCAGCCAGGAGGCCGCCGACCTGATGGCCGCGGCGGTGGCGGCCGGCGACGTCGTGCTGGTGAAGGGCTCGCGGGGGATCCGGACGGACATCGTGGCCGATCGGCTGGCGGCCGAACTGGCCGGCTGACACAGGAAGGGACGTGCACGTGTTCGACGTGAGCGGGCAGCGGGTCGTCGTGGTGGGGGGCGCCGGCAGCGGCGTGGCCGCCGCCCGCCTGCTTGCGGAGCGCGGCGCCCACGTCACGCTGACCGACCTCCGGCCCGCCCTCGACGCCGCCGCCGACCTGGAGGCGCGGGGCGTGGCGCTGGTGCTCGGCGCCCATCCCGAGGGCCTGCTCGACGGCGCGCACCTGGTGGTGCTGAGCCCGGGTGTGCCGCCCGAGCAGCCCTGGCTGCAGGCCGCTCGCGCCGCCGGCGTGCCCATCATCGGCGAGATCGAACTCGCGTGGCGCTGGCTCAGGGGTCGCGTGATCGCGATCACCGGCACCAAGGGGAAGTCGACGACGACGGCGCTGACGAGCCGCATCCTGACGGAGGCCGGGCGGCACGCGCCGGCGGGCGGCAACCTCGGCCCGGCCCTCTCGGGCCACGTGGCGGCGTCGACCCCGGACACGATTCACGTGGTCGAGGTGAGCAGCTTCCAGCTCGAGACCACCACGACGTTCCACCCGTGGATCGCGGTCCTGCTCAATCTGAGCGCCGATCACCTGGATCGCCACGCGAGCGTGGCGGAGTACGCCGACGCGAAGGCGCGGCTGTTCGCCCACCAGACCGAGGCGGACTGGGCCGTGGTCAACGCCGACGATCCCGGCACGCTCGACCTGGCCCGGCGCGGCCGGGCGCGGCAGGTGCGCTTCTCGCTCGATCCGCGCACCGGATCGCGCGTGACGGTGGCCAACGGCTGGATTGTGGAGCGCAGTGCCGACGGGGAGTTGCCCATCGTCCGGACGTCCGAGATCCGGCTGATCGGGCCACACCTGCTGGCGGACGTGCTGGCGGCCGTCGCCGTGGCGCGCCTGACCGGCACGGCGCCGGAGATCATCGCCCGGGCGGTGACGTCGTTCGCCGGCCTCGAGCACGCGATGGAGGTGGTGGCCGAGTTCGGCGGCGTGCGGTTCGTGAACGACTCGAAGGCCACCAACGTCGAGTCGGCGCGGCAGTCGGTGGAGACGTTCAGCGGGCGGCTGGCCGTCATCATGGGCGGCCGCTTCAAGGGCGGCGACCTCGGCGCGTTGCGGGCGGCCCTGGCCGGGCGCCAGGCCGTCGTGGTGGCCATCGGCGAGGCGGCGGGGCTGCTGCACGAGGCGTTCGACGCGACGTTGACGGTGATCGATGCGGATTCGATGGAGGCCGCCGTGCGGGCGGCGTACGCGGCGGCGGGCAGCGGCGGCAGCGTGCTGCTGGCGCCGGCGTGCGCCAGTTTCGACATGTTCGAGAACTACGCCGCACGGGGCCGGGCGTTCAAGGCCGCCGTGGCGGCGCTGGGCAGGGAGGCGGGCGCACAGACACGCCTGTGAGCCGTGAGCAGTCGTCAGTCGGCCCTCGACGGCGGGGACCGGCTGCTGGGACCCCACGCTGGCCCAGCGTGGGGGAGTCGGACCCGTCCCGGGGCTGACTGATGACTGCTGACGGCTCACAGCCGGGCGTCCGGCCCGGGATGTTCGCGCACAACGGTGTGTCGGCAGGACGCGCGCGGGACTTTAGGGCCCGGCGCGCGAAGGTGAGGAGACGTGGCCAGGAAGCTGAAGCGGGATCGGGTGCTGTTCACCACCACCATGGTGCTGCTCGCGGCAAGCGTGGCGATGGTGTACAGCGCATCCGCCGTGATCGCCCAGGCCCAGGGCGCCGAGACCAATCCCTACCTCGCCAAGCAGGCGCTGATGGCGGTGGTCGGCCTCATCGCGATGACCGCTGCGATGCGGATCGACTACCGGTGGTATCGCGACCCGCGCATCGTCGGCGGGCTGCTGGTCCTGACGATCCTGGCGCTCGTCGCCGTGCTGCTCCTGGGGCCGCTGGTGAAGGGCTCGCGACGGTGGTTCAGCCTGGCGGGGTTCGGCATCCAGCCGTCGGAGCTGGCGAAGATCGCCATGGTGCTGTTCACGGCCGCCGTGCTCGAGCGGCGCATGGATCGCATCGACGAGGTGCGGTACGCGCTGCTGCCGATCGGCGTGGCGCTCGGCGTCGTCGTCGCCCTGATCCTGCTCGAGCCGGACCTCGGGACGTCCCTCGCGATTCTGGCCATCGTCGGCGCGATGGTGTTCGCGGCCGGCCTGCCGTACCGGCACCTGGCCGCGCTGGCGGTCTGCCTGGTGCCGCTGCTCGCGTATTACGCCATCAGCGCGCCTTACCGCCTGGCGCGGCTCACCGCGTTCCTCCGGCCCGAGGACGACCCGCTCGGGAAGGGGTTCCAGACGATCCAGTCGCTCATCGCCGTCGGCAGCGGCGGGCTCACCGGCCTCGGCCTCGGCGAAGGTATGCAGAAGCGGTTCTACCTGCCGGAGGCCCACACGGACTTCATCTACGCCGTCATCAGCGAGGAGACGGGCTTTCTGGGCGCCACGGTCGTGCTGGCGTGCTTCGCGATCGTGATCTGGCGGGGGCTGCGGACGACGTTGCGCGCGCCGGACCGGTTCGGCGCCTTCGTGGCGCTCGGCCTCACGATGATGCTGGGCGTGCAGGCCCTCGTGAACATCAGCGTCGTCCTGGGCCTGCTGCCCACCAAGGGCATCCCCCTGCCGCTCGTGAGCGCAGGCGGCTCGTCGCTCATCGTCAGCCTCGCGGCCATGGGCGTGCTGCTCAACATCTCGCAGCACGCGTCGGCCGAGGAAGGAGCGTAGCGGGGGTGCTGGGCCGGACGCAGCGCGTGCACTTCATCGGGATTGGCGGCATCGGCATGAGCGGCATCGCCGAACTGCTCGCCAACCTCGGCTTCGCCGTGTCCGGATCGGACCTCAGGGCCTCCGAGACGACCGAGCGCCTGGCGGGGTTCGGCGTGACGATTCACGAAGGCCACGCGGCCGCGCACGTCGGCGACGCCGACGTGGTGGTGTACTCGTCGGCGGTCCGGCCCGACAACCCGGAACTCGCCTGGGCCCGCGATCACCGGATCCCGATCATCCCGCGGGCCGAGATGCTGGCGGAGTTGATGCGGCTGCGGTCCGGCATCGCCGTCGCCGGCGCCCACGGCAAGACGACGACGACGTCGATGGTGGCCCTGGTGCTGGAGCGCGCGGGCCTCGATCCGACGGCGGTGATCGGGGGCAAGCTGAGCGCCTTCGGCAGCAACGCCCGGCTGGGCCACGGACAGTACATGGTGGTGGAGGCCGACGAGAGCGACCGGTCCTTCCTCCGCCTGTCGCCGACGATCGCGGTGGTCACCAACATCGACCACGAACACCTGGAGGCGTACCGCGACTTCGACGATCTGTGCGGGGCCTTCGTGGAGTTCGCCAACAAGGTGCCGTTCTACGGCGCCGTCGTGGCGTGCGTGGACGACGAGCACGTGCGTGCCCTCCTGCCGCGGCTGACGCGGCGGGTGCTCACCTACGGCCTTGCGTCGGAACTGGCCGATCTGCGCGGCGTGGACGTGCGGGTGTCGGATGGCGAATGGTGCTGCGTCGTCGTGCCCGGGCCCGGCCTGAAGGACGCGCTCGGCCTCGCCGCGCCGCCGCCGTCGCCGCTCGGCACCCTGCGCCTCGCGGTGCCGGGCCGGCACAACGTGCTCAACGCGCTGGCGGCCGTCGGCGTGGGCCTGGAACTCGGCCTGCCCGCCCCGACGATCCTTGGCGCGCTTGCGGAGTTCCGCGGGGCCGACCGTCGGTTCCAGCGCCGCGGCGAGGCCCGCGGCGTCCTGGTGATCGACGATTACGGCCATCACCCGACCGAGATCGCCGCCGTGCTGGACGCGGCCCGGGCATCGCTTGGCCGGCGGCTCGTCGTGGTGTTCCAGCCGCACCGGTACTCGCGCACGGCCAGGTTGATGGACGCCTTCGGCCCCGCGCTGGCGGCGGCCGACCAGGTGGTGCTGACCGGGATCTACGCGGCCGGGGAGGACCCGATGCCGGGCGTCACCCTCGAGGCCCTGGCGGCACGGATGGCGGCCAGCCTGCCGGCGGGGCGGCTGCACCTGGCGCCGGCCCTGGACGACGCCGTCCGGGCCGCACTAGCCCTGGCCAGGCCGGGCGATGCCATCATCACGCTGGGCGCCGGGTCGGTGAGCCGGGCGAGCCATGCCATTCTCGCGGGGCTGCAGGAGCCCGAGGCGGAGCGGACCTGACATGGCGATCACCGTACCCGCCGATCGCCGCTTCCGCCGCACCGAGACGCGGCCGGTCCGCCGCACGCGCCTGCGCACGCGGTGGTGGTGGCAGCTGCTCCGATCGCTGGTCATCATCGGCAGCCTCGCGCTGGGCGGCTACCAGGCCGCGGTCTTCGCGACGACGGCGCCGGCGCTGCGCGTGCGGTCGCTGGTCGTGGACGGCAACCGCCGGCTGTCGGCGGGCGAAGTGCACGCGTTGCTCGAGGGCCTGAAGGGCGAGAACCTCCTGACCGCCGACCTGGAGCGCTGGCGCGAACGGCTGCTCGCCTCCTCCTGGGTGGCCGACGCCGAGCTGCGCCGGCGCCTGCCGGGCACGGTGGACGTCGTCGTCATCGAGCGCGAGCCGATTGGCATTGCCCGGTGGCGGGACGACCTCTACCTGGTGGACGCGGCGGGCGGCGTCATCGACGAGTTCGGGCCGCGTTACGCCGATTGCGATCTGCCCATCATCGACGGCCTGCTCGTGCCGGCGGTGTCCGGGTCGCAGGTCGATCAGGCACGGGGTCGCCTGGTCGCCGAGCTGATGGCCGACATCCGGCGGCGCCCGGACGTGGCCGCGCGGGTGTCGCAGATCGACGTGGCCAGCCCCCACGACGTGCGGGTGATCCTGGACGGCGATCCGGCGGTGATCCGGCTCGGGGGGTCCCGGTTCCTCGAGCGGATCTGGGAGTACGTAGAACTGCAGGCGGCGCTGCGCCAGCGCGTGCCGGCGATCGACTACGTGGACTTGCGGTTCGACGATCGAATCTACGTGGGGCCGGCGGCGGCGCCGCCGGCCGGGCCGGCTGCGGCCGTCGTCGCCGGCAGCGGCGCGCCGGGCGCACCCGCCGGGATGGGGAGCACGCCAGGGACGGCGCCGTCGCCGTCCGGGCGTCAGTAGGCGGAGGAGACGTGGGACGCAAAGAACGGCTGGTCGTCGGGCTCGACATCGGGACCTCCAAGGTCGCGGCCATCGTCGGCGAGCAGCGCGACGGGGCGGGCCTGGAGATCATCGGCCTCGGGTCCGTCGACTCGCGCGGCATCCGGTGCGGGTCGGTGGTGAACCTCGAGGCCGCGGTAGCGTCGATCCGGAAGGCGATTGAAGAGGCGGAGCTGACGGCGGGCATCGAAATCGACAACGTCTACCTGGGCCTGTCCGGATCGCAGATCAAGGGCTTCAACAGCCGCGGGGTCGTGGCCGTGGCCGGCAAGAACCGCGAGATCACCCGCGACGACGTCCGCCGCGCCATCGAGACCGCCCGCGCCGTCAGTCTGCCCGTGGGCCGCGAGATTCTCCACGTGCTGCCGCAGGACTTCGTGGTGGACGACCAGGACGGGATCGCCGATCCCGTCGGCATGACGGGATCGCGCCTCGAAGTGAACGTGCACATCGTGACCGGCGGCTCGGCGGTGCTGCAGAACATCGTGACCTGCGTGAACCGCGCCGGCGTCAACGTGCGCGAGTCGGTGCTGGAGCAGCTGGCCGCCAGCGAGGCGGTTCTGACCGACGACGAGAAACAGCTCGGCGTGGCGCTGCTCGACATCGGGGCCGGGACGACAGACATCGCGATTTACGAGCGCGGATCGCTGTGGCACACGGCGGTCGTGGCCTTCGGGGGCGACCACTTCACCAACGACATCGCGGTGGGGCTGCGCATGCCGATCCCCGAGGCGGAGAAGCTGAAGCGTCGCAGCGGCTGCGCCCTGTCCGCGATGGTCGGCGACGACGAGAGCATGGACGTGGCCAGCGTGGGCGGCCGCCCGCCGCGGGTGATGGCGCGGCGCATCCTGTCGGAGGTGCTCCAGCCGCGCGCCGAGGAAGTGTTCCACGCCGTGTGGGACGAAATCCACCGCGCGGGCTACGAGAAGGCCCTCAACTCGGGCATCGTGCTGACGGGCGGCGGCGCCAATCTCGAGGGCATGGTGGAGACCGCCGAACAGATCTTCGACCTGCCGGTGCGCCCGGGGCAACCCCAGGCCACCGGCGGCCTGGCCGATCACATCAACAACCCGTCGTACGCGACGGCCGTCGGCCTGCTGCTCTGGGCCGGGCGGCAGCGCGCGGCGGAGCAGACCGACGCCGGACACGGGCCGCTCGGCTGGCTGACCAGCCGGCTGTCCAGCGCATTCAGAGAGTTCTTCTAGGAGCCATGGAGGCCGTTGATGCCGAATCCCACCGAACAGACTCCGAGCCCCGTGCTGCGCGCCGATGCGTCGCCGCTGCGGCTGACCATTGATGACGCCCTGCAGTCCGGTGCGCGGATCAAGGTGATTGGCGTGGGCGGCGGCGGCGGCAACGCCGTCAACCGCATGGTGAGCGAAGGGCTCGACGGCGTCGAGTTCATCGTGGCCAACACCGACGTGCAGGCCCTGCGGCTGAGCCGGGCCCCCCACAAGATCCAGCTGGGCGGCAAGCTCACCAAGGGCCTGGGCGCCGGCGCCGACCCGGACATCGGGCGGCGGGCCGCCCTCGAGGACACCGAGAAGCTGATCCAGGTGCTGGACGGCGCGGACCTGATCTTCGTGACGACCGGCCTGGGCGGCGGCACAGGCACGGGCGGCGCCCCCGTCATCGCCAGCCTGGCCAGCGAACTCGGGGCGCTGACCGTGGCCGTCGTCACCAGGCCGTTCAAGTTCGAGGGCCGCAAACGCGCCACGCAGGCCGAGCGAGGCCTGGCCGAACTGCGCGCCTGCGTCGACAGCGTGATCACGATCCCCAACGAGCGCCTGCTCGCCACGATCGATCGGGGCACGCCGCTGCTCGACGCGTTCGCGGCGGCCGACGACGTGCTGCGGCAGGCCATCCAGGGCATTTCGGACCTCATTCTCGTGCCGGGGCTCATCAACCTCGACTTCGCCGACGTCAAGACGATCATGACCGGCATGGGTGTGGCCGTCATGGGCACGGGCATCGGCGACGGCGTCAACCGCGCCGTCGACGCGGCCCAGCGCGCCATCTCGAGCCCCCTGCTCGAGGACGCGTCGATCCAGGGCGCCCGCGGCGTGATCATCAATGTCACGGGCGGCCCGGACCTGTCGCTGATCGAGGTGAGCGAGGCCTCGTCGATCATTCATGAGGCGGCTCACGAGGACGCGAACATCATCTTCGGCGCCGTGATCGACCAGAAGCTGCAGGGGCGGGTCAAGATCACCGTCATCGCCACCGGCTTCGAGCGCGAAGGCGCGCGGGCCGTCGTGCCAGGGGCCACCACCCCGACGCCCGTGGACCTCAGCAGCTACACCACGTGGATCCGCAGCCAGGCGGACGGCACGACCGGTGCCCCGCACCTGGCGATCGCCCGGCGCCACGGCGTGTCGGTGCCGCACGCCACCGTGCCGCTGCCCGAGATGCCGGCGTCGGCCGGCGGCGATGCCGGCGACGCGGTCATCGCCCCCGAAGGCGATGCGGCTCCGCCCATGGACGTGCCGGCGTTCCTGCGTCGGATGAAGGCCTGACGCGCCGCGGCCGGCCCCGCCGGCGGGACGCGCGACAGTCCCGGGCTGGCCGAACGGCCTAGCGGCCCGACGGCCTGTCCCCGCCCGCCTGCCGCGGCCGCCACGGGCGCACGTGGTACACTGAGAACACCCCGGGCACCCTGGAACGGCGGCGCCGCAACCGCAGGTCGAACACGGCGGCGGTGTGCCGGGCGCACGTGCCCGCCGGGCGTTCGCGAACCCATGGGCAGAAGCCGCGATTCCAGTCGTCCACAGGACATCCTCGCCCGCGAGGTCGGATACGTGCGTAAGGCGCACGCGAACCGCCTGCGCATCGCCCTGGTGTTTCCCAATACCTATTACGTGGGCATGTCGAACCTGGGGCTGCAGACGGTGTACGCCCGGTTCAACGATCTGCCCGACGTGGTGTGCGAACGGGCCTTCCTGCCGCCGAAACAGGAGGTCGCCGCGGCCCTGGCGTCGCGCCGGCGGATCCGGTCGATCGAGTCGGGCACGCCGCTGCACGAGTTCGACGTCATCGCCTTCTCGGTCTCGTTCGAGTGGGACTACACCAACGTCCTGACCATGCTCCGGCTGGCGGGCGTACCGCTGTACGCCGCCGAACGCAGCCCCGGCCACCCGCTGGTCGTGATTGGCGGCGCGGTGACGTTCGTCAACCCCGAGCCGCTCGCGCCCTTTGCCGACGTCATCGCGGCCGGCGAAGGCGAGGTGCTGGTGCCCCGCCTGGCCGCGCACCTGTCGGCGGCGACGTCACGCGCCGCCCTGCTCGAGGCGCTGGCCGGGGAGCCCGGGTTCTACGTTCCGTCCCGCTACGACGTGTCGTACGGGCCCGACGGCACCATCTCGGCGTTCACGCCGCTGGTGACGGCGGCCGGGGCCGCTCCGGTGCCGGTCCGCAAGGCGGCCCTGCGCACCACGGACGCGGCCGAGCCGCCGGCCACCCGGATCTTCACGCCCGACACGGAGTTCGGCTCGCGCCTGCTCGTCGAAGTGGTCCGCGGCTGCGCGAACCTCTGCCGGTTCTGCTGGGCCGGGTACAACTACCTCCCCGTGCGTGCCTTCCCGGCGGATCGCATCCTGGAACTCGCCCGCGACGCCAGGCCACACGCGAACCGCGCCGGGCTCGTGTCGATTGCCCTGTGCGACCATCCGGACATCGACCGGATCCTGGCCGGCCTGGCCGACCTGGGCTACTCCATCAGTCCTGCGTCGCTGCGGCTCGATGATCTCACGCCTGCGATCGTCCGTCAGTTGCGGCAGAGCGGCGAACGGTCGATCACCATCGCGCCCGAAACCGGATCGGATCGTCTCCGGCGGGTCATCAACAAGACGATGACCAACGACGAGATCCTCGAGCGGGCCGCCATGCTGTTCGACGAGGGCATCGAGAACCTGAAGCTCTACTTCATGATCGGGCTGCCCACCGAAGACGACGAGGACCTGGTGGCGATCCGGGATTTGACGGTCCAACTCCGGGACCTGATGGTGGCGCGGGGGCGGGCGAGGGGCCAGGTGGGGCGCATCGTCGGCAGCGTGAACCCGCTGGTGCCGAAGCCAGGTACGGCCTACCAGTGGCTGCCGATGGCGGACCCCGTCTCGATCGAACAGCGGTCGCAGCGGCTGCGGTCCCTGGTGGCAGGCCTCGACAACGTGTACTTCACGATCAAGTCGGAGCGGCACTCGTTCTATCAGGCGCTGCTCTCGCTGGGCGATCGCCGCGTGGCGCCGGCCATCGTGCTGGCCGAGCAGAACGGCGGCCAGTGGCGCCGGGCCGTGGCCGAGGCCGGCCTGGACGCGGCGTTCTACGTGTTCCGCGATCGATCCCGCGACGCCGTGCTGCCCTGGGATATCATCGACGGCGGCATGAAGTCCGACTTCTATCGGGGCGAGTACGACAAGAGCCTGCGCGCCGAGTGGACGCTGCCCCCCAGGAGGGCGGCCGCGCAACTCCGCCTCCTGCCCACCGTGCCGTAGCCCGGCGGATCCTCCATGCCCGCAGGCAGCCGCGGCCCCGTTCGTGCGTTCCGGGCCCTCGCCGCCGTGGCCGGCACCGCGCTGGTGGCGTCGCTGCTCATTGCCATCACAGGTGGCGCGGCGGTGACCGTCGGCGGAGTGGGGCTGCGCGCCCAGCGCCCGTGGACGTCCCTGATCATCGGTGCCCTGTGCGCGGCGGCCGTGGTGCTCGTGGGCGGCGCCCGCGCCGCAGGCGAGACCCTGACGGGTGCCTGGCATGCGCGGCACCGGGTGGCGGCCCCGGCGGCGGCGGCCGCCGCCGTCCTCGCCGGTGTCATTGGCGTGGCGTGGAACACGTGGACGGCCAGCGGAGCCGACGCCTCCGGGTACCTGAGCCAGGCACGCATGCTCGCCGACGGACACCTGTGGCTGACGCCGCCTCTGGCCGCGGGCGTGCCCTGGCCGGATCCCGAATGGGTGGCGTCTCCCCTGGGCTGGAGACCCGCCCCCGCGTCGGGTGCCATTGTCCCCACCTACGCGCCGGGCCTGCCGCTGGTGCTCGCCCTCTTCATGACGATCGCCGGCGAGACGGCCGCCTTCTGGTTCGTGCCGTTGTCCGGCGCGGCCGCCGTGTGGCTCACCTACCGGCTGGGACTGCGGGTGACACAACCGGCCCCGGCCGCCGTGGCCGCGATCCTGACCGCTCTGGCACCTGTGTTGATCTTCCAGGTCGTACAGCCGATGAGCGACGTGCCCGTGACCGCCTGGTGGCTCGCCGCGCTGCTCGGCCTGCTCGGCCGGCGCCCCCTGGCGTCCGGCGCCTGCGCGTCGATGGCGATCCTGACGCGGCCGAACCTGGCGCCGCTGGCCCTCTTCTTCGCGCTGGCCTGGGTGTGGATCGACGACGCGCACCGGAGATCCGGCAACACTGGCCGGCGCGACGGGTGGCGGGCTTGGTGGCCGTCGGTGGGACGCTTTGCGCTGGCCGCCTCGCCGGGCGTGGCCGTCTGGCTGGCGCTGAACCGTGTCTGGTACGGACATGTGCTGGCATCCGGGTACGGGTCGTTCCAGGATCTGTTCGCGTGGTCCCACGTGCTGCCCAACCTGTCGCGCTATGCCGCCTGGGCCCTGGACACCCACACCTGGTTCATCGCCCTGGCGCTCACCAGTCCGGTCGTCTGGTGGGCGGAGCGGCGCTCCGCCGGCGCCACTGGCGCATTGCCGGGCGCCGGCGATGGCGCCGGCGAACCAGCCGGGCCAGCCACGCGTCGCGCCCGGTGGCTGGCTGCCGGGTTCGTGGTGCTCGTCGTGCTGGCGTACCTGCCATACGTGCCCTTCGACGAGTGGACCTACCTGCGATTCCTGCTGCCGGCGCTGCCGCTGGCGCTCCTGTTCGCCTGCGACGTCGCCGACCGGGCGCTGCGGCGGCTCCCGGCGCCGGTGGCGGTCGTGGCGCTGGTGTTCGGCACGACGGCCCTGGCCGGCGTGCAGGTGAACGCCGCCCGGGCCGGCCAGGCCTTCAACCTGCAGCGTCTCGAGCGGCGATACGCGGATGCGGGAACGGCCGCCGCGCGCCAGTTGCCGGCGGCGGCGGTGTTGCTGGCCGTCCAGCACAGCGGCAGCCTGCGCTACCACGGCCACCGCCAGACGCTGCGCTGGGATCTGCTCGATCCCGCGTGGTTCGACCGCGCCGTGGCCGCGCTCCAGGCCCGCGGACTGGCGCCGTACCTCGCGGTCGAGGACTGGGAGGAACCCGCGTTCCGTGACCGCGTCGGGCGGTGGAGTGCCTGCGGGCGGCTCGACTGGCTCCCGGTCTTCGAGTTGCGCGCGGCGGCGAAGGTCCGGTTCTACGACCTCGGCGCCTGCCGGGCTACTCCGCCGTCGCCAGCTGCTCCTCGTACTCCGCGTACGCCTGCAGGATGACGTCGCGCAGCCGGTCCTGGCTCGACGCGTCGATGACCGGCCGCAGCAGCGCGAAGCTGCGCCGCTCGCCGTTCACGGAGTACTGCCGGGCCGGGAACGTGACGTTGCGGCCGTTGCCGTTGCGGCGATCCCAGATGCCGAACCCGATCAGCTTGAGGCCGTCGAGGCTGCCCTCGTTGAAGTGCAGTTCGGCGTCGGCGAGTTTGCCCGGGGGGTTGCCCCGGTCGTTGGGCGAGAAGCGGACGACCATGGTGTGCTCCAGGGGCGCGAGGCGCCCGTCCACGGGGCCATGGCTGCGCGAGGACGCGTGCGGGCCGGCGTGGGGCGAAGACCCGAACGCAGCCACGGCGTTCACAATGCCGGCCCGCACCGGGGTTCCGGGGCAATCGGGATGCCGGGCATTCGCGCCGTGGACTGCGGGCGCAGGTGGCGGCAGGCAGAGCACTTGCGTGCGGGAGGGCGAACGAATGGCGGGACCCCGGGTGGTCGGCTGTCCCGGCCCGTCAACGGGCGTTGGCGCCGCGCGGGCGCCGGCCGGCCCCCGGCGCCAGACTACTCCCTGAAGATCAGCACCTGCGCCAGGGCCAGCGCGTCCGAATGCGTGATGGTGAGCAGCGAGCCCGTTGCCCCGAGCTTCTGGAACCGGCGCAGGGCGCCGCCGTGAAACTCGATGCGCGGCGGTCCCCCTCCGCGGATGACCTCGATGTCGCGCCACAGCACGCCCTGGGAGTGGCCTGTTCCGAGGGCCTTCATGGCCGCCTCCTTTGCGGCAAACCGGCCCGCGTAACTGGGGGAGGCGTGGTACCTGGCTGCGCAGTAGGCGATTTCGCGAGCCGTGTAGATGCGGTGCAGGAACCGATCCCCGAACCGCGCGATCGCCTTCTCGATGCGCGGAATGTCGGTGGCGTCGATCCCGATGCCGATGATATGCATACTCACAGTATGCCCGAACCCGTCCTGCCCGAATCCTTCGCCTGGGTGGCGCAGCCGTGGGGCCGCGCCGTGGTCTGCCGGCCGCTCGAGGCGCACGCGCCACACCTGTTCACCTGTCGTGAACTGCCGTTACCGGGCGCGCCCGCAGACGGCGCCGACGGGTGGCGGGCCCTCGGCCTGGCGCTCGGCGTCGGCCCGGACCGGCTGGCGCAGCTGAGGCAGGTGCACGGCGCTCGCGTCGTCAGGGTGCCGCAGGATGCGGCCGCGGCCGGCAGCGATGGCACCTGGGCGGCAGGCGATGCCCTCACCTCCGCGGCAGCGGACATCGCGCTGGTCGTCAAGGTGGCCGATTGCGTGCCCATCCTGCTGGCCGATCGCCGCACGGGGGCGGTGGCTGCGGTGCACGCGGGCTGGCGGGGGACGGCGGCGGGCATCGCCGTCGAGGCCGTCCGGGCGCTGGCCGGGCACTTCGGTGCCGCGCCGGCCGATCTGGTGGCGGCCATCGGCCCGAGCATCGGCCCGTGCTGCTACCAGGTGGGCACGGAGGTGCAGGACCGCTTCATCGAAGCCGGCGCCGGCGCGCAGGATCTCTCAGAGTGGTTTTCGTTGTCACCCGGACCCGCCGCCGCCGGCCTTGGACTGGGCGCTGCCGCCCGGGACGCCGGGACGGCCGTGCTGCCCGGCAAGCTGTGGCTCGACACCTGGCGGGCCAACGCCGATCAGTTGGCCGGCGCGGGCGTGCCGCGGGCGCAGATCCACGTGTCGGGCCTGTGCACGGCCTGCTACCCCGGGGTCTTTCATTCGTATCGCGTGGAGGGCGCGCGGGCGGGCCGGATGGCGGGGGCGATCCGATCCCGTCACGCGTCCGGCTGAAGCCAGACGCCACGAAGAGCACGCGTCCGGCTGACTTGTCCCGAGCGGAGTCGAGGGAAGCCGGACGCCACGAAGAGCACGCAGGACGTTGGGGCCTTACGCGGTTGCGGGGGCGTGGTAGAGGAAACGCTGGCAACTCTCGCACTGGAAGAGGATCTCGTGCCGGCGGATCTCGTTGTAGACCTGGGGCCGGACGCGGACCTGGCACGCGATGCAGCGGCCGTCCCGCACCTCGACCATGGCCAGCGCGGCGCGATGCTTGATGAGCTTGTCGAAGGTGGCCAGCACGGCCGGCGTCACCTGGGCGGCGAGCGCCGCGCGGTCCGCCAGGAGGCCGTCGATCGACCCTCGTGCGTCATCGACGCGGCGCGCCAGTTGCCGGCGCTCCTCCTCGATGGCGGTCTTCTGATCGGCGAAGGCCTTCTCGGCGGCCTTCACCTGCGCGGTGACCTCGTCGAACTCGAGCATCCGCTCGAGCATGCGATCCTCGTGGGCCTGGATCTCATGCTGGGCCGTCTCGATCTCCTTGAGCATCGCGGTGTATTCGCGATTGGTCTTGACGGCCATGAGCTGGTCTTTGTATTTCGACAACCGGCCCTGGTGGACCGCCAGCTCCTTCTCGAGTTCCCGGCGCGCGACCTGGTTGGCCGCCAGGCGCTGCCGCTCGTCGTCGAGGGCCTTCTGGGCGGCGGCCAGCCTCGCGTCGAGGTCCTGCTGGTGCTGGGGTTCCTCGGCGATGGCCCGGCGCGCCGCCTCGGCGGCGGACTCGAGCTGTTGCAGGCGAATCAGGCGTTCGAGGTCGGCATGCATCGGTGTTGGTGGGCCCACCAGGATTCGAACCTGGGATACTCCGGTTATGAGCCGGGTGCTCTAGCCGCTGAGCTATGGGCCCCGATAGGTTACTCCACTACCGGCCTTCGAGGAAGGCGCGCAGTTTCCGGCTGCGCGAGGGGTGCCGCAGCTTGCGCAGCGCCTTGGCCTCGATCTGCCGGATGCGCTCGCGCGTCACGGCGAAGTTCTGGCCCACCTCCTCGAGGGTGTGTTCGGACCCGTCGCCCACGCCGAAGCGCATCTTGATGACCCGCTCCTCGCGCGGCGTGAGGGTCTTGAGCACCGAGTCGGTCTGCTCCTTGAGGTTGAGGTTGATCACGGCGTCGGCCGGCGACACCACGTTGCGGTCCTCGATGAAGTCGCCGAGGTGCGAGTCTTCCTCTTCGCCAATCGGCGTCTCGAGCGAGATCGGTTCCTGGGCGATCTTCATCACCTTGCGCACCTTGGACACCGGGATGTCCATGCGCTGGGCGATCTCCTCGGAGGTGGGCTCGCGCCCGAGTTCCTGCACGAGCGACCGCGACGTCCGGATGAGCTTGTTGATCGTCTCGATCATGTGCACCGGGATGCGGATCGTGCGCGCCTGGTCCGCGATGGCCCGGGTGATGGCCTGGCGGATCCACCACGTGGCGTACGTGGAGAACTTGTAGCCGCGCCGGTACTCGAACTTGTCCACGGCCTTCATCAGGCCGATGTTGCCCTCCTGGATGAGGTCCAGGAACTGCAGGCCGCGGTTCGTGTACTTCTTCGCGATCGAGACCACGAGACGGAGGTTGGCCTCGACCAGTTCCTTCTTGGCCTGCTCGGCCTGGGCTTCGCCGCGGCGGATGGTCTCGAGGGTGCGCCGCAGGTAGTCGGGCGTCTCGCCCATCTCGTCGGCCAGGCGCCGCACCTCGGTGCGGTGCTCCTTCTGGCGGCCCAGCAGGACCTTGCGCTCCTCCTCGCGCGCCTTGGTCTTCTTGGCGCGCGCGTTGAGCTGCTTGTCGATGCTGTCCACTTCGCGCTGGACGCGCTGGACGCGCTCGACCGCCTCCTTGATGTCTTCGATCAGGCGGCGTTTCACCAGTTCGGTGAACTCGATGCGGCGGATGGCCTGGGACACGGCGATGCGGGCGCGCATGGCCTTCCACCGCACGCGGCGGTACTTGCGCTTGTCCTTCTTGGGCGTGTCGATGAGCTTCTCTTCGGCCTTCTCGTAGACGGCGCGCGCCTTGCGCACCGCCTCGATCTGGCGCAGCACCTCGCGGGTCCGCTCCTCGATCCGTTCGTCGGTGATTTCCTCGTCGTTGAAGATCACCAGTTCGCGGATCGTGCGGCCGCCGGCCTTCAGCTGGTCGCCGAGCTCGATGACCTTCTGGGAGACGGTGGGCGTCCGGGTGATCGACTTGATGACCGACAGCTTGCCCCGCTCGATGCGCTTGGCGATCTCCACCTCGCCCTCACGCGTCAGCAGCGGCACCGTACCCATCTCGCGGAGGTACATCCGGACCGGGTCGTTGGTCTTGTCGAGGGCCCCCGGCGTCAGGTCGAGGTCCATGTCGTCGCCTTCCGGCTTCTCCTCGCCCCGGAACTTCTGCTCGGAGTCCACGACCTCGATGCCGGCGCTGCCGAAGGTGCTGAACAGGTCGTCCAGATCGTCGGACGAGGTGATGTCGGCTCGCAGGAGGTCGTTCACCTCGTCGTAGAGCAGGTAACCCTTCTCCTTGCCGATGCTGATCAGCTGCTGCACTTCGTCGTACTTGTCCTCAATCGACAAGGCGTCCTCCCGTCAGGTGCCAGTAATCCCCAGCGAGGCCATCCGCTGGAGCAGTTCACGTTTCCGTTGCCACAACCGGTCGATGTCCTGCCCGCCCCCGGTCTCCTGGAGGCGGTCGATTTCCCGCTGCACGGCCGCGCCCTCGCGTTCGAGGCGCAGGCGCCGCAGCGCCCGGACGCAGGCCAGGGCCGCCGCCGGCGGCGTGGGGGCGGCCGCCACCCCCGTCACCAGCTGCGCCTCTTCACTGTTTAGACGCGCCAGCAGGGCAGACGGTGAAGGCTCGCCGCCCCGCCCGTGCACGAACAGGGCCTGTTCGAGGATCCGGCCGCTGGCCAGGTCCTCGAGATCGGCCGGTTCCAGCTCGAACAGGGCCTCGGCCGCCTCGTCCGGCCGGTTCACCAGGGCCCAGATCAGGCCGCGCTCGGCCGGTTTCACCTGGCCGAACGACGGCACCTGCTGGGGCGAGACCTCGGTGCGGCGCTCCACGGCCGCCTTCCGGATCTCGGCCCGCACCACCGATTCGGTCACCCGCGCCCGGTGCGCGATGGTGTCCGCGAACTGATCACGGGCCGCCGCGTCCGGAATACGGGCCGCCACCGTCAGCATCTCCTGCAGGAACGCGCGACGCTCGGCGTCGCGCCGCAGGTCCTTCGTGGCCACCGCCCGCTCCATCAGGTACTCCAGATACGGTTTTGACGCCTGCAGCACGGCCTTGTACTGCGCCGCGCCCCGTTTCCGGATGAACCCGTCCGGGTCGTCGCCCGGGGGCAACAGGGCCACGTGCACCTGGAACCCCTCGGCGATGAGCAGGTCGCCCGACTTGGCCGCCGCGCCCTGCCCGGCGGCGTCGGGGTCGTAGCTCAGCGCCACCTTGTCGACGAACCGCCGCAGCAGGTGGGCCTGCTGCGGGGTCAGCGCCGTGCCGCACGCGGCGACGACCGGCCACTGGCACTCCTGGTACACCATCGCGAAATCGAAGTAGCCCTCGACCAGGACGACGTACCCCTTCTGGCGCAGCCACGGCTTGGTCAGATGCAGACCGTAGAGCGTGCGCCCCTTCGAGTAGATCGGGGTTTCGGGCGAGTTCAGGTACTTCGGCACCTGGTCCTCGTCCATCGCCCGTCCGCCGAACGCCACGATGGACCCCGTGTCGCGCGCGATCGGGATCATCAGGCGGTTCCGGAACCGGTCCCAGGCCTGGCCGTTGTCGCGCAGCGCCACCAGGCCGCTCTTCACCAGCAGTGGCAGGGCATAGCCCTGGCCCAGCAGCCAGTTCTTGAGCACCTCGCGGCCGGCCGGGGCATACCCCAGGCCCAGGGCCTCGATGGTCTGGGCGGTCACGCCGCGCCGCTCCAGCTGATCACGCGCCCGCGCGCCGGCCGGTTCCGCCAGCCGCTGCCGGAAGAACCCGGCAGCCAGCTCGTGGAGCTTCAGCAGCGTCTCGCGATCGCGGGCGTCGGCGTCGTCGGCCTCGCCCGCCGCGTCCGGCACCGTGAGCCCCACTTTCTGGGCCAGCAGCCGCACCGCGTCGGTGAACCCCACCCGTTCGTGCAGCTCCACGAACTTGATCACGTCGCCGCCGACGCCGCACCCGAAGCAGTGGAAGAACCCCTTCTCCCGGTTCACGTGGAACGACGGCGTCTTCTCGCCGTGGAACGGGCACAGCCCCTTGTAGGTCGCTCCCACCTTCTTGAGCGACACATGCTCCTGGACCACCTGGACGATGTCCGCCCGGGTGCGGAGGTCCTCGACAAAGGACTGCGGAAACCGCGCCACTATTCCTTCAACTCCACCACCGTCACGCCGCCCCCGCCCTGATCGTGGGACGCGGTCTGGTAGTGCGCCACCAGCGGGTGGCGGTGGAGATACTCGCCCACGGCGCGTCGCAGCTGGCCCGTGCCGTAGCCGTGGATGATCCGCAGCGTGCGGCTGTCGGTCAGCAGCAGCTCGTCCATGAACCGCTCGAGGCGGGTGATGGCCTCGTCGACCGAGCACCCGATCACGTTGAGGTCCGTGGCCAGGCCCTCGCGGGACTGCACGTGCACGTTGACGCTGACGCGCGCGGGCGCCGCCCCGCCACCCGCCGCCACGCGCAGGTCCTCGAACCGGGCCCGCAGGCGCTTGCCGCGCACGTCCACCTCGGCTTCGCCGTCCTGAACCGCCGTGACGACGCCGTCCAGGCCCAGGCTGCGCAGCTGGACGCGGTCGCCGACCCGGGGTGCCGCGCCGGCGGTGCCGCGGTCGGCCGTCGCCCCTGCGGTGCCGCGCAGCTGCTGCGCCACCTCGTCGAGGGCGGCACGGGCGTCCGACCGCGCCATGCCGGCATCCCCCGTGGACAGGGACTTGCCGTGCAGCGCCCGGCGCTGGGCTTCCGCCGTCAGGGCCTCGACCTTCGTCCGGAGGCCCTCCACGACGCGGTCGATCTCCTGCCGCGCCGCCCGCAGCCGCCCTTCGATGTCTGCGTCGAGCTTGTGGCGCAGGCGTTCTTCCTTGTCCCGCAGGGCCTGCTCGCGCGATCGGAGGCGTTCCTCGATCTCGGCAATCGACTCGCGCTCCCGGGACACCAGGCGCTGCTGGTGCTCGAGATCGCGGAGATCGCTGTCCATCCGGGCCAGATGCTCGGCCAGCTGCGCCTCGCGCGCGCTGATGTTGTGCCGGGCTTCGTCGAGGATCGCGGGCGAGAGGCCCAGGCGCCCCGCCACTTCCAGCGCCAGGCTTCGGCCCGGCGTGCCGTAGAGCAGCCGGTAGGTGGGGGCGAACGTCTCGGCGTCGAACCCGAACGCCGCGCAGACCACACCGGCCGTGGTGGACGCGTAGGTCTTCAGCTGCTCGTAATGCGTGGTGGCCACCGCCACCGCACCCCGCCGCCGGAGGCTCTCGATGATCGCCACGCCCAGCGCGCCGCCCTCGACCGGGTCGGTGCCCACGCCGATTTCGTCGAGCAGCACCAGCGCCGGCAGCACCAGCGTCCGGTCCATCTGGACGATATTCGTCATGTGCCAGGAGAACGTGCTCAGGCTGGCGGCAATCGACTGCTCGTCGCCGATGTCGGCAAACACCGACCGGAACACCGGCAGGCGCGAGCCGCCGGCGGCCGGCACGTGCAGGCCCGACTGTGCCATCAGGGCAAGCAGGCCCGCCGTTTTCAGCGCCACCGTCTTGCCGCCCGTGTTCGGGCCGGTGATGACCAGCACCGTCGCCGGCGGCACGATCCGGATGTCGACAGGCACGGGATCGGTGGTGCGCGCGGGCGCGGCTGCCGCCCCGTCCAGGGGCCGGCCGCTGCGGGCCGTCTCGAGGTCGGCCAGGCGCGTCGAGACCTCGGGCATCAGCAGCGGGTGGCGTGCGGCCAGCAGTTCGAACGCGCCGTCGGGCGCGAGCGCCGGCTCCACGCCATTCACGATCGCCGAGAACCGCGCCTTGGCCTGGATGACGTCCAGGTCCGTCGCGGTTTCGATCGTGTGCTGCAGGTCGAGGGCGCGCCGGCGGAACTGATCGGTCAGCTGCAGCAGCACGCGCCTGACTTCTTCCGCCTCCTGCTGCTCGAGCGCCACCACCTCGTTGTTGATCTCGACCGTGCTCAGGGGCTCCAGGAACAGGCTGGCGCCGCTCGACGACGACCCGTGGATGATGCCCGGGATCGACGAGCGGTGCTCGACGCGGACCACCAGGACGAGGCGGCCGTTGCGGTCCGTCACGATCTGGTCCTGCAGGTACTTCGCCGTGTCGCGGTTGCGCAGGAACGAGTCGAGCATGCCGCGCAGGCGCGACCGCTGCCGCCGCAGCCGGTCCCGCACCGCCCGCAGTTCCGGGCTGGCGTCGTCCTTCACCTCGCCGGAGGGGTCGATCCGGTGACGGATCTCGGCGGCCTCGTTCTTGAACGACGCCGCACCCTCCACGATGGACTTCAGGATGGGAAACGCCCCTTCCGCCCGCCGGATGGCGTTGCGGGAGGCGTCGGCTGAGTCGAGGTAGTCGGCCAGCCCGAGCAGGCGGACCGGCTCGATGGCGCGGCCCTCCACGGCCAGGGCCCGCAGAATAGCCGGCAGCTCGGCCGGGGCGGTCAGCGGGAACGGCCCGACCAGTTCGTTGAACCGCACCCCTTCCGTCGTGGCGGCCAGCCACTGGGCCACGCGCCGCGGGTCGGCAGACGGCTTGAGCGCGGACAGACGTTCGGCCCCGAGGGGCGTGGCGGCCAGTCCGCACACCACATCCACGATCCTGGGATACTCGAGGGCCTGCAGGACGGCTGGTTGCATGTTCCGCTGGGGTCCGGGTGAGAGGCGGGGAGCCTCTACGGGTGAACCTCTAATACTAGCACGCTCAGGGGCTGGGGGCTAGGGGCTAGGGGCGTGGGGCGTGGGGCGTGGGGCGTTGAGGATTGTCAGGAAGCAAGAAGCAA
>CAYNDV010000079.1:0-20710 GCA_964396055.1 uncultured Vicinamibacterales bacterium | reverse complement strand
GGGGCGTGGGGCGTTGAGGATTGTCAGAAGCAAGAAGCAAGAAGCAAGAAGGGATTACGCTGTCACGCTGCCCAACGGCCGGGAACCGAGGGCCGAAGGGCCCGGCGTGAACCGTCACCCTTCGGCGAAGCTCAGGGTCACCCCGAGCGCCGTCGAGGGGTGAACCGCCGCCCATGGAGTAGGATGAACCCATGAGCGACGAAGCCCCGAAGAGCGCGTACGAACTGGCCATGGAGCGGTTGCGCCGCAAGGACGCCGAAGCCGGGGTCGAGCAGCGCCCGCTGACCGACGAGCAGCGGGCGGCCATTGCCGAAGCCCGCAACTTCTGTGAAGCCAAGCTCGCGGAACGCGAGGTCCTGCACCAGTCTACGCTGGCGAAGACGGCGGACCCGGAGGCGCGCGCGGCGCTCGACGTGGACTACCGGCGCGACCGCGAGCGGTTCATCTCCGATCGCGACGCCAAGATCGAGCGTATCCGCCGCGGCTAGCCCCTCCCGAGTCCCCTGAGATTAGACAAATAAGGGCCGTTGGGCTGTTCGGCTCTCAGCCGTTCGGCTCACGGCTCACGGTTCACAGTTCACAGTTCAGGGTTCACGGTTGGGGCGTGACCGCGTGATCCCTTCTTGCTTCTTGCTTCTTGCTTCTGACGATCCTCACCACCCCACGCCCCACGCCTCACCGCCCCCCGCCCCGCGCCCCAAGCGCCCTGTACTTGCGCAGCAACTCGTAGAGCACCACGCCGCCGGCCGTGGCGACGTTGAGCGACTGCTTCAGCCCCAGCGTCGGGATGCGGACGTGCACGTCGCAGGCGTCGAGCGCCGTGGGCGGCAGCCCGTCCACCTCGTGGCCGAAGAGCACGCAGACGGGAAACGCCGGGTGCCAGTCGAAGAGGTCGACGGCGTGCGTGGCCGTTTCAATCGCCGCCAGTTGCACGCCCGCGCCGCGCAGGGCGGCGAGCGTCTCCGCCAGGTCGGCGCAGCGCGCCCACGACACCGTCCGCTCGGCGCCGAGCGCCGTCTTGGCGATGCGGCGGTCGCCCGGGTCGGCTGTGATGCCCGACAGCAGGATCCGCTCGGTGCGGACGGCGTCCGCCGTCCGGAAGAAGCTGCCCACGTTGTACAGGCTCCGCACCTGGTGCAGGAGCACGGTGACGGGCAGCCGGCCGATGCCGTCGTAGGCCTCGGCGCCCCGGGTGGCCTGGTAGACCGGGCGATCGTCCATGACGCTTCTGCGTTAGAGTATCCTCGATTCCCCCCAGGGAGCTGCTGATGCGCCGATGTGTGGTGTTTGCGCTGCCGGTCGTGTTGACGGTCGTGTTGACGGGCCTGGTGGTGGCGGCCGACGTCTTCCAGGAGTTCGGCCTCGACCGCCAGGCCTGGGCCGACAGCTTCGTGAACTCCATGACCACCGGCACCCTCTACGCGCCAACGATCCCGGCGAAGCTGAAGGCCGTCCCGGCGGCGCAGCGGGCCGCGATCGTGGCGGCCCTCGGGACGGCCGCCAGGGCGTACTTCGCCACACCCGAGTTCGCCGCGCAGTACAAGACGGAGTACGACGCCAGCGTGCCGGACGACCTGAAGCCCCCGCGGCCGGCGAAGGACATTGCTGCCAGCCAGCGGGCGGAGATGGAGAAGGGCCTCGCGGAGATGGAAAAGGCCGTCCAGGGGCTGCAGGGCGAGATGCGCAAGCAGGCCGACGCTGCCCTGGCGCAGGCGCGGGCCCAGATCAAGGAACAGATCAAGCAGGTCGACGCCATGGCCGCCCAGCAGGCCGCCGAGGAGAAGCGGCGCTATGAAGAGGCGAAGTCGCGGCCGCCGGATCCCGACGCGCTGCCGGCGGATCCGCGCCTGGCCTTGAAGAAGTCGTTGCAGCGGTTTCTCGACGAGACGGCGGACGTCGACTTCGGCGCCACGCTCAAGACCGAGTACGGCCTGAAGCGGTTCACCCGTGCGGGCTACGAATCCAAGCCAAAGCCCTGGAAGATGTGTTTCCGCGCGGGTCAGGACGCCTGCGACGCCGCCCGCGCGTTCGCCACGTCCTGGCTGGAGGAACTCAAATAGGGACGAGGCCTGACGGCCTGACGGCCCAACGGCCTATCGCCGAACGGCCGAATGGCCTGACGGCCTAACGGCCGGCCTGCCTATGTCCAAAACGCCGTCCACTCCCGCGGTCCGCCTGCTGCGCGCCGAAGCCGTGCCGTTCACCGAGCACGTCTATCGCTACGAGGAACACGGCGGCACCCGCGTGTCGGCGCGCGAACTGGGCGTCGACGAGCACGCCGTCATCAAGACCCTCGTGATGCAGGACGAGGGCGGCGCGCCGCTCATCGTCCTGATGCACGGCGACCGAGAGGTGTCGACGAAGCAACTCGCGCGCGCCCTCGGCTGCCGGTCGGTTGAACCGTGCAGACCCGAGGTGGCCACCCGTCATTCGGGCTACCTGGTGGGCGGGACGTCTCCCTTCGGCACCCGCAAGGCGATGCCCGTCTACCTCGAGCGCAGCATCGCCGACCTGGCGAAGGTCTACATCAACGGAGGGGCCAGGGGGTTCCTCGTGGGCCTGGCGCCAGCCGACCTGATCCGGGTGCTGCGGCCCACGCCGGTCGACGTGGCCATCGCCCCCGGGAACTGACCCCCTGGACCAGCCAGCCGGCCCCCAGGGCCGCGGAACCCTCCTGGCCATTTCGGCGTCTGACACGATAGGGAATCCAGAGGCAGCGTATGTCCGCCGACGGGCCCTCGGGTCCGGCATTCCGGTGCCGGCCCGTCTTTCTTTCGCCGCACGGAGCCCCCCATGTTCGGAAGAACCCGCAAGGTGTCGATGGTGGCCCCGCACGAGGCGCTGCCGGGACGCGGCACGCCGATGCCCGTCCCACCCAGGCACGCCGTGCTCGGGACGCCATTGGCCGGTCCCTTTCCCGCCCCCCTCGAGACGGCCGTCTTCGGCATGGGTTGTTTCTGGGGCGCCGAGCGCAAGTTCTGGCAGGCGCCGGGGGTCCATTCGACCGCCGTCGGGTACGCGGGCGGATTCACGCCCAACCCCACCTACGAAGAGGTCTGCAGCGGCCTCACCGGTCACGCCGAAGTGGTGCTGGTGGTGTTCGACCCGGCGCGGGTCTCCTACGAGACCCTGCTGCGGATCTTCTGGGAGAACCACGACCCCACGCAGGGCATGCGTCAGGGCGGCGACATCGGCACGCAATACCGGTCGGCCATCTACGTGACGTCCCCCGCGCAGCGCCAGGCCGCCGAAGCGTCCCGCGAGGCGTTCCAGGCCCGGCTCTCGGCGGCTGGCTACGGCGACATCACGACGGACATCGCCGACGCCGGCCCCTTCTACTACGCCGAGGACTACCACCAGCAGTACCTGCACAAGAACCCCAACGGGTACTGCGGGCTGGGCGGTACTGGTGTGAGCTGTCCGACGGGGGTTGCCGGGGGCGTCTGAACTCTCGGGCCCTGGGGTGCGTATTAGAATCTGATACGCCCTCCAAGGACCCGTCCGATGACTCACCCGCGCCTGAAGACCTTTGTCGCCACGCTGTTCCTCGCCTGCGCGCCGATTGACGCGCCGTTCGCCCAGACCGCCACGGCCCCGAAGCCGGCGGCTGTCGCGGCGCCCAGGCCCGCCGCCGCGAAGCCCGTCGCCGCCGAAGCCGCCGCCCTCGACCAGTTGTTCCGGGACGCCGTCAAGGCGGATGGACCCGGCATGACGGTCGTCGTGGTCCGCAAGGGCCAGGTGCTGCACCGGGCCGGCTATGGCCTCGCGAACGTCGAACTGGGCGTCGCGGCGAAGCCCGACCACGTATTCCGGATCGGCTCGGTCACGAAGCAGTTCACGTCGGCCGCCGTGCTGCTGCTCGTCGAAGAGGGCAAGATCGCCCTGTCCGATCCCATCACGAAGTTCCTGCCCGACTACCCGACGCAGGGCAAGACCATCACCATCGAGCACCTGCTGACGCACACGTCCGGCATCCAGAGCTACACGGACATGCCGAAGTGGCGCGAGATGCTCCGCAAGGACCTGTCCCTCACGGAACTGATCGACGTCTTCAAGAACGAGCCCATGCAGTTTGCGCCCGGCGAAAAGTGGCGCTACAACAACTCGGGCTACGTCCTGCTGGGCGCGATCATCGAGAAGGCGGCCGGGAAGCCGTACGCGGAGTTCGTGAAGGAACGGATCTTCACGCCGCTGGGCATGGCCGACACGCGGTACGACGTCACGGACGACCTCATCCCGCGGCGCGCGGCCGGCTACGGTCAGTCGCGGTCCGGCACCGTCAACGCCCAGTTCCTGAGCATGACGCAGCCGCACGCGGCCGGCGCCCTGGTCAGCACGGTGGACGATCTCGCGAAGTGGGACGCCGCGCTGGGAGCCGGCAAGGTGGTGAAGCCCGAGTCGCTGGCCCGGGCCTTCACCGACTACAAGCTCAGCAGCGGGAATCCGTCCGGCTACGGCTATGGCTGGCAGATCGCCAGCTATGAGGGCCGCGCGGTGCAGGAGCACGGCGGCGGCATTCCCGGCTTCCGCGCCCATGTCCTGCGGATCCCGTCCGACGGCGTCTACGTGGCGGTGCTGTCGAACCTGGCGGCGGCCGCGCCAGACCCCCAGAGCCTGGCGCGGCGGGCCGCGGCAATCGCCATCGGCAAGCCGCTGACCAACCCGGCGGTGGTGCCCCTCACGGCCGAGCAACTGGAGCCGTTCGTCGGCCGGTACGTCACGGTGGCCGGCACGCGCCACACGGTCACCCGTGACGGCGGCCGCCTCTTTGCGCAGTTTGGCGGCGGCGGCCGGCGCGAACTCACGCCGTCCGGCAACGACACCTTCTTCGAGAAGGACGCCTTCACGCGCGTGCGGTTCCAGAAGGACGCCTCCGGGAAATACGTGCGCCTCGAGATCGACACCTTCGGCCCGCAGCCGCCGGCCACGCGCGACGACACGCCCGACAAGCCTGCGCCGGCCGAGACGAAAGTCGATCCGGCCGCCTACGACGCGCTCGTCGGCGAGTACGAACTGGCGCCGGGCTTCATCCTGACGGTGACCCGCGAAGGCGACAAGCTGATGACCCAGGCCACGGGCCAGCAGAAGGTCGAGGTCTTCCCCTCGTCGCCGACGGAGTTCTACCTCAAGGTCGTCGAGGCGCGGCTCTCGTTCGTCAAGGATGCCGCCGGCACGGTGACGGGCCTGGTGCTGCACCAGGGCGGGCGTGACATGCCGGCGAAGAAGATCAAGTAGTGGTCTGGTGTGAGCGGTTCATGGAGGGTGACATGGTGAAACGTACGGTAGCCGTCGCGGCTGTGCTCGCCGCCGCGTTCCTCGGGGTGTCTCAGGCGGCGGCCCAGACCGCCGACGATGTGATCGAGAAACACTTCGCCGCCACGGGCGGCCGCGCCGCGTGGGCGAAGCTGACGAGCCAGATTTCCACCGGCACGCTGGTGACCAGCACGCCGAACGGCGACTTCAACGGGACGGTGGAGATCTCCCGCAAGGCGCCCAACAAGACGCGGGTGCTCATCAAGCTCGATCTGTCGTCGGTGGGCATGGGCGAGCTGATCGTGGATCAGCGCTGCGACGGGAAGACGGCCTTCGCCAGCAACAGCCTGCAGGGCGATCGCGAGATCACGGGCAGCCATCTGGAGAGCATGATCAACAACACGTTCCCGTCCGTGCTGCTCGACTACAAGGCTGCGGGCGCCACCGTGACGCTGGCGGGCAAGGAGAAGGTCGGCGACCGTGACGCCTACGTGCTCCAGTACGCGCCGAGGTCAGGCCCGGGCTCCCGGCAGTACTTCGACGCCGAGACCTACTACCTGATCAAGGTGGTCGCCAAGGTCGATACGGCCGAGATGGGGACGATCGAGCAGACCAACGACGCCCGCGACTACCGTGACGTGGGCGGCGTCAAGATCCCCTTCGTGATGGGCATCGTCAACCCCGCGCAGACGATGACGATCACGCTGTCGAAGGTGGACCTGAACCCCCAAATCGACGATGCGGTATTCGCCAGGCCGGGCGCGAAGTAATCCCCTCAGGCGCGACCGTCATCGACCTCGTCGGCGAGTTCGCTGCGGTCGCGCCCGTCTGCCACTGGCGTCGTCCTGACGCCACGCCGTGAGATACGCACAGTCTCGACACCCACATTGATCCACGGGTCAACGTGGCTCTCTGCAGAGCCATGAGGCGCGACCCGGGTAGCGTCGCACACCTGTTACGCCGGGCCGGTGTGTCTCATGGCGGAGACTCCGATCGGCCAGCGAAATTCTCTGTGCAACGGCGCGCGTTCGGCACGTCTCGCCGTGCTATGGTGGCGCCCGCGGCCTTCCGGCCGCTGAGTGTCCCCTGGTCTGCGGAAGCGATCCCTGGTTTCTCGTGGGAGGGTTCGATGCGCGACTCGGCGACACGGCGGATGCGATCGGGCGACGGCCGGCAGTGGCGGTGGGCGTGCTTGCTCGCGGTGGTCATCATTATGCTCGGCCAGGCCGCAACAGACGGCCAGGCGACAGGCGACGACGGGGCGGGACTGGATCGCGCACATCCGTTCTTCCAGGTCTTTCCCTTCGAGCGAATCAACATCTACTCCGGCGGCCTCATCCTGACTCACGTCGATGCGGCGTTTCCGGGCAACGCGGGGCTGGATCTGCGCCTGGTGCGCACCTACAGCAGCCAGCAGCGAGGGACCCGGCCGTGGCGGTTCATGGTCGAGTCGGTGCAGTTCGATCCAGAAAACCTAAGCCGACCACCACTGATCAAGACCGTCGACGGCAACCACCCGACTTACGATGCCGGCGGCGGGGACTACCGCACCTTGGACTACGGGGTGTACTCATCCACGTCGCGAGAGCTCCGGCTGCCCAACGGGCTGGTGAAGAGCTTCGCCTACCCGTCGCCTGCTGATGAGCACGAGTGGCTCCTGACGGAAGTGGCCGACCCGTTTGGAAACACGCTCATCTACGAATACGTCGAAGACACGACGCGTTTGAACAAGGTCAGGCAGCGTCTCGACGCCGGATACGAGCGGACCCTCGACTTCGTGTACCAACAGACCGCGGACGGCACGTACGAGCAGCGCGTGTCGCTCGATGGCGGGGCGCGAACCTGGACGTACACGTGGTCATCAGACGAGATGCGAAGCCTGGAGGAGGCGACGTCTCCAGAAGGGCAGACGTGGAGCTACACCTACCATGCGGACTTCAGCTACCGCATCACCGGCCTGACGACGCCGCACGGGGGCACGATCATCTACGACTACGAAGACTGGGATCAGGTGCCCCGAACGCGTCCGGCGGTGGTGACGCGCACAGCCAACTCGCAGTCGGCTGCCGGCATGTGGACCTTCGCGTACGTCGACAACACCACGCGCACGGTGACGTGGCCCGCCACCTGCTCCGGGCAGCGCGTTGACAGGTACACCCTCGACGCGGGCAGCGTCTGGCCTGCGGGCACTCTGCTGATGCTCGAGCGCCACGAAGCCGCGACGCTGCTGGAGAGGCAGGAGTACGACTATCAGCGAGGCGTGGGAGTCGGCGAGCCCTGCGGAGACTGCACCGTCGACGACCCGCGGCCGACTCTGCCCGGTGGCGTGACAACCACACGATGGACCAATGGGAGTGAGCCGCAGGCGCTGACCTTCAGCACGACGCACTTCTATCACGACCAGCCCGAGACAGACTTCAACGACTATGGGACGCCCTGGAAAACCGAAGAGACCGGGGACTTCTCGCGAACCGTCACGCGCGCCTTCCAGCACAACTTCGTCCCCTACATCAGAGGTCGGGTCACGGCCACCAGCGTCGAAGGACCGAACGACGATGGTGCGCTTAAGACGTACGCAACATCGGCCGCCTACGATGATGCCAGCGGTTTCCTGACATCGCGCACGGTACGTGGTGTGACCACCACCTTCGGGAAGACCGTCGTCGGGAACATCGCGTGGCAGAAAGACGGCCAGAACGACCAGACCAGCTACGTGTATGAACGCGGCGTCGTCAAAGACACGACCACCCCTGAGGTCACCGTCGCCCGGACCCTGAATGCCGATGGGTCAGTGGCCACCGAACGGTACGGGAATCGTCCGGCATGGAGTTACGGATATGACGATGATGGTCGCCTGACCCAGCGGACGCCGCCCGCGGGAACCGGCAGCGCCGCGACCAGCTTCTCCTACGACGCCGCGGCTGTCACCGAGAGCCGGACTGGAGCTGGTACGACGAGCTGGGTGAAGACATCCTTCGATGGATTCGGCCGCGTCAAGGGGACGCTGGACTCGGAGGATGTCGAGACGTCCACCACGTGGGATGCCTGCGGTCGCAAGACGTTCGAAAGCCTGCCCTTCACGAGCGGCAGCCAGTCGTACGGGGTCACCTTCACCTACGACGGGTTGGATCGCGTGACATCGCGGGTGAATCCTCCAGCGGATACCGAACATCCCAACGCGACAACCAGCGTGAGCTTCTCGTACTCGGGCCTCGACGTGACGATCACGAACGAGCGTGATCACGCGACGACCTTCGAGTATGAGGCCAGTGGAACGCCGGGTCGCTCGCGCCTCCAGGCAGTCACGGAACCCGTGGATGGCACGACGTTTTACGGGTACAACGTGCTCGGGGACTTGACCAAGGTCAACATGGCGGGCGGCGGAGCACGCACGTGGACCTACGACACGAATGGGATGCTCTGGCAGGAGAAGCAGCCGGAATCGGATCAGGTGACGTACGACTATTGGCCCGACGGCATGCTCAAGACACGTGACGATGCACGGGGCCGCGCCACCTACGACTACGACGGCAACAACCGCCTCACGAGCGTCGACCGCCCAGGCACTGAGGACGACGTCTGCTTCGCCTACGATGCCGCGGACAACCGCACGAGGGCGAGGAGGGGCACGCTGAACTGCGGAGACTCGAGCGGCCGGGTCAAGACGACGTGGACCTACGACGACGCCGACCGGCTGACCGGCCGCATAGACACTCTCGTGCTCGCGCCGAGCCCGGCGCATACCTTCACCACCGTCGTCACGCGCGATGCGCTCGATCGCGTGTCGCGCCTGCAGTATCCCTCCTACACGACGACGGGGCCCGGCCTGAAGCTCGAGTACTCGTACGATTCCCGACACCGCATCACGAAGATCCAGCACGTCAAACACAACGACGAACTGGGGGCGGTGTTTGCCAGTGCGTTCACGTATCACCCGTCGGGCGGGATCGGGTCCTACAAGGCCGGCAACGACCTGATCCATACGATTGAGCGAGACGGGCAGTACCGCGTCGAGGCGGTCAGATCTGGGCACCCGGCGAACAACCGGAATGCCGCCCACGTGAAGCTGGACTATTGGTACGATGAGACCGGCAATGTCACGGACATCGACGACGGCCGTGCGACGTACTCGCAGACGTTCCACTACGACGCACTGGACAGGTTGACGAGCGCCCAGGGCACGTGGGGCGTTCGCAACTACGGCTACTACCCGGGCGGCGACCGCAAGTGGCGCAAGACCGGCGGGGTCGTGGACCGTTGGTACGGCTACGTGAACCGACGCCTCGCATCCGTAGATGGCGTGCAACCGGAAGCGCTGTACTACAACGGCGCTGGCGACCTGACGGCCGATGGTCTCGGCACCTACCAGTACACCAACACTGGGATGATGCGAAGCGCAGACATGACCTCGGGGGTGTCTCTGGGCTACGTCTACGATGCTGACGACACGCGCGTGGCGACGGTGGTCTCGGGTGTGACCCGGTACGACGTGCGCGGTCCGGACGGCATGCTTCTGGGTGAGGCCACGTCCGAGGGGGGAGGCGACCTGAAGTACCTGCGCGACTACGTGTATGCGGGAAGCCGCTTGATCGCTGTCGTCACGCCGTCACCGAAGGTCCGGTTGCGGCTGACGGACGTCGGGGTGAAGGAATCGGCGCAGTCGGTCTCGGTCGAGGTTGAATTGGTGGGGCTACTCGACGGAGTGCCCGCGGCAGACGTGACTGTAGAGTGGCAGACGGCCGATGGCACGGCGAAAGACGGAGCCGATTACACCAGGAAGGATGGCGCACTGACGTTTCCGAGGGGACAGCCCGTCGTGCCGAAAGTCATCACGGTTCCGATTCTCCTCGATGCCTGTGATGCGAAAGACGAAACGTTCTCGATCAATCTCACGGCAGCGACCAATGCGGACCTTGAGGAGAACCACACCACGACGACGGTGACGATCGAGGACGACCGGTGTCCGATCATCCAGTTCGAGAGAGCCAACGCGGCGTGGAATGAGCAGACTGGTTCGTTCGTCGCCGCGGCCACCGTGGTGATGACGATACCTGACGGAGCCCCCTCACCTACCTCACCCGTGAGAGTGAAGTACAAAACGGCTGCCGCCACCGGGGGTGGGCAGGCGCTGGCGAAGGCCGGCCAGGACTATCTGGCCGTTCCGGCCGATCCGCCCGTGGAGTTGAGCTTCATCCCGCCCGCTCGTCAGGTCTCCGCCCCAGTGACCATCCTGGCCGATGCGTACTGCGAACCGAACGAGGTCTTTGCGCTAGAGCTATTCGATCCGGTCGGTGCGCGCCTCGGAGACCAGGGGTTGCGCTTGCACACCGTGACGATTCTGGATCGCGAGCAGGTGTGCGTGTCGTTCACGCAGTACAATCGCGGGATCGGCGAAGGCGCAGGCACGGCAGAGGTGGCGGTGAAGGTCGAAGCACGCCACGGGGCTACGACGCCCCATGCTGTCAGTGTCGGCCTGCGCGCGTTCGAACTGCCGGAGGGAGGGACGCCTCGCGCGAAGCTTGGCGACGACTTTGTGTTCGACCCGGTGAGTTGCGCGTTCCCCGCCGGATCACCGAACGGGACGATCTGCACACAGGAGGTCGGGATCGTCCAGGACTCGAGTTGTGAACCCGAAGACGAAGTGTTCGGGATCGAGCTCCATGACCCGGTCGACGCCGGCATCGGGTACGACCCCGAGGACGTGGAGCGCCGGAACCTGTTGGTCTCCATTCAGGACGACGAATCGGTGTCCCTGCTCGAGGATACGTTCAACGATGGAGTGCTCGATCCGGGGTGGGTGACCGGGCTCTTCAGCGCGTCGGCGTCGCCAGAGGTGGTGTTCGCAGAATCTGCTCGCGGTCTGGAATTCTTCCCGTTCGTCATGGGCACCAAGGTGAACGGCGTGCAGACCGCAGAGTCGTACGAGATGGCACGGGTCTACGCAGAGGCGCATCTCACCGACATTGCTAACTTGGGAGGGTACCAGGCCGGAGTGTCCCTAGGAATGGCTGGGTCGTACTACCAGCTGAAGGTGGAGGGCCCTCTGTTGAAGTGCCTGACACGGCTGGGCGGGGCGGCAGCCATTAGCCGGTGTGACCCGGTTTCCTACAACCCCAACGACCATGCGTGGTTGCGGATTCGTCAGCGTCGGGTCGACGGTTCAGACGTCGTCTCGTTTGAGACGAAGTCCACTGCGGGCGCATATGTCGCGCTGGCCGATGTCCCGGTATCTACCCCGCCACTCCTAATTGACCCAGTCACTGGCTCACAGCGTTCACTGTGGGTGGAGTTGTTTGGAGGCGCACTCAATCCGAAGAACGCAAGCTTGGCCTGGACGCCTCCGCCGGTCTTTCGCACGTTTCGGGCTGTGCGGGTGTGTGATCCCACGGGCCCGAACCCTGGCCAGATGGTCGATGAGTTTGACGACGGCGCCATTGACGCGAAATGGACCACAGGTAGTCTGTTCAGCGCGGCTTCCACGGATACCGGGATCTCTGTCCAGGAGACCGCAACGAGGGTGTCGGTCGGTCCGCTGAAGACAGGGGGCAGTCTGCACGTCAACGGCTTGAGTTCGGAGCCCGAGACGCGCTATGACCTGACCGGATCGTACGCGAGGGTGCGCCTCGTACAGGCTCCCAGTGCGAGCACGACGGCGCACGCCGCGCTTGTGGTGGGGACCAGCGACGCGCACTATCTCTTCAGAGTGAGAGCAGGCAAGCTGCAATGCCGACTATCCGTGGGCGTGATTCCAACATCGCATTGCAGCATCGACTACGACCCTGGTGTTCACCAGTATCTGCGTGTCCGTCATGAGATTGACCCTGCAGGCGGCCCTGGCTTCGTGGTGTTCGAGACCGCCCGCGCCGGTCTCGGCGGTCCAGACGTGTGGGTGGAGCGCAAACGGACCAACTGGAACGTGAACGTACCCGTGGCGGCGCTGCGCGTAGAACTGCGGGCGGGCACCGACGAAGCGCAAGCGGCTGCGCCCGGGACCGTCATCTTCGACAGCTTCGGCATTGGCCGGTAGGCGGGAGGGCACGATGTTGATGCACTTGCGACAGTCGGCTTCGGTCCTCGCGCTGGCGGCGACGCTGTTGCTCGGGGGCGTGAGAGCGGCGGACGCCCAGGTCGTGCAGTACTACCATCTGGACGCGCTCGGGTCAGTGCGGGCGCTGACGGACCAGACGGGCGCGGTGGTGGCCCGCTATGACTACGAGCCTTTCGGCGAGCCGGTCACGCCGCCCGCGCCGCCGCACGAACGGCGGCAGTTCACGGGGCACGTCCGGGACGCAGAGACGGGGCTGGACTACTTCGGCGCCCGCTACTACCGGGCCGACCTCGGGCGGTTTCTGACGGTGGACCCGGGGAACGCGAGTGCCACGCTGCCGGACCCCCAGGGCTGGAACGCCTACGGGTATGCGCGCAACAACCCGTTCATGTATGTCGATCCCGACGGACGCCAGTGGCAAGTTCCTCCGGGCTCACCCGGTTCGCGGGATAACCCGTTCAGGGTTACCGTCACAGGGTGCGATTCTGACTGCCAGGCTCGAGAGTCATTCAACCGGTTCGTCTTCGAGCATCGGTTTCAGCTCATTGCCACAGAAGTGAGCGAGCGGGCAGGTGCGCTGGCGTCGCCCAAAACGTATCTGGAGTTCTATGGGTTGTCCGCCGTCGGTGGGCTGGGCGTGGGGAGCGGCGTGTCCCTGTTTGGTAATGGGGGACTCACCTCGCTATCGTTCAGTACGTCGCCGTACGCACTGTGGCCCACCGCCTTGGCCGGACCGACGGTGATCAACGGGATCTACTACACGGTACACGCGCTCGAACGGATGGCACCGGTCGGATTGGGCATCGGACGAGGGGTCCCAGTGTCGGTTGTGGAGAATGCGATCCGGTTTGGGACGACAATGCCGGGCAACAAAGTCGGAACTGTCGTCCACGTGTTCGAGAACGTGTCTGTGGTCACCAACTTGGCGAGCAACCGCGTCATAACTGTCATCGTCACCGGTCGCTGAACTATGGAGAACCACTGCACCCGTCTGATCGGCGAGATGCTTGAATTGATAGAGGAGTACGTTCAGGGCCGCCTCGGCTTCACCCGGCTGGTAAATGGACTTGAGGGCCTCGTGCGGGCGGCTGACTTTCACGACGAGGGCATCGTCAAAGGCTGGTATGCGCACTGGACGCCGCTCGAGATTCGAAACGCAATGGATGGTGATGGCGTCCAACGGGCTGACGTCGAACAGGAGCTGGCAGCAATGGTCTTGTTCCTTAGGGGGCTTCTCGCCTGAGGCGCGCCGCATCGACGGCGCCAGTGCCAGATTGTTGCCGTGTGCGCTTGTCGACTGCGCGATGCTGACCGTGACCGAATTGGGTCGGTCCGCGCCTTCGGATGTACCGCGCGGCAGGCGCACTTCCTGGTGCTCGTGCAACGTTCGGGAGTGTGCCTGCCGCGGCAGTATCGGACGTTTTCCGGGATTGCTCACGGCCGGGAAACGCATCCATTTCTTAGAAGCTGATCGCGGGTAGATTTGCCACCACAGACCTGGCGGCGCCGGCGCACGCCGGGTGCGTGTTCCACCTCCAGTAGCCCTGGTCGTGGGTGATGCCGGTGCGTACTACCACCTGCGCGTCCGGCAGGGGCGCCTCCAGTGCCGGCGGACGGTGGGGGCGATCCCCGCCTCGCACTGTAACCTGCCGTACGACGCTCAGGCGCATCGGTACCTTCGGTACCTGCGGATCCGCCACGAGGTGGATCCGGGCGGGGGGACCGGATTCGTGGTGTTTGAGACAGCGTTTGCCGGACCGGGCGGTCCCGATGTGTGGGTGGAGCGCCAGCGGGTGGCGTGGCACGCGGCCGTGCCGCGGACGGCGGCGCGCGTGGAACTCCGGGCGGGCACGGATGAGGCGCAGAGCAGCGCGCCTGGCACGGTCCGCTTCGACAACGTCTTGATCACCCGGCAGTAGGAGGCACATCATGCAGCCATCGATGAGGGGATTCGTTCTGCGTGGGCTGGGTGGGTGCTGCCGTGTGACCCGCGTGACGCTGGGGGCCGCGCTCCTGGCGCTCTGGGTGCCGGCCGCCGCGCCGGCCCAGGTCGTGCAGTACTACCACCTGGACGCAGTCGCCCTTCGACACGCGAGTGCGGACCGGCTCAGGGCGACCCTGAGCGAGCGCGCTGACGGGCGAGTCGAACGGGTCGGGTCGGTGCGGGCGCTGACGGACCAGACGGGCGCGGTGGTGGCCCGGTACGACTACGAGCCCTTCGGCGAGCCGCCTTCGCTCGAGCCTTCGGGTGACGATTACTCGGCGCGAGCTACGGCGAGCCAAGGTGTTGGGCCGCCCGCGGTGCCGCACGAACGGCGGCAGTTCACGGGGCAGGTCAGGGACGCGGAGACGGGACTGGACTACTTCGGCGCCCGGTACTACCGGGCGGACCTGGGCCGGTTCCTGACGGTGGACCCGGGTAACGCGAGTGCGACGCTGCCGGACCCCCAGGGCTGGAACGCCTACGCGTATGCGCGGAACAACCCACTGCGGTACGTCGACCCGGACGGCCTCGCGTGGCGGGTCGACATAGACGGCTACTCGCCAGTGTGGTTCCAGAACGATCGGGACTTCGAACTGATGCTCGCCTGTCCCGAACTGAACCCCGGAATCACCTTCGAAGGCGGCGTCGTCTACGCAGGCGGCAGAAGAGTCGGCACGTACCGGCACTTCAGTGACTTCGACGCCGTGGTCGGGATGGCAGGCGACCTGGGGGCGTACGGCCTGCGTCGAGAAGGGATGGAAATGGCGAGGTGGGCCGCCAGTGGCGCCCTTTCGCCGATCAACGCTGTTCCCTTCATCGCGAAGATTGAGACGCCGCTCTGGGTCCGTCTTCCGCTCCCCTTGAAATCGTTCAGCCAGAAGATCATTCGAGGCATGAAGAAGCGTGGCTGGACCGAACAGGAGGTCTATGAGGCGATCGCGACGAATCGAGCGTTCACGGGAGTGAACAATGCAACCGGTGCCCGAACGTTGCGCTTTGTTCACCCGCGTACTGGCAAGTCAGTCGTCGTCGACGCAAGCACGGGCAACGTCATTCAGGTCGGAGGTCCGGGGTTTCGCTGGTAGCGGTCGCGACCCCTGCTTCCACACACGGGCGCACACGGAGAACGGTGATGCTCAGCAGCCGTTGTACGATCTACGTTCGTCTCGTCAATGAACCGGTGGATGTGTGGCGTCCGGTTGAGGCCGAACACGTCAGTGGTAACGTGCACCTCATCCTCCCGCAGGATTACGACCGAGATTCCGAGGTGTGGGAATTCGAGCCAGGTGACTTGGTTGAATGCACGGGTTGCCGCCTGTTGGGTTCGCAAGTGACCGCCATCCGGGCAGTCCGCTGAGAGCACGAACGGCGTCTCTGCGCCCCGCGAATCGAACCGGGAGCGAACGCGACTGTCGGTCCGCAGTTGCGTTCACCGAACATGGTGCCGCCAGGGTTGGCACAGGTCAGTCAGGCCGACGTGAAAGTGGCAATTCAAAGCACGAAAGCGGCTGGGGAGGTCGTCACCAAGATCGGAGACATGGAGCGACTCAGAAGCTCTACACGGGCATCGCGCCCCGATTGACGTCCTCCTCAACGACGGCGTCTGGAACGTGCAGGTCACCCTGCGAGAGATCCAGGCCGCCGGCCATGCCGGTGACATCACGACGCTGCGTGGGTATGTCCTACCGAAGCGCCCGCAGCGTCCGGCAGGGGCGCCTCCAGTGCCGGCGCACGGTCGGGGCGATCCCTGCCTCGCACTGCGACGTGCCCTACGATCCCCAGGCGCATCGGTATCTGCGGATCCGGCACAAGGGGGATCCGGCCGGGGGGAGCGGCTTCGTGGTGTTTGAAACGGCGTTTGCCGGGCCTGGCGGTCCCGATGTCTGGGTCGAGCGCCAACGGGTGGCGTGGGACGCGGCGGTGCCGAGGGCGGCGGCGCGCGTGGAGCTCCGGGCGGGCACGGATGAGGCGCAGAGCAGCGCGCCTGGCACGGTCCGCTTCGACAACGTCTTGATCACCCGGCAGTAGGAGGCACATCATGCAGCCATCGATGAGGGGATTCGTTCTGCGTGGGCTGGGTGGGTGCTGCCGTGTGACCCGCGTGACGCTGGGGGCCGCGCTCCTGGCGCTCTGGGTGCCGGCCGCCGCGCCGGCCCAGGTCGTGCAGTACTACCACCTGGACGCAGTCGCCCTTCGACACGCGAGTGCGGACCGGCTCAGGGCGACCCTGAGCGAGCGCGCTGACGGGCGAGTCGAACGGGTCGGGTCGGTGCGGGCGCTGACGGACCAGACGGGCGCGGTGGTGGCCCGGTACGACTACGAGCCCTTCGGCGAGCCGCCTTCGCTCGAGCCTTCGGGTGACGATTACTCGGCGCGAGCTACGGCGAGCCAAGGTGTTGGGCCGCCCGCGGTGCCGCACGAACGGCGGGAGTTCACGGGGCAGGTCAGGGACGCGGAAACGGGACTGGACTACTTCGGCGCCCGGTACTACCGGGCCGACCTCGGGCGGTTTCTGACGGTGGACCCGGGACAGGCGAGTGCGACGCTGCCGGACCCGCAGGGCTGGAACGCCTACGGGTACGCCCGGAACAATCCGTTGCGGTACGTCGACCCGGATGGCAGGCGGTGGTTTGCGAAGGACGGCAATGCGGTCTGGGTCGACCCGAACAAGGACGGCAGCTACACGTCGCCGGGCGAGGGGTGGGTGGAGCTGGACCCCAAGAACTACAACTACGGGATGAACGTAGCGTTCGTGAACGGTCAGTTGTCCCGCATCGGCGAGGACGCGGCGGGCGGCAAGATGCTCGCGCCGTGGATGCCACCCGAGCAGGGGCTCGAGGACACCACGTTCTCACTTCTCTCGACGCTCTGGGTGGCGGGCAGCGCAATGCGCGCTGCGGCCGGGGCGCTCATGGGATCGAGAACGGCGACGGAGGTTGCTTTCGACATAACGAGAAATGGGGCGCAGGTACCCAACATAGGCGCGAGGCTCACGGCGAGCGAGTTTCAGGCGAATCTGATTTCGAGCGGATTCACAGTCGTACGCCAGACTGTTGGCCCGAACGGCCCGGTCACGATGCTGAGCGACGGGCAAAAACTCTACACGATCTACACCGCAACGAGTACCGGCGGTGCGTCTGCCGAAGTCAGAATCGCAGGGCGACTTGTCAGCAAGATCCGCCTGAGCGGCTTCTGAGAAGGGGCGAAAGCGCATGAACCACGGAAACAGCGACTGCGACAGGGCTCTCTCAAACGTGCGTCAAGGGCTCAGGACCGATAGCAGATTCCCGCAGAACGTGTTCGTGGGCGATTGGAGTGAATTCCGCTTCTTTGATTCGGATTGGATGAGAGCCGCCGACTTTGTCGATCACGTGCACGCGTTCCTCGACATCGAACAAGGGCGGTGTGCGTGTCTGTGGAAGATCGATTCGGAGGTGGCCGACGAACTAGCCGTTTTCTTCGTGCGCGGGCGAACAACAGCCGACGAGTATCGCGCTTTGCTTGCCGGGAACGCCCCAGGGTATGGCTGGCTGGATGCGATGGAGCGGCTAGCCTGCGCGTCTGACCGTGGGGAGTGGTGCATGTATTGCGAGCCGAACAACGAGATTGCGGTCATCGGATTCCGTCATGGGAGTGCGTTGGACCGCTATTCGCTCGCGCTGTCAGCGTTACATGCTCTACCGATCAAGACAGCGATTCAGAAATCGCTGTCATACGGTTTCTCCGAGCGTGGATTGTCCCCGGAGTGGCGCGGCGAGCTGTCGCGTGAGTATGCGCCACGCGCTCTGTGAAGGAGACCGCATTCTGTGCCGCGCCTGGCGTGCACCCACGCGGAAAGTCACCACTGTCGGAACGCCAGAGAGGGCGCCCGCGGAAAGCACTGATCGCTGAGTTGCGGTCCACCGGGTGCGCCTCGCGTTGAGATAACGACCGCCTTTGTTCAACTCTGCTCACGAGCACCAGAGCCGGGCTGATTGACGGTCTCGATCAGGGGCGGCTTCGCGACCACAGACTTGGCTGTGGGCCGCACCACGCACGCCGGCCGCATCGATCACGTCCTCGGCGCGCACGGCCCGGCGCGGCGCCTGCCGCCGCCTCAGCCGGAGTCCGCCTCGGCCAACGCCCGTTCGAGCAGATCGAGCACACCGAACCTCGCCGCCCAATCGCGGAGGTAGGTTCGGTCCACGGCGGCGCCCTGCACGCTGATCACGCCGACGACATCCCGCCACTGCCGCTCCGACGTCTCTCCCGACGCCCGGAACCACTCCAGCTTGGCCAGGACGATGTCTTCAGCCGTGGCCACGAACAGCCGGCCACTGCCGTCAGCCCCAAGCGTCTCGAGCGTGCGCCGCGCCAACTGCTGCCGTCCGACGCTCCCGGCAGGCGGCACGAACACATCCACCTTGAAGCCCGATTCCGGGTGGATCGCGTTGAAGCTCCGACACCGAACGACCGCGCGGGACACGGCGTCCTGATCGATGTAGAACGCGCGGCCCAGGCCGGCCACCACCGCGGAGACGTGTTCCGGCCGGAGATCAGCCACGATGTCGATGTCGTTGGTGGTGCGGGGGAAGCCGCGCGCGGAACTGGCGACGGAGCCGACGACGACGTAGGGCACATCCAGTTCGTCGAAGACCGACACGACGCGCTGGAGGAGGGCGACCAGGTTCACGGCGTCCGGTCCGGGTCTACGACGCCGGCCGGCGGCATGGAGGGCAGGCCGAGCGCCAGAAGCCGGCGGTCGCGCAGCCACGCACGAAGTGCGGCCTCGCCGGCCTGCGGGTGACGCCGCCGGAGGTCCGCGAGCGCCAGCGCGTCCGCCAGCGTGTTCAGCGCGTCCACCTGCGCCAGGCGTTGCCAGACGGGCATGGCGCGCAGGACGCGCACCTGCAGGCGATCCGCCTCACGATCGGTGTCCGACGGCCGGCTGGTCATGGGCGCGCGGTCATTCTATCTCACCTGGCAGCCCGCACCTGGCCCGGTGCGACCCGGCGCCCGGTTGCCTGGAGGACCTGGCCGACTTCGAGGCGATCGGCGGCCCGGAGGGCGACCTGCGCCGATCGGGTCAGGTTCTCCCGTAATCGACGTCGTCGGCGAGTTCGTTGCGGTCGCGCTCGCCCTGGTGCGGGAAGTGCTCGGCCAGTTGACGGCCGGCCTCGGTGATGCCGAGCACCAGCCCGCCCGTGAAGTCGCCCGCCTTGAACCGGGCCGACATCGCCGCCGCCACCGCGTCCCAGAACTCCTGGCCCACCTTCGCGTGGATGCCCTCGTCGCCGAGCACCACGAAGGCGCGCCGCGACGGGACGACGAAGATGAGCACGCTGTTGCGCTGGGCCGTGGCCGTCATGCCCAGGCGCACGAAGGCCCGCTCGGCCGTGCGGCGCACGTTGCCGAAGAAGAACGTCGAGACCGACACCCGGATCTCGCCCGACGTGCGCGCCTCGGCGTCCGCGATCGCCTGCCGGACCGCCTCGGCGTCGACGAGCCGTCTCAGCCTCGCCCTGAGCATGGGGCCTCCGCTCCAACACGGCGTGCGTGACGCACGCCTACCACGATCCTGAGGCGCCGCCGCCGCCCGATCGGCCGCCGCCGCCCGAGAACCCGCCCCCTCCCCCGCCGCCGCCACCGCCGCCCCGCCCGCTCGACAGGATGCTGAAGAGCAGCCAGATCGCCAGCTGGGGATTGGTGACGAGCAGGACGAGGAACCCGATGATCAGCAGGCCGCCGATGATCTTGTCGGCCCACGTCAGCGGACGGCCCTGCGAGGGCGGCGCGCCGCCCTCGCCGGGCGTGGCGGCCACGGGTGTCCCTGGCGTCGCCGCCGGCACCTCACCGCGGATGTACGCCAGCAGGTCGCTCATGCCCGCGAGGACCGCGCCGTCGCGGTCCCCGGCCTGGATGCGCGGGATGATGGTGTCGTTGATGATGCGCGACGCGGCCGCGTCGGGCACCTTGTCCTCGAGGCCGTAGCCGACCTCGATGCGGACCTTCCGATCGCCGGCGAAGATGAACAGGACGACGCCGTTGTCGAGGCCCGTGCGGCCGACCTTCCAGCTGGCGAAGGCCCGGACGGCCCAGTCCTCCACCGGCACGCCGCCCGTCGTGTCGCCGATCCACACCAGCACCTGGTTGCCGGTCGACCGCTCGAAGGCCTCGAGCGTGTTGTCGACCGCCTGCAGCGTGCCGGGGCTCACGAACCCGACCGCGTCGGTGGCCCAGCGGGCCGGGGACGGCGGGATGGGCGTCTCCGCCGCGCCTGCGGCGCCTGCCGCCAGGGGCAGCAGGCACAGCAGGACGACGAACGCCCGCAGGCGTGTCACTTAGAACTGGACCTTCGGAGCCGTCTCGGCGCCGGCCTGCGCCTTGAAGTACGGCTTCTCGTTGAACCGGCTGCCGAAGAACCCGGCGATGACGACCGTCGGGAA
>CAYNDV010000078.1:16937-20912 GCA_964396055.1 uncultured Vicinamibacterales bacterium | reverse complement strand
CAGAAGGCAGAAGTAAGAACGGATCACGCTGCCTCCGCCGAACGGCCGAACGGCCGAGAGCCGAACGGCCTGCCTCCGCCGATTGACACCCTCCGGGGGCGGGGCGCATGATCGGCGCCTGTCCCAGGAGGGCCCATGATCCGCCGCACCCAGACCCCTCACGTCCGGCTGAAGCCGGACGCCACGATGTTCACGGTGCTGGCCGCCACGGCCGTGACCGTTCTCTGCATTTCCGCGTTCGCCGCCGCGCAGCCGCCCGCCCGTTTCCTCGACAAAGACACGTTCATGGACATGGAGAGCGTGTCCGGTGCGGCCATCGCGCCGGACGGCTCGCAGATCGTCTTTGCCCGCACCTGGGTCGACAAGATCAAGGATCAGTCACGCAGCAACATCTGGATCGTCGATGTCGCCGGCACGCGATTGCGCGAACTGACGCGCGGCTCGTGGCGCGACACCGCGCCGGTGTGGTCGCCCGACGGATCGAAGATTGCCTTCCTGTCCGACCGCGACGGCACCACGCAGCTGCACGTGCTCTTCGTGGCGACGGGCGAGCTGGCGCAGCTCACGCACCTCGATCGCGCGCCCGGCGGCGTGGCCTGGTCGCCCGACGGCCGGCGCCTGGCCTTCACCGCCTTCGTGCCGGACGAGGACCCCGTGCTGCCGGTCCAGCTGCCGAAGCGCCCCCGCGGCGCCGAGTGGGCCAGGGGCGCCACGCTCGTCGACACCCTCACCTGGGCGCGCGACGGCGAAGGTCCCGTGGAGCGGGGGGTCACCCACGTCTTCACGATCGACGCCCTCGCCGGCGGCACGCCCCGCCAGGTGACCGAGGGCAGGTTCAACCACTCGGCACCCCGCTGGTCGGCCGACGGCCGGACGCTCTACGTGTCCGGCATCCGCAAGCCCGAGGCCGAGTACCTCAACAACGACTCCGAGATCTACGCCATCGACCTCGCGACAGGCGCGATCAAGGCGCTGACCGATCGCAAGGGACCCGACGCGAACCCGGTGGTGTCGCCCGACGGCCGGTGGATTGCCTACACGGGCTACGACGACCAGAACTTCACGAGCCACGTGTCGAGCCTGTACCTGATGGATGCGGCAGGCGGCCAGAAGCGCGTGTGGCTCGAGAAGCTGAACGACTCGCCGTCCAGCGTCTCATGGGCCCCCGACGGCACGGGCGTCTACTTCCAGGTGCGGGAGCTGGGCAGCACGTCGAACTACTTTGCGCCGTTGAAGGGCGAGATGCGCAAGCTGGGCGGCGGCACCCAGGTGTTCAACGGCTTGTCGATCGCGCGCACCGGCCAGGCGGCGTCCGTCCGCTCGACGCCGCAGCAACCACCCCACCTCGTCACCTTCGACGTCGTTCATCCGACGGCGATGAAGACCCTCGTGGACGTCAATGCGGACGTGCTCGAGGGCCGCTCGCTGGGCCAGGTCGAGGAGCTGTGGTTCGAGTCGAAGGACGGCCTGAAGATCCAGGGCTGGCTGGTGAAGCCCGCCGGCTTCGAGCCCGGGAAGAAGTACCCGATGGTGCTCTGGATCCACGGCGGGCCGTGGTCCATGTACGACGTGGGCTTCAACTGGGCGTACCAGAACTTCGCCGGCCTGGGCTACGCGGTGCTCTACACCAACCCGCGCGGCAGCACCGGCTACGGCCAGGACTTCGTCAACGGCATCCAGTACGCCTACCCCGGTAAGGACTACGACGACCTGATGGCCGGCGTCGATGCGGCGATCGCAAAGGGCTTCATCGACGAGAAGAACCTCTTCGTCTGCGGCGGGAGCGGCGGCGGCGTCCTGACCGCGTGGATCGTCGGCCACACCAACCGCTTCGCGGCGGCCGTGTCGATGCGCCCCGTCATCAACTGGCACTCGTTTGTCGGCACCACGGACGGTCCTTCCTGGTACAAGCAGTTCCGCAAGTACCCCTGGGAAGACCCGATGGAGTACGCCGTCCGTTCGCCGCTGCACTACGTGGCCAGCGTCACGACACCGACGATGGTGATGACCGGCGAGGCGGACCTGCGGACGCCGATGCGCCAGTCGGAGGAGTACTACCGCGCGCTGAAGATGCTGAAGAAGGACACGTTGCTCGTGCGCATGCCCGACGAGTACCACGGCTGGCGCCGCCCCTCGCACCAGCTGCTGCAGCAGCTCTACCTGCAGGCATGGTTCGGGAAGTACAAGAGATAGGCCGTTCGGCCGTTCGGCCATTCGGACATTCGGCCGGCCCGCGTCAGCCCCCGGGAACCGTGACCCTTCGGCCAGGCGCAGGGTCACCCCGAGCACGGTCGAGGGGCGAACCGCGAACCGTGAACCGCGAACCGCGAACCGTGAACCGTGAACCGTGAACCGTGAACCCTGAACCGCCCTACACCCGCACGTTGATCCGCGTGCCGATGTGGGGCGGGTGAGCCGGGTCCGCGTACTCCGCCGCGGCCGGTCCGGGTTCGGGTTCGCTTCGGGGGTGGGGCGGGGCCGGGGCGCGATGGCGCCGCGGCTGGCCCTGGTCGCGATCGCGCGCGCCGGGGTCACGCGGGTTGACGACCGCTGTCGTCTGGCACGGGGGAATCTCGCCCGTCATACCGCGTCCCTCCTGACTGAGTAATCGGCAGACGCGACGACGGCTGCAACGGCGACGGCCTGGAGCGGCTCGCGGGCTGCCTGAACCGTGACCCTTCGACCAGGCTCAGGGTCACCCCGAGCAAGGTCGAGGGGTGAACCCTGAACCGCGAACCGTGAACCGTGAACTGCCGAACGGCCCAACGGCCTGATCGCCTAACGGCCCCTCTTGAGGATCACCAGCGACAGGTCGTCATAGGGCCGCGTGGTGCCGATGAAGACGTCCACCGACGCGAGGATACGCTGGCCCGCCTCCCGGGCCGTCAGCGTGTGCAGGCCGGGGAACAGCTGGCGCAGCCGGCTGTCGTCGTAGAACTCGCCGGCGGCGTTCATGGCCTCCGTCAGGCCGTCCGAGTACACCACCAGCATGTCGCCGGGCGCGAGCTCTTCCGTGCGCTCGACGTAGGTGGCCCCCGGGATCATCCCCAGGGCCATGTCGCCGCGCGGCAGGTCGTGGAACCCCGCTGGCCCGATCCGCACCGGCGGCATGTGCCCGGCGTTCACCAGGCGCACCGTGCCTCCGCCGTCGCGGACGTCGAGGTAGACCAGTGTGGCGAACCGGTTGGGCAGGCCGTCCCGGCACAGGATGGTGTTGGTGCGCGCCGCCAGGTCCGCCAGCGACGGCGTCTCGGTGGCCAGCGCCCGCAGGGTGGCCTGCACTTTCGCCATGAGCAGCGCGGCGGGCAGCGCCTTGCCGGCCACGTCGGCCAGCGCGAATCCCACGCGGCCGCCGCCCAGGTCGAGACAGTCCACGAGGTCGCCGCCCACGTCGTTGGCGGGCCGCGTGTACATCCACACGTCCCAGCCGCGCAGCTCGGGGCAGTACTCGGGCATGAGTGCCTTCTGCACCGCCCGCCCGGCTTCGAGTTCGTGGCGCGCCAGCAGCTTGTCCTTGAGTTCCAGCAGCAGCACGCCCACCAGCAGGACGGCGCCCACGATGGACAGGTCCGCGGAGGTGCGCGCCGACTCGCCGACCTGCACCGCCTGGTCGGAGAGGGCGACCAGCACCAGCGCCGCCAGCAGGACGATGCGCCGGGTGGGGGAGAGACTGAGGAACAGGCTCTTGAGCAGCCACCAGCCCAGGTGCGCCCAGCGCTGGAACCGGCCCATGCGCTTGAGCCGCTGGCGGTGCTCGGGCGTGATGTAGAACTCCTCGAGTTCCGCCATCGTCGTCCGCAGCGCCTGGCGCCAGCCGGGACGGACCTCCTCGCGGACGTATCGCCAATCCTGAACCAGCGTGTCCCAGAGGGGCTTGGACGAGGCGGACCCGGGCCGTGGGGTAGTCACACTCTCTGAGACGGGAGGGGCCGGACGGAAGTTCGTCAGCCTCCCGGCCCCCAGGCCTCCAGCCTC
>CAYNDV010000078.1:0-16837 GCA_964396055.1 uncultured Vicinamibacterales bacterium | reverse complement strand
TGCAGCGCGTCGCGGCGGCGGGCGATGGCCGGTCCGAGGACGCGCGCCATGCGTGCCAGGCGGGCCACGGCGTCGTCGGACCACTGACGCGGCTGCCCCAGCACGGCCACGCTGAGGCCTCCGACGATGCCCCGGGGCGTCACGAGCGGCGCCACCATGGCGGCGCCCAGGCCCTGGGCGACCAGCGTGGCCCGGTCCCGTTCTGCGGACTCGGGCAGGTCTTCCACGCGTGGAAGCACAACGACGCAGCGCTTCTTGAGCACCTGCTCGGCAATCCACGGGACGTGCCGGGAGACGTCCTCGCGGTCCGGCAGGCGCGGCGCGTCACCGGTCTGGAAGACGTGGCTCACCCAGAGGCCGGGCCGGCTTCCCGGACCGGTCTCCAGGACCGCCACGCGGTCCGCCTCCAGGAAGGCGCACAGCCGCGGCAGGGCGCGCACGATCGCAGGCCCGATGTCCGGGGGTGCGGCAGCCCTGAGGCGGTCTGCCAACCCCTCCAGGAAGCCGTCGAATGTCCAGGTTTCGTGCTCGAGCGTGCTGCCAGCCAAGCGATTCTCGCTCATGACTCCGCCACGGGGACCGCGCGCGTTCCCGCACCGGGGGCCAACGCCGCGGCCGCTGTCCTGTCGAATACTATCGGCGAATGGCTCGACCGATTGACCGGCGGCGGCCTCTTCGCCGAGAAAGTTGCGTTTGAGAGACAAGGTATACTGACGGCACGGCGACCGCGATGACTTCGATTCCACCACCAGACGGCCCGGCGCAGGACCGGTCCAGGCCCGCGCGCATCGAGGCGACCTACCGCGCCATCCTCGAGGGGGCGTCGGACATCATCGTGGTCGTGGACCGGGACGGGGCCATCACGTACGAGTCGCCCGCCGCGGCGCGCATCCTGGGCTACCCGCCCGGCAGCCTGCTCGGCCGTTCGCCGTTCGACCTGGTGCACCCCGACGACCGGCAGCGAATCCAGAACGACCTGCGGGAGGTCTCCGAGAACGTCAACCCCAACACGCCCAGTTCCTTCAGGTACCGCCGGGCCGACGGCACCTGGGCCCACCTCGAGGCCATCGGCTCAAACCGGCTCGACGACCCGGACGTGGCGGGGCTGGTGATCTGCGCCCGCGACATCAGCGAGCGGATCAGGCAGGAGGCCGCGCTGCGTGAGGCCGAGGAGCGGTATCGCAGCCTGTTCGACCGGTCCCTCGATTGCGTGTACCTCGTCGGCCTCGACGGGCGGTTCATCGACGCCAACGCGGCTGCGCTGGCGCTGCTGGGGTACCGGCGGGAGGAGATTCCGGACCTGTCGTTCGTGGACCTGCTGTCGCCCGACCAGATGGCCTTCGCGGCCGAGCGGATGGCCGAAATCATGCAAACGGGGCACCAGGAGAAGCCCTCGGACTTCCGCCTGCGCAGCCGGGACGGCCGCGAGATCGTCGTCGAGACGCGGGCCTGCCTGGTCTATCGTGACGGCCAGCCGTACGCGGTGCTCGGCATCGGCCGTGACGTCACCGCGTTCCAGCACCTGCAGGCGCAGCTGGCCCAGGCCCAGAAGATGGAAGCGGTGGGCCGGCTGGCGGGCGGGGTGGCCCACGACTTCAACAACATGCTGAACGTGATCATCGGCCACTGCGACCTCGCCCTGGACGCCGTGCCGGCCGCCGATCCGCTGCACGCGCCCCTGCGGGAGATCCAGTCGGCCGCCCAGCGCGCCGCCGACCTCACGCGCCAGTTGCTGGGGTTCGCGCGCCGCCAGACGGTGACGCCGAAGGTGCTCGACCTGAATGACGCCGTCGAAGGCATGCTCCGCATGCTGCGGCGCCTCATCGGCGAGAACATCGAGCTCGCGTGGCGGCCCGGCCGCCCCCTCTGGCCGGTGCGCATCGACCCGACGCAGGTCGACCAGATTCTCGCCAACCTGTGCGTCAACGCCCGCGACGCCATCGGGGGCGTCGGCCGGGTGACGATCGACACCGCCAACCGTACCCTGTCGCCCGCCGACTGCGCCGGCCGGCCCGGCTTCGCCCCCGGCGAGTACGTGTGCCTGACCGTGGCCGACACGGGCCGTGGCATCGAGCCGGCGGCCCTCGGGAAGATCTTCGAGCCGTTCTTCACCACCAAGGGCGTGGGTCACGGCACCGGTCTCGGCCTGGCCACGGTGTACGGCATCGTGAAGCAGAACCACGGCTTGATCGCCGTCGAGAGCGAGGTGGGCGCCGGCGCCACCTTCGAGGTGTTCCTGCCGCGGCACCTGCCGTCGGCCTGATGACGGGGCCCTTCCGCGCCAGCGCTGCCGGAGCGCGGGGCGACGGTTGCACACAAAGTGATCGCCGGGCCTCCGCATGCCTTGACATTCCCCGCGCGGTGCAAATACTCAGCGGAACGGCCTATGGCCCCACCCGACGCGCCCGATTTCGCTCCGACCGCCTCGCTGCTGGATCCGCCCGATGGTTCCGACGGGTCTCCCGATGGCTCCGGCACACCGGCCGCCGCGCCCCGCGCGGAGAGCACGGACGAGCTCCGCCGGCTCGTGGAGGCCCTGCGCTCGAGCCGCGACAAGATCGCCAGCATCTTCCGGGCGGCGCCCACGGGGATCGGCGTCGTGTCGAACCGCGTCCTGAAGGAAGTCAACGACCGCATCTGCGCGATGACGGGTTATGCCCGCGAGGAGCTGCTGGGCCAGTCGTCGCGGATGTGGTACCTGGACGACGAGTCGTTCGAGTGGGTGGGACGGGAGAAGTACGACCAGATTCGCGCGCGGGGGACCGGCACGGTCGAGACCCGCTGGCGGCGCAAGGACGGCACGGTCATCGACGTCCTGCTCAGCTCCACGCCGATCGACCTGGACGACTGGTCGCTGGGCGTCACGTTCACGGCCCTCGACATCACCCAGCGCAAGCGGGCCGAGGCCGAGCGCGAGCAACTGCAGGCCCAGCTCCTGCACGCGCAGAAGATGGAGTCGGTGGGCCGCCTGGCGGGCGGCGTGGCCCACGACTTCAACAACATGCTGCAGGCGATCCTCGGCAACGTCTCGATTGCCCTGGAGGAGGTGCCGGCGGCCGACCCGCTGCGGGAGACCCTCGAGGAGATCCAGCGGGCGGCCGTGCGGTCCACGGCGCTCACGCGCCAGTTGCTGGCGTTCGCCAGGCGCCAGGCCGCCAGCCCGCGCGTGCTGGACCTCAACGACACCGTGTCCGGCATGCTCAAGATGCTGCAGCGGCTGATCGGCGAGCAGATCCGGCTCGTCTGGCGGCCGGGGCCGGCGGCGGGCCGCGTCCGCATCGACCCCAGTCAGCTCGACCAGGTGCTGGCCAACCTCACCGTCAACGCCCGTGACGCTATCGCCGGCACGGGGACGATCGTCATCGACACGGGCGCCGACGCCTGCGACGCCGCCCGGGCCGCCGCCAACGCGGTGGCGCCCGGCGAGTTCGTTACCCTGGCCGTGCGCGACACGGGCTGCGGCATGGACGCCCTGACGCGCGCGCACCTCTTCGAGCCGTTCTACACCACCAAGGGGCAGGGCCTCGGCACGGGGCTCGGCCTCGCCACCGTATATGGCATCGTCCGCCAGAACGGCGGGTTCATCGAGGTCGACAGCGAGCCGGGCCGCGGCACCACGATGACGTTGTGGCTGCCGCAGAGCCGCGATGCCGGCGACGCGGCCGACGAGGCCGTTGCCTCGCCGGCCCTGCACGGCACCGAGACGATTCTCGTCGTCGAAGACGAGGAGCAGGTGCTGGCGTTGACGCGCCGCGTCCTCGAGAAGCACGGGTATGCCGTGCTGGCGGCCGCGTCCCCCGACGCCGCCCTGCAGGCGCTGGCCTCCCACCCCGGGCCCATCGGCCTGCTCATCACCGACGTCGTCATGCCCGGGATGAACGGCCGATCGTTGTGCGAACAGGTGCGTGCCCTTCGGCCCGGCACGCGGTGCCTGTTCGTGTCGGGCTACGCGGCCGACGTCATCGCGCACGAAGGCGTGGGAGGCGCCGGCGTGCGCCTGCTGCAGAAGCCGTTCGCCTCCCGGGATCTCCTGCGCGTGGTCCGCGACATCCTCGACGCCCCCTGAGAAAAAGGGGCCAGGCCCCTTTTCCAGCAGCCGAAAAAGGGGCCTGGCCCCTTTTTCAGTTGAACCGGCCCGTGTCGATCCACTCCTGCTTGATGATCGTCCACCAGTCCTCGGCCAGGCCCGATTCCACGTAGGCATACGGCAGCCAGCCGTAGCCCTGGGCGCCCCAGCCCGTGCCCCACGAGTTGCGGATGAGGAGCGCGCCCTTCTGTTTCCCGATCTTCAGCCCGTCGTCGTACCCGACGGCGACGATGGCATGGCCGCCTTCCACCGTATCGCCGGCCGACGGGTACGGGATGCGCCCGTCGGCGCCCACGTCCCCGATCGACGAGTACACGGTGAAGCCGAACATGGAGGGGAACCCGGCGGCCAGTTGCTGCTTGATGCGCGCCAGCAACTGCGACGGGGTGGTGCCGACCGCGTCGAGCCGGTAGTACTCCATGGCCCGGAAGTGGCTGGCCCAGGCGTAGCTGAACGCCGGCGGCTCGTCATCGAACCGCGCCGCCTTGTAAGGCCAGTACTGCTCGGGAGGCACGCCGAACAGGACGAGCGCCTTCATCGTGGTGCGCAGGTAGGCGCCCGTGTCGCCGGTCCACTGTTCGAGGTTGCGCGTCACCTTGTACAGGAACAGCCGTGACGCGTCGAGGTGCGTGCCGAACGAGCGGCACTCGAAGTACTCCACCAGCCCCACGCCCGCGTGGGCCGTGCACGAGCCGAGCGCACCCTGGTCCTCGATGGGCGGGCACCACTGGCGCAGATCGACCGCGGCCGGCAGCCCGGCCCGCGGCGCGCGCGCGGCGAGCGACTTCGCCCGCCGCAGCGTGTCCTGCACGCTGGAGCTGTCGTGGGTGTGGTCCCTGAAGTCGGGGTAGTCCGGCAGCCACCCCATGCCGACGCCCGGGTTCGAACGCATGGCCTGCCTCCTTGTGGTAAGTACGGGTCAGGACCCATGCTGCGCCTGTTGCGGGGCCGGGTTGCACGCGGATCGGCCGTCACGCGGCGATTGCGCGCAAACGGCGCGGGTCAGCGAATCGTGTGCAGCCGGGGCTCAGCGGGCGTCGAGAACGGCACGGATCTTGGCGGCCAGGTCGCGCACCGAGAACGGCTTCTGGATGAAGTGCACGCCCTCGTCCATGACCCCGTGCGGCGAGATCACGTCGGCCGTGTACCCGGACATGAACAGGCACGGCAGCCCCGGCCGCCGCGCCATCAGGGCGTCCGCGAGGGCGCGGCCGTTCATCCCGGGCATGATCACGTCGGTCAGCAGCAGGTCGATGCGGCCGTCGTGGTCCCGGGCCACCCGCATCGCCTCCTCGGGCGAGGCGGCCGCCAGCACCGAGTACCCCTGCCGTTCGAGCATCAGCCGCGTCATGGTCAGCAGCGCCTGTTCGTCCTCCACCAGCAGGATGACCTGCCGGTCCGGCATCGCTCCGGTTCCCTCCCCGCGAGCCGCCTCGGCGCCGACCGGAGCCTCGTGCCGCGGGAAATAGATGGTGAACGCCGTACCGGACGCGGGATCGCTGCGCACGTCGATGCCGCCCGCGTTCTGGCGCACGATGCCGTACACGGTGGCAAGGCCCAAGCCGCTCCCGCGGCCCAGGGTCTGGGTGGTGAAGAACGGCTCGAAGAGGTGCGCCAGCGTGTCGGCATCCATGCCGATGCCGGTATCGTTCACCGACAGCGCCACGTAGGCGCCCGGGGCCTCGGCGCCGGTGGCCGCGCAGGCCGCCGCGTCGAGGGTGGCGGGCGCTGTCCTGATCGTGATCGTGCCGGCGGCCCCGATGGCGTCGCGGGCGTTCGCGCACAGGTTGACGAGCAGTTGCTCGACCTGCGCCGGATCGACGCGCGCCCACGCCGCGCCCCCGCCCGGCAGCCACACCACGTGGATGTGCTCGCCGATGAGCCGCCGCAGCATGCGGAGCGCGCTGGCGACCGTGTCATTGAGGTCCACCACCCGGGGCGTGGCCGCCTGGCGCCGCGCGAAGCCCAGCAGTTGCTGGGTGAGATCGGACGACCGCCGGGCCGCGTTCCGGATCTCCTCGAGGCTGGTCCGCACCGGATCGCCCGGCGCGACGCTGTCGAGGGCCAGTTCGGCGTGGCCCTGGATCACGCCGAGCATGTTGTTGAAATCGTGGGCCACCCCTCCCGCCAGGCGCCCCACCGATTCCATCTGCCTGGCGTTCAGCAACGCGGCTTCCGTCGCCTTGCGCGCCGTGATGTCCGTGTGTGTGCCGAACATCGACAGCGGCCGCCCCAGGGCGTCGCGGGTCATGACGCGCCCGCGGTCGAGCACCCAGACCCAGCGGCCGTCCTTGTGGCGCATGCGGATCTCGGCTTCGTAATCCGGCGCCTCGCCCGCGATGCAGGCCCGCAGCCGCTCGCGGGCCGCGGGCAGATCGTCCGGGTGGACCAGCCGCTCCCAGGTCTCGTAGTCGTACGGCGTCAGCTCCTCGATCGTGTACCCGATCATCCGCGCCCACGTGTCGTTGAACACCGTCTCGTTGGTCTGGACGTTCCACGCCCACGTGCCCAGCCCGGACCCGTCGATGACGAACGCGAGGCGCTGGTGCTCGCGCTGGCGGCGCACCATGTCGCCGATGAGGTGCGCCGAGTGCTGCAGGCGCCGCTTGGCGATCTCCACCAGGAACGCCGGCCGCGGCTCGTAGGCGGCCGCGTGCAGCCGCAGGTCATCGGCCGTGACGCCGTAGGTGGCCGCCAGGTCCCGCAGGCGGGCCTCGTCGGTCGGCGGATCGCCGTAGCCGAAGTTGATCGCGCCCACGATCTCGCCGTCCGCGCGGATGGGCACCGCGTACAGCCGGAGGCCCCCCCGGCACGCGACATCCACCGGGGCGCCGGTCTCGATGGCCGGCTTCGACGCTTCCGCCCAGCACGATTCGTGGCAGTGCCAGCGGCCGCCCTCGAGCGCCTCGCGGTTGTCGGCCGTGCCGCACAGCCGGCGCGAGGCCTCGTCCATGAACCGGCACCAGCCCGAGGCGAACAGCCCGAGGGCGTAGTCGCCGTTGGCTTCGTACACCGCCGCGGACGTGTCCAGCAGGTCCAGGTAGTCGTGAACGATGTCGTCGAGGGCGTCGGCACCCACGGCGTCGGCAATCACGCGGCGGGTGTTGAGGGCGACGAGATCGCCGTACTCGGGTCGCGGGAGCCCGCCGTGGCCGCCCGTGCCGGCGCCCGCCCGCGGACGCAGCATCCATTTCAGCCGGCGGGCGGCCTCGACGGCCTGTTCGGACCTGGCGCGGGCGTGTCCGTCGTTGTCAGGCGTCATGGCGTGATTCCTTCGGGCCGGCTGCCCCCGAGGGCCTGCTGCACCTTCGCCGACAGCTCGGCCCGGGAGAACGGCTTCTGGATGAACTGCACGTCCGCGTCGAGCACCCCGTGGTGGGCGATGACGTTGGCCGTGTACCCCGACATGTACAGGCACCGGAGATCCGGGCGATCCGCCGTGAGGCGCCGCGCCAGTTCGCGCCCGTTCATCCCGGGCATGACGACGTCGGTCACGAGCAGGTGGATGGGCCCGGCGTATGTCCGAGCCGCATCGATCGCCTCGCCGGGCGTGGCGGCTGGCATCACCGCATACCCGAGGCGCTCGAGCATCGCGGCCGTGAGCGCCAGAATCGCCGGCTCGTCCTCCACCAGCAGGATCGTCTCGCCCGCTCCCGCCGGTGCCGGCTCGACGGCCGGGCCTGCGGCCGGGGCCTCCGCCGCCCCGACGACCGCGGGCAGGTAGATGCGGAAGGTGGTGCCCTGCCCCGGCTCGGAGTACACGTTCACGAACCCCTGGTTCTGCTTCACGATGCCGTACACGGTGGCCAGGCCGAGACCGGTGCCGCGGTCAACCGTCTTGGTGGTGAAGAACGGCTCGAACAGGTGCGCCTGCGTGTCGCGGTCCATGCCGGCGCCGGTGTCGCTGACCGCCAGCACCGTGTACCGCCCGGGCACGAACCCCGCGTGCCCGGCGCAGTAGGCGTCGTCGAGGGACGCGGCGCTGGTCTCGATGGTCACCCGGCCGACGCCGGCGATGGCGTCGCGTGCGTTGACGCACAGGTTGGCCAGGATCTGGGTGACCTGCGACGGGTCCATCTTCACCGGCCACGTGTCCGCGCCGGGCATCCACGCGAGATCGATGTCCTCGCCGATCAGGCGCCGCAGCATCCGCAGCATCCCCTCGACGGTCCCGTTGAGCTCGAGCACGCGCGGCGCGATCGTCTGGCGGCGGGCGAACGCCAGCAGCTGCTGCGTGATGTCGGCCGAGCGCTGGGCGGCGGTCAGGATCTCCTGGAGGTGGTCCCGGACTGGTCCCGCGGCCCCGTCCTCCATGGCCATGGCCGCGTGGCCGAGGATGACGCTCAGCATGTTGTTGAAGTCGTGCGCCACGCCGCCGGCCAGCCGGCCGATCGAGTCCATCTTCTGGGCCTGGCGCAGCTGGTCCTCGAGCGCCCGCTTGTCGGTGACGTCGATCGCGAAGCCGAGCACCCGGTTCGGGGCGAGGAGGGTGGCGTCGATCGTCCAGAGGCGCCGTGCCCCGTCCTTGCGGACAAACGGCAGCTCCGCCGAGAGGCGGCCCGTGTCCAGCAGCGCCCCGAAGGCCGCGGCGGCCGCCGCGCGATCGTCCGGCGCGTAGAAGCCGAAGAGCTGAAACCCCTCGAGCTCGTGACGTTCGTACCCCGTGATGTCGCTCGCCGCCGGGTTCACTTCGAGCAGGATGCCCGCGCCGTCCGATACGAAGACGCCGATGGGCGAGTGCTCGATGTAGCCGCGGAACGTGCGCTCACTTTCGCGCGCCTCGCGCTCGGCCCGCTTCAGCTCGGTGACGTCCTGGAGCGCGCCGAACACCAGGCGCCTGGCGCGGTCGTACTCGGCCACCGAGTGGATGTGCCTGATGGCGCCGTCCGACACCCGCCGGATCTCGAACTCGACGTCGTAGGGCACGCCCTCCGTGACGAGCTTCCGGAGGGCTTCGTCGAGCCGGGAGCGGTACTCCGGCAGCGGCACCGACTGCACCAGGTCCAGCGGCAGATCCGGCCCCGGGACGCCGTAGATGCGCAGCGCCTCGGCCGATCCGTAGATGCGGCCCGTCGTCAGGTCGATGCGCCACGACCCCGTGCGGGCCAGGGCCTGCGCCCGCTCCAGCTCACGCTGGGCGTCACGCCGTTCCACCTCCGGGCCGTGGGCCGCCAGGGCGGCCTCGGCCTCGGCCAGCCGGTGGCGCAGGTCGTCGCAGCCGGGGCAGGAACCGGTCGGTGCCGTCATCGCGACACACAATATGCGATCGGGCGCCACCGACGGAAGCCCCACCCACGCCCTGGCGCGGGGCACCAGCCCGGCCGCGTCGTGATACGCTCGATCCATCCCGACGTGCCGCATTCCGGATGGAGGCCATGTCCCGCCCCTTCATGACCGCCCGGTGGACCGATCTGCTCCTGGCGACTTGGCAGGTCCCCGACGCGCTGCTGGTCCCGTACCTGCCGGCGGGGGTCGATCTCGACCGCCACGAGGGCCGCGCGCTCGTGAGCCTGGTGGCGTTCGACTTCACCGACATCCGCGTGGGTGGCGTGGCGTGGCCCGGCTGGACGCAGTTTCCCGAGCTCAATCTCCGGTTCTACATCCGCGCCGGCGGCCGCCGGGGCGTGTGCTTCGTGCGGGAGTACGTGCCGTCGCGCGTCGTAGCCTGGACGGCGCGGCTCGTCTACAACGAGCCGTACCGCCGCGTGCCGTACCGGAAGGATGGCGCCGCGCACGTGCTCCGTGCCGGAGGGCGCGAGCACCGCGTGGCCTGGGAGCGCGGCGGCCGTCCGCACGTGCCGCCGGAGGCCAGCCTGGCGCACTTCCTGAAGGAGCACGACCTGGGCGTCGGGCGGGGGCGCGACGGCCGGACGCTGGCCTACCGCGTGGACCATCCCGTGTGGCGCGTGTGGCCCGACGTGCGCGTCTCGCTCGACGTGGATTTCGCGGCCCTGTACGGCGAGGCCTGGGCGTGGCTCGGCGCGATGCCCCCGCACTCGATCGTGGCCGCCGAAGGGTCGGCCGTGACGGTCTACACGGCGGAGACACTCGACGTGCCCTCCCGGTCCCGCACGGCATCCGCCGGGGTGCGTCGATGACGCCGGCGCGCCCCGAGGTGCCGCCGCCCGCCGAGCCGCGGGGCTACGTCTTCTACGACGCCGCGTGCGGCTTCTGCAGCTGGTGGATCCCGTACTGGCGGCCCGTCATCCGCCGCGCCGGGTTCGACGTGGCGTCGCTGCAGTCCGCGTTCGCGCGTGCCCGCACCGGGCGCGAGGGCGACGACGTGAACCGCGACATCCTGCTGTGGCTGCGCGACGGCACGCTCATCGCCGGTGCCGACGCCTACATCTACGGCATGCGGCAGGTGTGGTGGAGCCGCCCGCTGGGCTGGCTCCTGGGCCTGCCCGGCTTCCGCCAGCTGACATGGGTGTGTTACCGCTGGTTCAACCGCAGCCGGTTCTTCGTCTCGCGGGTGTGCGGCCTGCCACCCGAAGGCCTGCCGTGAGCGATCGAGAGGAAGGCTTCATGAGCACACGGGTCCGTTCGTGGTGGCTGGCCGCGGGGTTCGTCGTGCTGGCGGTGCCCGCGGCCGCCCAGGCCGCCGACCCGGCGCCGCCCGTGCCGCCGCGCGTCGAGGTGGGCGTGGGCACGGGTACACTCGTCTACCTGCCCATCGATGAAGGGACCTCGCCGCTGGTACTGGGCACGCGCGTCAGCGTGGCCCTGTCGCGCCGTTGGGCCATCGAAGGCGTGGTCGATATCCTGGACGAGGGCGACGACGCCCAGGCCTTCCTGTACCGCGCGCAGGCCCGCTGGCGGTTTCACGACCGCAACGGCTTCTCGGCCTTCCTGACGATGGGGGCCAGTGGCTGGGTGGACCGCTACACCACGCCCGAGTACCGGTGGCAGGACGGGACCGGACCGGTCCACGTGCAGCCGTCACAGACCCACGTGGACGCGTCGGCGCCGATCTACCCGAGCGTCGGTCTGGGTGTGCAGAAGACCCTGGGGGCATTCGTCGCCCTTCGGGCGGAGCTGACGACGGTGATGGCCTTCGGCGACGACTACGCGGCGTTCGTGTTCCAGCCGGCCGTGAGCCTCTCGATTCCGATCGGGCGATACCCGAAGTAGCCGGGGCCTACCGCAGCCAGGCCACGAGGCCGAGCACGATCGCCAGCGTGGCGAGCGTGGCGTGGTTCCAGATCACGTTGCCTGCCATGGCCGGCAGCGGCACCGGGTCCCCGGGCCGCGTGAGGGCCCACCGCACGGCGCCGCGCGCGAACCACGTCGGCACGATGGCCAGCAGCGCCCAGGCCGGCAGGGCGCCGAGCGCCACCGCCGCGAGGATCGACACCGGCACGGCCGCCACCGCCGCCGTGTAGATCCAGGCGGCCGCGCGCCGGCCGAAGAGCAGGATCAGGTTGACGCGGCCGCCGTCCCGGTCCGCCTGCTCGTCGGGGAACTCGTTGAGCAGCAGCAGATTGAACGTCATGAAGAACGCCGGCACGCCGGCCGCCCACGCCGCGGGCCCGATCACGTTGCGCTGCACCAGCGCCGCCCCGACCACCGGCAGCAGCCCGAGCCCCAGGCCCGCGAACAACTCGCCGAAGCCGCTGCGCACGAAGACGTCGGTGTAGATCAGCACCGCCAGCGCGCCGAGCACCATCAGCAGGGCGAACGGCCACCAGCCCAGCGCCCACAGGAAGTAAATCCCGACGACGAGCCCGACGAGCGAGCCGGCGACGCCGACGATGACCGCGTCGCGCACCGTCAGCTCTCCCGCGGGCAGCACGCCGCTGCCGCCGCTGAACGGCGTGCGCACCGTGTGCAGGTCGATGCCCCGCTTCATGTCGCTGGCCTCGTTGAACGCATTTACCGCCACGTGCAGGGCCAGCAGGCCGATGAGCGCGAGCGCCGTGGCCCACACGCCGGCCGTGTCGTCGTAGGCAGCGGCGGCCGTGCCGGCGGCCACCAGGGCGAACGGCAGGGTCAGGAAGGGGGCCTTGGCGACACCGGCGTAGGCGGCGAGCTTCGACATCGAAGAGATTCTACCCGGAGATGCGCCACGCCGGTCCGATGGCCCTCATCGACGAGGCCAGTCTGGGCCTGATCAAGCGGCGGGCCCCGGACTCGTTGCTGAACGGGATGGCGATTGGCGCGGGCGTGGGTCTCGCGCTCATGCTGCCGGTGCTCGATTACTGCGGCGGCGAGTGCCTGCCCGGCATACCCGAAGGCGCGGCCGCGCCCTGTAAGGTGTATACTGTAGTGTATTCACAAATACAGGAGTCACCATGCCGCCCGCAGGCAAGTCCGCCGTCCTGACCATCCGCGTGCCCCTCGACCTCGACCGGCGCATCACCCAGGCTGCGCGCCGGCGCAGGTCCACCAGGAGCGCGATTCTGCGGGAGGCCCTTCTCCAGGCGTTTGAGCCGGGCGGCCGGCCCGATGACCCCGCGCGCGAAGCCCGCCGCCAGTCCCTGCTCGTGAGCGGCCGGGCATCGGAACACGACGCCCTCGACTTCGTGGCACACGTCGCCGATGACGGGGGCTGGAAGTGAAGCGCGGCGCCATCGTCGTCGTCGCGGCCCGGGGCGCGTACACCGGCAAGCCGCGACCGGCGGTGGTCGTGCAGTCGGACTGGTTCACTCCCACGCACGCCAGCGTGACGCTGTGTCCCGTCACCTCGGACGTCGTGGACGCACCCCTCTTCCGGCTGACGCTGCCACCGGGGTCGCGCACGGGCCTGCGGCAGCCCTCACAGGTGATGATCGACAAGATCGTCAGTGTGCCGCGTGCCGCCATCACCGACGAGATCGGCGAGTGCAACGAGGAGGAGATCGAGGGCCTCGACCGTGCGCTCCGGCGCTGGTTGTCACTCGGCTGACGAGGCCCGCGCGGCGGGAGGGTCGGCTGCTATACTGCCGACTGCCCCCGGACCGCGAGTCCTGCCATGCCCACGCGCGCCGCCGTCGATGCCTTCGTCGCCGAACGCACCCTCGCCATTGTCGGGGTGTCGCGCTCGGGGAAGAAGTTCGGCAACACGATCCTCAAGGAACTCACGGAGCGCGGCTACACGGTGTACCCGATCCACCCCGAGGCCGCCACGATCGACGGGCGCGCGGCGTACCGCTCGTTCGGCGCGCTGCCGGCGAAGCCGGGCGGCGTGGTGGTGGTGGTGCCGCCGGCGCAGGCCGCCGGCGTCGTGCGCGACGCCTACGAGGCCGGCATCAGGCACGTCTGGCTGCAGCAGGGCGCCGTCTCGCCCGACGCGGTGCGGTACGGGGCCGAGCACGGCATGAACGTCGTGGACGGCGAGTGCGTCCTGATGTTCACGAACCCGCAGGCCTGGCACCACCGCACGCACCGGTGGATCTGGAAGGTGCTGGGCAAGCTGCCGTCGTAGGGCGCACGCTTCGTGCCCGTCCGTACCGGTATGGTAATATGGTATCGGTATGGCATCTATCAAGCTGACGTTCTCGCTCGACGCCGGGACCGTTGAGCGCCTGCGGACGACGGCGGCGCGCCTCGGCATGCCCCAGAGCCAGGTGGTGCGCGAGGCCGTCAGCGAGTACGCGGCCCGGGCCGACCGCCTGAGCGACGCCGAGCGCGACAGCCTGCTTCGGGCCTTCGATCGCCTGCTCCCCGCGGTGCCCGGCCGGCCGGCCGCGTCCGTCGACGCCGAGCTGCGCGCCATCCGGACCGCCCGGCGGGGCGGCGGCCGGAGGACGTCGGCATCATGACGCACCTGGACACCAGCGTGCTGGTGGACGCCCTGACGGGGCCCCGCCGATCGGCGGCGGCGCTGCGCGCGTTGATCGCGGACGGCGAACGTCTCCGGTGCGCGTCCCTGGTCCTGTACGAGTGGCTCAGGGGCCCGCGCCACGATGCGGAACTCCGCGTGCAGGAAACCCTCTTCCCCGGCAGTGAGGCTGTGCCGTTCGGCCGCGCCGAGGCCGCCCTGGCCGCGCAGCTCTACCGCCAGGTGCGCCGCCCACGCGGGCGCGAGATCGATCTCGCCATCGCCGCCTGCGCCATCGTCCACGACGCCGCCCTGTGGACGCTCAACCCGGCTGACTTCTCCGACATCCCGGGCCTGCGCCTGCACCGGCGATAGCGGACGCCTTCCCGGCGCGGCGCCCGGCGTGTCGCGCGGCGCGTGCCCTGCATGCGCGTCCCCTGCGTGCGCGTTGACTTCGCCGCGTTGACTTCGGCGTGTGTCGCTCACACAATGCCTCGGGCGCGTCGTGCGGGGCTTCAGCCCTGCCCGCGGACGACGTGGCCCCGGCCCCCGCTGGAGGCGCGCGATGGACCGGAAAGAGTTCCTGCGGCTGGCCGCCAGCCTCGCCGGTTCGGCGGCCGGGCTGTCGTGGTCCGGCTGGCCCGCTGCCGTGGCGGCCGCCCGCGAGGCGCCCGCCTGGCCGCCTGCGTCGGGCGCCGCAGACGACGACGCCTACTGGCGCCTCGTGCGCCAGCAGTTCGTCCTCGAGCCCGGGTGGACGTTCCTCAATCCCGCCGGCCTCGGCCCATGCCCGCTGCCGGTCCTCAACAGCCTGGCCGACGCCATCCGCGCCGAGGAACTGGCTCCCAGCGCGGGCCACGACCAGCAGCGGTGGCTCGCCACCAAGACGGCGCTGGCGCGCGTGCTCGGGCCGTCGTGCACACCCGATCAGCTGGGGCTCGTCTCGACCGCCACCGAGGGCATCAGCCTCGTGGTCGCCGGCCTGCCGCTCAAGAGCGGCGACGAGGTCATCACCACCACCCACGAGCACGCGGCGCTCTACACCGCCCTGCTCCAGCGCCGCCAGCGCGATGGCATCGTCATCCGCACCTTCGAGCCCGACATCCGCAACGGCCTCGGCAACCTCGATCGCCTCGCGGCGCTCGTCACGCCGCGCACGCGCCTCGTCTTCGTCAGCCACGTCACGTGCACCACGGGCCAGCGCCTGCCCGCGGCCGAGATCGCGGCCTTCACGCGGCCGAAGGGCATCTGGTTCGCCCTCGACGGCGCCCAGGCGCCCGTGGCCGTGCCCTTCGACATCACGGCGTGCGGCGCCGACTTCTACGTGTGCAGCACGCACAAGTGGATCATGGGGCCCAAGCGCACGGGCTTCATCCACGTGCGCCCCGGGATGCTCGACACGCTGCGCCCGCTCATCGTCGGCATGGGGGCGTACGAGCGGTTCAACGTCGAGACCGGAGAGCTGGTGCTGCACCCGTCGGCGCGGCGGTTCGAATACGGCACGCAGAACGAGGCGCTGTTGTTCGCCCTCGGGACGGCCGTCTCGTTTGTCGAGGCGATCGGGCTCGAGCGGATCTGGCGTCACAACCACGGCCTGGCCGAACGGTTCCTGGACGGCCTGCGCGACCTGCCCGGCGTGGAGATCGTGTCGCCGGAGGAAGAAGCGTACCGCACGCCGATGATCGCCTTTCGGGTGCGCGGCCGCCAGGTGCGCGACATCAGCGAGCACCTGGCGAAGGACCGCATCCGCGTGCGCACCGTGACCGAGGGCGGGCTCAACGCCATCCGCGTGTCGTGCCACGTGTGCAACACCGAAGACGATGTGGCGACGATCCTGGCGTCGCTGAAGAAGCTGGCCTGACCATGATGCCAAACCGGATGTCCGCCCTGCTGTCCGCCGCCGCTGCGGCGCTCGTCCTGTCCGTGGCGCCCGCCTCTGGGGCACCAGCGTCCCCGCAGGCTGCGGGGCCGGCGCCCGTGCGCCTCGCGCTCGTGGGCGCGTGGCACGTGCACACGAACGGGTTCCTGAACCGCATCGCGCAGCTGAATGCCGGGCAGGTCGAGTGGATCGCGGTATGGGACCAGGACCCGGTGCGCGGGACACAGTTCGCTGAGCGCCTCGGCGTGCCGTTCGAGCCCGACTACCAGCGGATCCTGGACAACCCCCGCGTGGACGCCGTGATGATCGAGGCCGAGACGTCGCTGCACGCGGACCTCATCATCCGGGCCGCGGCGGCAAAGAAGCACGTATTCACGGACAAGATCCTCACGCCGCGCGTGGCCGACGGCCTGCGCATCAAGGCGGCGATCGAGCAGGCCGGCGTGAAGTTCGTGATCTCGCACGAGTCGATGCCCGTCGGCTCGTATCAGTACGCGCGCAGGCTCGTGGCCGAGGGCTGCCTGGGCGAGATCGTGTCGGTGCACTTCCGCCGGGCCCACGGGATGGCCAAGGGGACGAGCCTGCCCGCGACGTGGTGGGATCCGGCGGTGGCCGGGGGAGGCGCGCTCATCGATCTGGGCGTGCACGGCATGGGGCTGCTCACGTACCTCGCGGGCGAGCCCGTGCGCGTGTCGGCCAGCATGCGGCACGTCACGAAGCGGGCCGTCGAGGACGTCGCCACGATCCTGGTGGACTTCGACAACGGTGCCATCGGCACGGCGCACACCAACATGGTGACCAACATCCAGGAGAACCTGCTGGAGGTGGTGGGCACCGACGGGATGCTGGTGGTGGTGGGCACCGAGGGCCGCGAGACGGTCTACCTGAATTCGAAACACTTGGCCGAGCGCGCGCGGGGGATGACGACGGTGCCGCCGGCCGAGTACGCGGGCGACGGCAAGGCTCCCATCAACAAGTTCATCGACTTCGTCCGCGACCGCTCGAACACGGCGCAGTACCTCGCGGGCAGCGGCCTCGACATGGACACGGCGCTGCGCGTCGTGGCGATCTCGGAGGCCGCCTACGAGTCCGGCGCCGCGGCGGTGCGCCCCAGCCGGTCGCGCCCCGCTGA
>CAYNDV010000077.1:0-20939 GCA_964396055.1 uncultured Vicinamibacterales bacterium | reverse complement strand
GACCTACTTCGAGTGGATGACCAACATCCACGACTGGTGCATCTCGCGCCAGCTGTGGTGGGGACACCGCATTCCGGCGTGGTACTGCGACACGTGCGGCGAGACCATCGTCTCCGAGCAGGATCCGACGGCGTGCGCCTGTGGCGGCGCCCTGCGTCAGGACCCGGACGTGCTCGACACGTGGTTCTCGTCGGGGTTGTGGCCCTTCAGCACGATGGGCTGGCCGGACCAGACGTCCGACCTGGCGCGGTACTACCCGACGACCGTGCTGATGACGGGGTTCGACATCATCTTCTTCTGGGTGGCCCGGATGATCATGCTCGGGCTCAAGTTCGCCGGCGACGTGCCGTTCCACACGGTCTACATCACCGGCCTGGTGCGCGACGAACGCGGCCAGAAGATGAGCAAGTCGAAGGGCAACGTCGTCGACCCGCTGTCGGTGATGGACGAGATCGGGGCCGACGCCCTGCGCTTCACCCTGGCGGCCATGGCGTCGCCGGGCATGGACATCCCGCTGTCGGAAGGCCGGATGCAGGGCTACCGGCAGTTCATCAACAAGATCTGGAACGCCTCGCGGTTCCTGCTGATGAACCTGGGCGATCTGCCGGCGCGGCCGCCGGTGCCCCCGGCGGCCGAGCTGGGGCCGATCCACCGCTGGATCCTCAGCGGGATCAGCCGGCTCACCACCGAGGTCAGCGACGCGCTCACGTCGTACCGCTTCGACGTGGCGGCCGATCGCCTCTACCACTTCTTCTGGCACGAGTTCGCGGACTGGTACATCGAGTTCGTCAAGGTGGATCTCCAGAAGACAGGCGCCGACCGCGACCGGGCGGTGGGCGTGCTGATCGACGTGTTCGACCGGCTGATGCGCCTGATGCACCCGTTCGTGCCGTTCATCACCGAGGAGATCTGGCAGCGGCTGCCGCGCCTCGAGGGTGATGCGCCGTCCCTGGCCCTGGCGGCGTTCCCGACGCCCGTGGCCGAATGGACGGCGCCCGGTGCCGAGCAGGAGGTGGCTTACATCCAGGAGCTGGTGACCACCATCCGGACGGTCCGGTCCGAGCGCGGCGTGCCGCCGTCGCGCAAGATTACGGTCGTGATCGACGAGACCGACCCGCCATCACGGGCGATGCTCGAGGCGCAGGCGGCCTACCTGCGGCAGCTCGCGGGGCTCGAGGCGCTGGAGTTCCGGGCCGACGTGGCTGCGGGGCCCGACACCGTCAAGCGCGTCCTGGCGCACGCCCATGTGTACGTGCTGCTGGCGGGGGCCGTGGACCACAAGGCGGAAGTCGAGCGCCTGCGCAAGGAACTGGCTGGCCTCGAGCGGGAGGCGGAGAGCCTCGACCGGAAGCTCGCGAACGCCGCTTTCGTGGAGCGTGCGCCCGCGGCCGTGGTGGCCGAGGCGCGCGACCGCGTGACGCAGCTGGCCGAGCGGCGCCAGCGCCTGACCGCGCAGCTGGCCGAGTTCGGCGCGTAGACCGCCCGACGGCGGTCCCCCGGCGGGCGGCCGGCGGGGATGTCCATCATTCGCGGAGGACGATCGCGTGAGCCCCGACCCGCACGAACTGGCGCCGGCAGGCACTCTCCCGGACGATCTGTCCGCCGCCCTGGACCAGGTGCGCCCGGACCTGGAACGCGTCGGCACGACCGTCTACTTCCTGCCGTCGACGACGTCCACCAACGACGTGGCCGCGCGCCTGGCCGACGCGGGCGTGGCCGAGGGCACGACGGTGGTGGCCGACACGCAGACCTCCGGCCGCGGCCGCCTCGGCCGGACCTGGTTCTCGCCACCCGGGGCCGGGCTCTACGTGTCGGTGGTCCTGCGGCTGAACCCGATGGAACGCCGCAAGGCCGCCGCCGACGCGCGGGCGGCCGCGACCCCGCTGCCGGCGCGGATCACGCTGCTGGCTGGCGTGGCGGCCGCCGACGCCGTGCGCACCGCCACGGGGCTGCCCGTGGAGATCAAGTGGCCCAATGACCTGGTGTTCGGCGGGCGCAAGCTGGCGGGCATCCTCGCCGAAGCCTCCGTCCAGAACGGCGCGATCGAGTACATCATCCTGGGCGTCGGGCTCAACATCCGCGCCGTGGCCTATCCCCCCGACATCGCCCGCCGGGCCAGCTCGATCGAAGCCGAACTCGGGCGCGAGGTGGATCGTGGCGCGGTGCTGGCGGCCCTGCTGCTCAACCTGGACCGCGCGCGGTCCGCGCTGCGTCGCGATGACCTGGCGGGGTGGTTCACGCGGTGGCGCGCGTGGTCGCCGTCGGCGACCGGCGCACTGGTGGAGTGGCGGGCTCCCGATGGCGTGCGCCGCGGGCGCACGGCCGGCCTCGACACCGATGGCGCCCTGCTCGTCGAGGCCAACCGCGGCCTCGAGCGCGTCATGGCGGGCGAGGTGGTGTGGCTGTAACCGATCGCGAGGACCGTATGCTGCTGGCCATCGACATCGGCAACACGAATGTCGTGCTGGGCGTCTTCACGGGCGCGCACCTGGCGCGCAGCTGGCGTCTGGCGACGGCGCGCGAGCGCACCGCCGACGAACTCGGGCTCATGGTCACCGACCTGCTCGACCGCGCGCAGATCCGGCCGGAGGCCATCGACGGGGTCGTGCTCGCGTCGGTCGTGCCCCCACTGACGCGACCGATGATCGAGATGAGCCGGGCCTACCTCGGGATCGAGCCGCTGAATCTCGAACCCGGTGTGGACACCGGCATGCCGGTGCTCTACGAGAACCCGGCCGAGGTCGGCGCCGATCGGATCGTGAACGGCATGGCGGCCGTCGAGAAGTACGGGCGCGAGCGCCGGGTGCCGCTCATCGTGGTCGACTTCGGCACCGCCACCACGTTCGATGCCATCACGGCCGACGGCGAGTACCTGGGCGGGGTCATCTGTCCCGGCATCGGGATCTCGGCCGACGCCCTGTTCCAGCGGGCGGCGAGGCTTCCGCGCATCGACGTCCGCAAGCCGCCGGCGGTCATCGGCCGCACGACCGTCACGTCCATGCAGTCCGGGCTGTTCTTCGGGTACGTGGACATGGTCGAGGGCCTCGTGCGCCGGCTGACCGCTGAACTGGGCGGCCGGGCGTTCTGCGTGGCCACCGGCGGACTGGCCGAGATCATCGCCCCGGAGACCCACGTCGTCGATGTCGTCGATCGCGACCTGACGCTCGACGGGCTCCGGTTGCTCTGGGACAGGAACCGGAAGACGGACAGCTGACATCCGGACCATGGACGCCGACGAGTACTGCCGCGAGATCGAAGCGTACCTCTGCCGCCGCAATGGCGGCCACCTCGTGCGCGTGGTCGGCCCGGCCTTCGACCTGGTGCAGGGGTGGTTCCGCCAGGGCATTCCCTTCAAGGTCGCGTGCCAGGGAATCGACCGGCGGATCGAGCGGTCCGAGGCGAAGGCGGGGCGGCGGCGGCCGATGCGCCTGGAGTTCTGCGAGGCCGACGTGCTGGACGCCTTTGATGCCTGGCGCCGGGCGGTGGGCGTGCGGGCTCCGGCCGACGGCGTCCCCGAGGATCAGGATGCCGTGGCGCCCTCCCGGGAACGGCTGTCGCTGCCCGCGCACCTGGCGCGGGTGATGGCGCGCCTCACCGCCCTGCGGGCGGGCGCCGGCGTGGCGCCGGCGTGGAGCGACGCGCTCGACGCGGCGGTGCGCCAGATCGACGCGCTTCAGGCGCCGGCGCGCCAGGCCCGCGGCGAGGCGCGGGCGGCCCTGCTCGGCGAACTGGCGCGCATCGACGCGGCCCTGATGGCGGAGGCCGAGCAACTGGCCACCAGTGAGGTCCTGCGCGAGGCCGTCGCGGAGGCGGAAGCCGACCTGGCGCCCTTCCGCGGGCGGCTGCCCGACGGCGAGTTCGTCGCCATCCTCGATCGGGGACGCCGGCGTGCCCTCCGCAGCCGCCTGGGTCTTCCCGTGATCGCCAGTGAGTGAGGCCGCGTGATTCCCGGTGACCACCTCACCCTGCACGTCGAGAAGCCCGTCGCCGGCGGCCGGATGCTGGGCCGGCACGACGGCCAGGTGGTGCTCGTGGCCGGGGCGCTGCCGGGCGAGATCGTCCAGGCGGTGGTAGACCGTGTCGATCGCGGCGTCGCGCACGCCACGACGACCGCGGTGATCGAGGCCCATCCGGCCCGGCGCGCGGTCGCCTACGATCCGCGGTGTGGCGGCGCCGCGTACGCCCATGCGGCGTATCCGCTGCAGCTCGAGCTCAAACGTGACGTCGTGCGCGATGCCCTGCGCCGGATTGCGCGTCTCGACTGGGACGGCCCGCTCGCCGTCCGGCCCTCGCCCGAGACGGGCTACCGGATGCGGGCGCGGATCCACCTGCGCGACGGCCGGGCCGGGTTCTTCCTCGAAGGGACGCACCGCGTGTGCGAGGCCGCTGACACGGGCCAGTTGCTGGCCGGGACGATCGAGGCACTCCGGGCGCTGGTGGAGGCCTGGCAGCGTGCCGGCGGGCGCGGCGACGCGGACATCGAGGTGGCCGAGAACATCGCGGCGACCAACCGCGCGATGCACGTCGAACTGGAACCCGGCGCAGCGGCACGGGCGCCGCGTGACCCCGGGCCGATCCCCGGCGTGACGGGGCTGAGCTGGGCGGTGCAGGGCCGGGCCCCGCGCGTGGTCTCAGGGGTGCCGAGTGTGGCGGATACGCTGGCGGCGGGGATCGACGGCCCGCCCGTTCGTCTCCAGCGGCACACGCAAGCCTTCTTCCAGGGCAACCGGTACCTGGTGGAGCCGCTCGTGGCGGCTGTGCACGGGGCGTGCGGACGCGGGACCGTGCTGGATCTCTACGCGGGCGTCGGGCTGTTCGGCGTGACGCTGGCGGCGGCGGGCCGCCGGGTGTCGGCGGTGGAGGGGCACTGGGCGGCGGCCGCGGACCTGCGCGCCAATGCGGCGCCGTTCGCGGAGGCCATCGACGTGCACGCCATGCCCGTCGAGCGGTTCCTCGGGCAGGGCGGCTGCCCGGTGCCGGATGCCGTCGTCATCGATCCGCCCCGCAGCGGCATGACGGCCGACGCGCTGCGCGGCGTGCTGGCCCTTCGCGCCGGCCGGCTGGTGTTCGTCTCGTGCGATGTGGCCACGTTCGCCCGCGACCTGCGGCGCTGTCTCGACGCGGGATATGCCCTTGCCGGGATCGAGGCCTTCGATCTGTTCCCCAACACGGCCCACGTCGAAGTGCTGGCACGGCTGGAGCGCCCCTAGCGAAGGCGCGCGGACCGGGACACGCCACCCTGTGCCGGGTTACCGTGTGCAGGCGGCGACGAACCCCTCGAAGAGCGGGCGGAACTCGCCCGTGCGCCAGAAGTTCTCCGGGTGCCACTGCACCGCGACGCAGAAGCGCGCGGCCGGGTGCTCGAACGCCTCGATGACGCCGTCGGGTGCTGTGGCCGTCACCTCGAAGCCCGGGGCCAGCCTGCGCACGCTCTGATGGTGCCGGCTGTTGACGGCCAGCGTGTCGCCGCTCCCGAGTTCCTCTCGCATCAGCGTGGCGAGCCGGCTGGTCCGGACCACCCAGATCTCGTGCGCGATCCCGAACAGCGGGACCTTCACTGCATGGTCGAGCGCGCCCGCCACCTCGCTGGGAATGTCCTGGATGAGCGTGCCACCTGCCGCCACGTTCAGGACCTGCAGCCCGCGGCAGATGGCCAGCACGGGCACGTCGGCGGCCAGCGCCAGGCGCGCCAGTTCCAGTTCGTAGGCATCGCGGGCGGCGTCGACGCCGGCGACGGCCGGATGCGGCGCTTCCCCGTAGCGGGCCGGATCGAGGTCCCCGCCGCCGGTGAAGAGGATGCCGTCACAGGCGGCCACGACATCAGCAGGCCTGTCTGCCGCGTGATCGAGGGGGCGGGGGTCGCCGCCCGCGCGGCGGACCGATTCGACGTAGTCCGGGAGGGCCCGGCACGGGGCGATCACGATCGTGGCTGGCATGAGTGGTCTCGTCTACATCCGGGCCGGGATCTCGATCCCCATGAGATCGAGCGCCCGGGTCAGTTGCGTGCGCACGTACGCGACGCCAGCCAAGCGCCACAACCGGGCGTCCGGCCGTTCTTCCTGCAGGACGGCGTACCGATGGTAGAACGCGTTGAACAACTGCGCGAGGCCGAACGCCCACTTCCCCAGCACGGCGAACTCGAGGGCCCTGACGGCCTGCTGCGCGACCTCGTCCAGCCGTGACGCTTCCAGCACCAGGGCCCACAGCCCATGGTCGTCCCCGCTCGACGCCAGTTCGGCGGCGTCCAGGCCGGTGAGGCCCGCCACCAGGCCGGCCTCGTCAATCCCCGCACGGTCGCGGACCTTGTGGAGGATGTTGTTCGCGCGCACCACAGCATACTGCAGGTACGGCCCGCTTTCACCCTCGAAGCTCAGCGCCTCGTCGATGTCGAAGGCGATGACCTTGCCGCGCGAGAACTTGACCATGAAGTACCGAAGCGCGGCCACTGCGATCTGCCGGGCGGTCCGGTCACGGTCGTCCGGCGCCAGTTCCGGGTTGCGCTTGGCCACTTCCTGGGCGGCCTTGGCCGTCAGCGTGTCCAGCAGGTCGTCTGCCTTCACGCCCAGCCCCTTGCGTCCCGACACCTCGACGAACGGCCGGGCGGCATCCTCGGCGTCGACGGTGTAGCCCAGGGCCCGCGCGGTGGCGTGCGAGAGCGCCACCATCTCGTAGGAGAAATGGGTGGACTGGTCGGCCTCGCGCGGATGGCCGGCGGCGGCCAGGGCCTGCTTGAGGAGCCGCTGCAGGTACGACTGGCGGACATCGATGACGTTGTAGACGGCGGTGGCGCCGCCAAACGGCGGGTGCGCCGCGACCGCCGCCTCGGGCGTCGAGCAGGTGGCCCACAGCGCGCCGTCCTTGCCGGCCTCTCCGAACAGGCGGTAGTGGAAGTCGCGGCCGAGCAGGCCGAACTTCCAGAACTGGTACGCCATGTCCTTGCCGACATAGGTGACCGTCCCGTTGGACCGCACGATCACCTTTTCGGCCTGGTCGCCTTCGTCGCCGGAGCCGTCGGCGGGCGCGGCCGCATCGTCGGCGGCGGCCGGCGCGTCCTCAATCCGCATGACCCAGCAGCCGGCGAGCCGTCCCGCCGGCTGGTGGTACACCGTTCCCTGGGCCTTCAGGGTCTCGAACGCGCGGTTCCAGAACTGCAGGCGCAGGATGTCGCCTTCCCAGGTCAGCAGGTCGTAGCCGACGTTGAGGCGCGCCATCGTCTTCAGGTGGCAGCGGACGATCGCGTCGGCCGTGACGCGGCCGATGGCGGCCAGGTCGCCGGCATTGTGCTCGATGTCGTGCAGGGCGGCGGCGCGGACCGCCAGGCGCGTCTTATCCGCCTCGTACCACTCGGTGACGCGGGCGTACAGGTCCCAGCAGTAGTAGTCGAACCGCGGCTGGGCGGCCAGCGCGGCCACGTCCTCCACCGCAAGGCCCTCGAGTTCGCGGAAGCCGACGGCCACGTCGGCCACCTGCACGCCGGTGTCGTCGATGTAGTTCTGGATCTCGACCCGGTGTCCGAGGAAACGGAGCGTCCGGACGAGCGTGTCGCCCAGGGCGGCGTTGCGGAGGTGGCCGATGTGGGCGGCCTTGTTCGGGTTGATCGCCGTGTGTTCGACGATGGTCTTGCCCGGCCCGCCGGGCGGTGCGGGCGGCGGCACGTCGTCCGCCAGGCGGGCCAGGAAGAACGCCGTCCGGTCGAGATACAGGTTCAGGTAGCCGTTGGCGGCACAGTCCACCTTGTGGATGCCCGGCACCGCGCCCAGGCGGGCCGCGATCTCCTGACCGATCACGCGGGGGGCCTTGCGCAGCGTCCGCGCCAACTCGAAGGCGACGGTCACCGCCAGGTCGCCCATGCCGCGGTTGGGGGGGTAGCCGACGGCGATGGGGGGCACCGCGTCGGGCGCGAGGCCGTAGAGGTCGATGAGGGCGGCGGCCACGTGGTCGCGCACGGCTTGCTGAATGGGCAGAATCATCGGTTCAGCTTCCAGCCCCCGCGGCCCGGGCGTTGGCACGCGCCAGGTCTTCGGGGCGATTGACGTTCAACAACAACACGCCGTCCGGATCGAAACCACGGACCTCGTCCGGCCCGACCTCATGCACGCGCAGCGACGCCAGGACGTCGACGATCTTCAGCCGGCCCGCGTCCATCGCACGGGCGACGGGCGGGAGGCACGCCGGCCGGTACACGGCGCACAACGGGTGCGGGCCGTCCACCGTCCGCGGGACCACCGCATCGGCCTCCGGTGCCGCGGCCAGCAGATGGGCCAGGAACGGTGCCGTCAGAAACGGCAGGTCGCACGCCAGCACCAGCACCGGCGCGCCCGACGCCACCAGGGCGGTGTAGATGCCCCCGAGGCTGCCGTGCCCCGGCCGCTGGTCGTTGACCGCTTCCAGGGGCGCGGCGACGCCAGGCGGCACGCCGCCGGTCCCGACGAGCAGCACGCGGTCGGCCGTGCCGGCCAGGGCTGCGATCTGCCGCTCCAGAATCGTACGGCCGCCCACGCGCACGGCGCTCTTGTCGAGCCCCCCGAGGCGTCGGGCGCGGCCGCCCACGAGGATGGCTGCTGTCTTGGGCATCCGTTCGCGGTCGAAACATGGTACGTTAACAAAAAATGAGTGCGGCGGGAATCGGACGTCTTCTGACAGCGAGTCTTCATCAGGCCCTCACGGAACTTCTCCCGAGCCGGCTGCCGTTCTACGAACCCTGGCTCTCCACTGACGGGTTCCGGACCAGCCGCGTGTCGCTGGCCGGCATCCGCGCCGCGTTCAGCTTCCTGCGGCAGGAAGATGACCACGCCTACGCGCGTGTCATGCGGCGGGCGGGCGAACTGGCGGCGCTCTGGGCGTGGCAGAGCCTCAGCCCGCCGGCGCGGTGGTGCGCCCGGGCGTTGCCGGCGTGGGCGCGTCGGCGCGTGGCGGGCAGGCTCGCCCGGCGCGTGGCGCTCGGGACCTGGCAGGAAACCCGCGCGTCGGTGCGCTGGCGCCGGGGGTGCGGGCGGATCGTGGTGGACTCGTCGCTGTTCTGCGACGCGCGCGCCACCAGCGCACTCCCGTTGTGCGGCTACTACGCGGCCGTGTTCGCCCAGTTCCTCGATCTGGCCGGGGTGCCCGCCGACGTGGAAGCCACCTCCTGCGTCGTGACCGGCGGCGAACGATGCGAGGTCCAGACGGGGGCGCGCGAGGCGCCGGGCGGCGGCGCGGCGGCGATGATGGTGCTGGCGGCGGCCGCGGCCGTCGCGGCCGGCGCGGGGGAGGCCCGGGCGCAGGTCCACCCGCCAGCGGTGGCTGGCCAGGTGCTGGTGTTGCCCTTCGAGCACGCCGGTCTGGACCCGAGGCTGGCCTGGCTCGGCGAAGGCGCCGCCATGCGGGTCACCGACTGCCTCCGGGAGGCAGGAACCGAAGCCCTGACGCGTGATGATCGGGTACGCATCTTCGACCGCCTTCAGATTCCGGTGTCTGCCCGGTTGAGTCGGGCGACGACCATCCGGATCGGCGAACTGGTGGGTGCTTCCCTCGTGGTCACGGGCACGGTGGCCCAGGACGGCGGCGACCTGCTGCTGCGCGCGCGGCGGATTCACGTCGAAGCCGGGCGGCTCGATCCGGACGTGACCGAGCGGGCCCGGCCCGGAGAGGTGATGGTCGCGCTGCGCCGCCTTGCGGCGCGCCTGAGTCCCGTCGGGGAGGGGACGCAGAGCCCCGACGGGAGTCCCTCCGGCGAGCCCTCGCTGGCGGCGTTCGAGGCGTTCGTGAAGGGGGTGCTGGCCCCGCTGCCGGCCACGCAGGCGGCCCTGCTGGCGAGCGCGGTGAAGGCCGATCCGCACTACGACCCTGCCCGCCTGGCGTTGTGGCAGAGCCGGACGGCTGCCGGGGAACACCGCGCCGCGCTCGAGGCGGCCCGTGCCGTGGGCGCGAATGGCCCCCACGCGACCGAGGCGAAGTTCCTGGAGGCGCTGTCGCTCATCCATCTCGGCCAGTTCGCCGACGCGATCGGCGTGCTGAAGGCGCTGCACGAACGAACGCCCGCCGCGGTGTTCCTGAACGACATTGGCGTGGCGGCCCTGCGCGCCGGCGGCGCCACGGCGCGAGCCGAGCGGCCGGCCTGGTACTTCAGCCAGGCCCGGACGATGGACGGCCTCGAGCCCGACTACGTGTTCAACCTCGGCTACGCCTACTGGGTGGACGGCGATCCCGACGCGGCGGCGTACTGGCTGCGCGAGTGCGTGAGACTCGATCCCACCGACGCCTCGGCGCACGCGCTGCTCGCCCGGGCGCTCCACGCGGCTGGCGAGCCGGCAGAGGCGGCGCGTGAGCTCACGCTCGCGCAGCGCCTCTCGTCGGAGTTCGCGAACCTCGGGCTGGAGACCGGGGCCGTGCCCGCGGGCCTCGAGCGCCTGACGGACGTCTTCGATCCGGCGCGCGCGAGGCGCGTCGATGCGGCGCTCGAGATGGTGGGCCAGCGGGATCAGCAGGCCCTGGCGGCGTTTTACCTGGACCGGGGCCGCCGGCTGGCGGCGCAGGATCTGGACCGGGACGCGGAAGCGGAGCTGACGCGGGCCCTGTACCTGGCGCCGTACGAGGCCGAGGCGCACCTGCTGCTGTCGCGGATCTACCTGCGCACCGGCCGCGTGCGCGAGGCCATCGACGCGGCCAAGGTGTCCCTGTGGAGCGAGGCGGGCGCGGCGGCGCACCTGGCCCTGGCCGAAGCGCTCCTGGAAGCCCGCGATCCGGCGGGCGCCCGTGCCGAGGCGGAGCGGGCGCTGGCTCTGGACCCGGGATCGGTGCACGCGCGCAAGCTGATCGAACGGCTCGCCAGGTCGCCGGGGGTATAATCGTTCCAGCGCTCGCCGGGGACTCCACATGCCAGCCACGACACGCCGCCGTCGCCTCGCGTCTGCCGGGATCGCCGTGTGGGCGTTGAGTCTGGCCGGCGCCCTCGGAGCGGCTGCCGTGCGCGCGCAGGACGCGGCGCCGGTGCCGGCCGCCCGGCCGGGGCCGGTGATGGTCGCGTCGGTGGACGCGCTGATTCACCCGGTGTCCGCGGAGTACATGGTGGCGGCCATGGATCGCGCCGACGCAGCCGGCGCCGGGCTGCTCGTCTTCACGCTCGAGACGCCGGGGGGCCTGGTGGACTCCACCCGCGTCATCATCACGCGGATGCTCGCGTCGCGCACGCCGGTGGCCGTGTTCGTGGGCCCGGCCGGCGCGCGTGCCGCCTCGGCGGGCTTTCTCATCACGCTGGCCGCCGACGTCGCCGTGATGGCCCCTGGTACGCATATCGGCGCCGCGCACCCGGTGTCGGGCCAGGGCGAGAAGATGGACGAGACGATGGCCAAGAAGGCCGCCTCCGACGTGTCCGCGTACGCGCGGACCCTGGCGGCCGGCCGCGGGCGCAACGTCGATCTGGCCGAGCAGGCCGTGCGTGAGAGCCGGGCGTTCACCGAGGAGGAGGCGCTGAAGGCGGCGCCGCCGCTCATCGACCTCGTGGCCGTGGACCTGCCCGACCTGCTCGCGAAACTGGACGGCCGCGAGGTCCGGCGTTTCGACGGCACGCGGACGACGATCAGGACCAGCGGGGCGGAGCGGATCGACATCGAGATGGCGTGGCGGCAGCGGGTGCTCAGCGTCCTGGCGCACCCGAACATCGCCTACATCCTGCTGAGTCTCGGGGTGCTGGGCCTCACGATCGAGTTGTGGAACCCCGGTGCCGTCCTGCCCGGCGTCGTCGGCGGCATCTGCCTGCTGCTGGCGTTCTTCACCTTCCAGGTGCTGCCCGTGAACTACGCCGGGGTGCTGCTGATCCTCTTCGGCCTGGTCCTGCTGGTGCTCGAGATCAAGGTGGCCAGCTATGGCCTGCTCGGGACCGGCGGCGTCGTCAGCCTGCTGCTGGGCTCGATGATCCTGATCGACAGCCCCGCGCCGGAACTCCGCGTGAGCCTGTCGCTCATCGTGCCGGTCGTCATCGGGCTGTCGGCGATCCTGCTGTTCCTCGTGCGGCTCGCCGTGCAGTCGCAACGCCGCCGGACCGTCACCGGCGCGGCGGGCATGATCGGACAGCGCGCCACGGTCGCCGACGCCATTCCGGCCGGCGGCACGGGGCGCGTGTCGCTGCTCGGCGAGATCTGGACGGCCCGGTCGTCCGAGGCCGCCGCGGCCGGCTCGGCGGTCGAGGTGGTGGCCATCGAGGGCCTCGTGCTGACGGTGCGTCCCGCGCCCCAGACCATGGAGAAACCCGCATGATCTCGCCGTTCCTGATCGTCCCACTGGTCATCGTGTTGTACCTCGTGAATTCGGTGAAGATTCTGTCCGAGTACGAACGGGGCGTGATCTTCCGGCTCGGCAAGCTGCTGGCCCAGCCGAAAGGTCCCGGCGTCATCCTCGTCTTCGCGCCCATCGACCGCATGGTCCGCGTGGGCCTCCGCACGGTGGTCATGGACGTCCCGCCGCAGGACGTCATCACGCGCGACAACGTGTCGGTGAAGGTGAACGCGGTGGTGTATTTCCGCGTGATGGATCCCCTGAAGGCCATCGTGCAGGTGGAGAACTTCCACTACGCCACGTCGCAGCTGGCCCAGACCACGCTGCGCAGCGTGCTGGGCCAGGTGGAGCTCGACGACCTGCTCGCGCAACGGGAGCGCCTCAACGGTGAGCTGCAGCAGATTCTCGATCAGCACACCGACCCGTGGGGCATCAAGGTCTCATCGGTCGAGGTGAAGCACGTCGATCTGCCTGCGGACATGCAGCGGGCCATGGCGCGCCAGGCGGAAGCCGAGCGCGAGCGGCGCGCGAAGATCATCCACGCGGAAGGCGAACTCCAGGCGTCGGAGAAGCTCGCGCAGGCCGCCGTCGTGATCGCGTCCGCACCCGAGGCGATCACGCTGCGCTACCTGCAGACGCTCACCGAGATTGCCTCCGAGAAGAACTCCACGATCGTGTTCCCGCTGCCCGTCGATTTCCTGCGGGGCCTGATGGGGAAGTAGGGGGCAGGAGGGCCGCGAGCCGACCATGAGCCAGGAGCAAGCCCGGGGCGTCCACCTCACGGACAAGCAGATCGTCTTCGGCGTCATGGCCGCCACCGTGGTCGTGGTCGTCGCCTTCCTGTGCGGCGTGTTCGTCGGGCGCGGCGTGCGGGCCCTGCGGCCCGGCGCCGAGCCCGCGATGACGGCCGGCGCCGTGGTGCCGGACGCGGTGCCCGGCGACAACGAGACTCTGCCGCCCCCGGTTGGCGCGCCGGCTGCAGGCGGGGCTGCCGCTCCCGGGTCTCTGAGTTATCCGGATCGGCTGACGGCACCCGAGCCGCCGTCCGAGTCGCTGCCGGCGTCTCCGGCACCCGAGCCGCCATCCGCGCCTCCGGCACAGACCGGCGACACGGCGGACGGCGGGGCCGGGGCCACGCCCGCGACGGCCACGCCCGGACGGGCGGGGGAACCGGTTACGGGAGGCTTCACCGTGCAGGTCTTCGCGGTGCGCCGCAAGGCCGAGGCGCAGGAGATTGCCGACCGGCTCGTCAAGCGGGGATTCCCGGCCTACGTCTGGACACCCGCGCCGGGGGACCGCGTGGGCGGATTCCGCGTGCGGGTCGGGTCGTTTGCGAGCCGGCAGGAGGCCGAGGCGATGGGCGCCCGGCTTCAGAAAGAAGAGAAGCTCACACCCTGGATTACGCGGTAGCCCTCCTCTCCGGTCTCCTCCTGGCGTTCAGTTTCCCGCAGTACGGTCACCCGGCTGCCGGGTGGGTGGCGCTGGCGCCGCTGCTGGCTGGCCTGGCCAGGACGCCCGTGGTGTCGACCCGCCGCGCGTTCCTGATGGGGTTGCTCGCGGGCGCGGTGTATTTCGGCGGCACGCTCTACTGGACGCCCGACGTGCTGACGACCTTCGGCGGGGTCAACGTGCCGCTGTCGCTCGTGGCCGGGACGGCGCTGGTCGCGTACCTGGCGCTCTATCCAGCCGTGTTTGCGGCCGTGCTGGCCCGCGCGCTGGCGGCCCACGGCCGACGGGCGTTGTGGCTGGCCCCGGCGCTGTGGGTGGCCACCGAACTGCTGCGACGACACGTGCTGTCGGGGTTCCCGTGGGTGCTGCTCGGCTACAGCCAGGCCGAGGTCACGTCGGTCGTGCAGGTGACGAGCGTCGCGGGTATCTACGGCCTGTCGGCCCTGGTGGTCCTCGCCGCCGTCGGGCTGGCGTTCGCCGCGGTCGGCCGGGGGCGCGAGCGCCTGGCCGCGCCGGCGGTGGTGGCGGCGGTGCTCGCGGCGACGGCCCTGTGGGGGAGCGCGCGCGTGGCGGACGGCGGGCTGGTCTCGACGGGCGAGCCGGTCCGGGTGGCCGCCATCCAGGGCAACGTCCTCCAGGAGGAGAAGTGGGCGCCGGAGCGCGCGGGCGCCATCCTGCGGACGTACCTGTCGCTCACCCGGGAGGCCGCCCGCGGCGGCGCCCGACTCGTGCTGTGGCCCGAATCGGCCACGCCGTTCTACTTCGATTTCGACGCGGCGGGCAACGCCGCCATCCGCGGCCTGGCGCGCGAGACGGGCGCGTTCCTGCTCTTCGGCAGCGACCAGTACGATCCCGGTCCGCCGGCGCGGTCGTTCAACGCCGCCTTCCTCGTGGGACCTTCAGGGGCCACGCAGGGCGTCTACAAGAAGATGCGGCTCGTGCCCTTCGGCGAGTTCATCCCGCTGAAGCGCCTGCTGTTCTTCGTGTCGCCGCTCGTCGAGTCGATGGCCGGCTTCTCCCCAGGCGAGGACCCCACGGTCCTGCCCATGGGCGCGCGGCGTCTGTCGACGGCGATCTGCTACGAGGTGGTCTATCCCGACCTCGTCGGCGCGTTCACGGCGCGGGGGAGCGAACTGCTCACCACCATCACGAACGATGCGTGGTACGGACGGTCGTCGGCGCCGCACCAGCACTTCTGGCAGGCGGCCGTGCGGGCGGTGGAACAGGGCCGCTACCTCGTCCGCGCGGCCAACACGGGCATCAGCGGCATCGTCGATCCGTACGGCCGGGTGGTGGCGCGGTCGGGCATCTTCGAGCGGACGATTGTGGCCGGCGAGGTACGTTTCATCGGCGCGCGCACGATCTACGGGCGCACGGGCGACGCCTTCGCGTGGGCCTGTGCACTCGGGTCGGTGCTGGTCGCGTTCGCGTCGCGGCGGCGGGACCGGCGCTGAAGGCCTGCGCCGCACCGGCGGCCGGGGTAGGATGGAAGGACAGGGAGGACACAGTGGCACTCGAACTCGAAGACCTGGTGCGTCGTTACGCGGATCTGGCCCGTCGGAGCCTCGACCTCCGGAGTTATCTTTGAGGCCCCCGGCATCCGTGACGAGATAGGCGCGCTCGAGCAGCGCATTGCCGACCCGGACTTCTGGAAGGACCAGGCCGAGGCCCAGAAAACCCTGCAGCGGCGCCGGCGCCTCCAGGATGCCGTCGACCTGGCGGCGTCGCTGGGCCGGCAGCAGGACGACCTGGGTGTGCTCATCGAATGGGCGCAGGCGGGCGAGGCCGTCGTCGACGATCTGGCCGCCGGGCTCGACGCCCTGCAGGCGCAGGTCGAGGCGGCCGAAACCAAGCGGATCCTGGGCGGGGAGTACGACCGGCTCAACGCGGTCGTGACCATTCACCCGGGCGCCGGCGGCACCGAGTCGCAGGACTGGGCCGACATGCTCTTCCGCATGTACCTGAAATGGGCGGAGCGCCGCGGCTTCAAACGCGAGGTCGTGGACTACCAGCCCGGTGACGATGCCGGCCTGAAGAGTGCCACCCTGATGCTGCACGGCGAGTACGCCTACGGGCTCATGCTGGCCGAGGCTGGCGTGCACCGGCTGGTCCGCATCTCGCCGTTCGACCAGGCGGCCCGCCGCCACACGTCGTTCGCCTCCGTCTACGTCTGGCCCGAACTCGAGGACGACGTCGAGATCGGGATCGACGAGAAGGACATCCGCGTGGACACCTTCTGCGCGAGCGGCCCCGGCGGGCAGGGCGTCAACACCACCTACTCGGCGGTGCGCATCACCCACCTGCCGACCAACATCGTCGTGTCCTGCCAGAACGAACGATCGCAGATTCGCAACCGCGACGCGGCCATGAAGGTGCTGCGTTCACGGCTCTTCGACCTCAAGCTGAAAGAGCAGCAGGACAAGCTCGAGAAACTCGGTGGCGAGAAGAAAGACATCGCGTTCGGGAGCCAGATCCGCAGCTACGTCCTGCATCCGTACCAGATGGTGAAGGACCACCGAACGAAGGAAACGGTGGGCGACGTCACCCGCGTGCTCGACGGTGACATCGACGCCTTCATCAAGTCGTACCTGAAGGCCAAGGCGGCCGGCACGCTTGGTCAGGCGGTCACGGGCGACGACTGAGGCCCGGCGGCCGGAGCGCGCCCGTCAGGCGGGCCGTCACCGCGCGGGGAAGCCGGCACCCGGCTGGGTGCCGGCGATGTAGGCCTCGGTGATAGCGCCCTCGGTCCCCGGGCCCACCGGCGATCCCGAACGGTCCATGGCCACGAGGACGATGTTGCCGGGGGCGTCGAACGTCGGCGGGTGGGCACGGTCGCCCCGGGCCGTGATGTAGGCGCGCATAAAATCGATCCAGATCGGCAGCGCGGCCTGGGCACCGGTTTCGTTGTGCCCGATGGGCTTCTTCTCGTTGTGGCCCACCCACACCCCGACCGTGATGAGGGGATCGAACCCGATGAACCAGGCGTCGGTGTAGTCATCCACCGTGCCCGTCTTGCCGGCCAGGGGCCAGTCGAGGGCCGCCGCCTTCTCCGCCGTCCCGCGCTGCACGACGCCCCGCAGCAGGTTGCTGACCACGAACGCCGTGTCGGCGCGGATCCCGTCCTGCGGCTGCGGGCGGTGCTCCTCCAGCAGGTTGCCGGACCGATCCTGGACCTTGACGATGTCGTACGGCACCATCCGGATGCCCTGGTTGGGGAACACCGAGTAGGCGCTCGTCAGTTCGAGCAGCGTGCACTCGGAGGCGCCGAGGGCCGTGGACAGGTACGGCTGGAGCGGCGAGGCGATGCCCAGGCGGCGGGCGTAGGCCACGACGTTGGCGGCGCCGAGCTGGTCCATCAGCCGCACGGTCGGGATGTTGCGCGACTGCTCCAGCGCCCGGCGCAGCGTGACGGTGCCCTCGAACTTCCGGTCGTAGTTCTGCGGCGCGTAGGGCGGCTGGCCGGGCCCCGCCTGGAACGCCACCGGCGCGTCCACCAGGAGGCTGGTGGGCGTGAAGCCGCGGTCGATCGCCGCGGCGAAGACGATGGGCTTGAAGGTGGACCCCACCTGGCGCGGCGCCTGGACCGCGCGGTTGAACTTGCTGCGGCTGAAACTGAAGCCGCCCACCATCGCCAGGATCCGGCCCGTGCGGTTGTCGAGGGCGAGCAGCGCGCCTTCGACCAGCGGTGCCTGCTCGAGGGTGACCGTCAGCTGCTTGCGCGCCTCGTCGACGGCCGTCACCCGCACGTCGACCACGTCGCCCACCGCGACCAGGTCGGCGGCCGACGAACGCCCCGTCCACTGGATGGCGGCCCGGTTCAGGTCCGCGCGATAGGCGCCCACGACGAGCCGGGCGGTGCCGGCCGGCAGCGCGCGGGCGCCGCCCGTGCCCCGGGGCCCGCCCAGGTCGGCGACCACGGCGGGGACGACGTCATCGATCCGGATGGGGCGATCCCATCGCCTGTCGTGATAGGCGTCGACGCGCGTGCCCTCGCGCACCACGTTGCGGGCCGGCTTGCGGAAGCCACGCCGCTTGTCGATGCGCCGCAGGCCGTCGTCGAGGGCGCGGTTCGCCGCCCGCTGCAGGTCCGCGTCAAGCGTCGTGTACACCTCGAGTCCCGACTCGTAGAGGTCGCGCGCGCCGTACCGGCGTTCGAGGTGCTGGCGCACCTCCTCCACGAAGTACGGCGCCACGCTGTTGCCGGCCGCCGGCAGCCCGGCGGTGACGATCGGCGACGCCTTGGCGGCGTCGGCCCGCGACTGCGTGATGAACCCTTCTTCCGCCATCCGCTGAATCGCGTAGTTGCGGCGGCGCAGCGCCCAGGCCTGGTTGATGTACGGGCTCTGCCGCTCGGGCAGCTGGAGGATGCCGGCGATCAGGGCGGCTTCTTCCAGCTTGAGGTCCTTGACGGACTTCCCGAAATACACCCGGGCCGCGGCCTCCACGCCGTAGGCGCCGTGCCCGAGATTCATCTGGTTGCAGTAGAGGGTGAAGATCTCGCGCTTCGTGTAGCGGCGCTCGATCTGGAGCGTGAGCAGCACTTCCTTGATCTTGCGTTCCGGTGTCTTCTCGGGCTTGAGGAAGAGCTTGCGCGCCAGCTGTTGCGTCAGCGTGCTGGCACCCGAGTAGAGCACGCCGCGCCCCGACGTGACGTTGCGGACGACCGTGACCAGGAGCCGGACGGGCCTGATGCCCATATGGCTCTCGAACTCGGCGTCCTCGGCGGCCAGGATCGCCTGGCGGAGCACGAGTGGGATCTCGTCGTACTTCAGGAGGACTCGCCGCTGCGTGGCGAACTCGCCAATGACCGCGCCGTCGGCGGCGTGCACGCGCGTGATCGTGCTGGGCGTGTACTCGTCGAGCGCCGAGATCAGCGGCAGGTCGCCTGCATATGCCAGCAGCAGGCCCGTGGCCAGGCCGGCCACCGCCGCGATGACGAACAGGGCGGCGACGGCGGCCTGGCGGGCGAGCGAGAGGCGGGACGACGCGGCGCGCGCCGCAGGACGCGAGGTCTTGGTCATGGCTTGCCAGGTGGCCGGCGCCGCGACGAGGCGCCCGAACTGCCTCCGTCGCGCGGCCGGGCCGCCCCTGGATTGTATCGCGACCCGCCGCCGTCGCGCGGGGGCGGGCTGCTGCGGTACGCGGGTGTCCCGCTGCTCCCGCCGCTGCGCGGAGGCGCGCTGCGGTACGCCGGGGGGCCGCTGCTCCCGCTACTGCGCGGAGGCGGCGTTCCGGCGGACCACCCGCCATCGCCTCCGCGCGTACGGCTGCCATCCGGAGGCGACGGGCGATAGCTCCGGGGATCGGGCGATGCGGTGGGCGGCCGGTCGCCCCCTGACGGACTTCTGGGACTGGCCCGGTCGGGCGCCCGCCAGACACCCGCCGGCGGCGTACGGTACGTGCCGGGGGCCGCGCCGCCCCCGGGCCTGTCGGTGGTGCGGCCGGCGCGGTCGTCGCCGGGAACACGGCCCGGCAGTCCTGTGGCGTCTGGGGCGCGCCGTCCGCCGGCGGGCGGGACGCGGTAGCTGCGGGGCAGATCCCCGATGGCCTGGCTTGACGTCGGGCGTCCGCGCACGGCATCCGGCGAACCGGTCGTCCCGGCGCCGGACGCGCGGGGCCAGGCGCGCGCGCCGCCGGCGTTCGGCGAGGCCGGCGCCCCGACGGGCCGACTGAGGCCGGTGCCATCACCACGGCCATAGCGGGGGACTGCCGAACCCGGCGTTGCGCGTGCGGCACCGGCACCCGCCGATCCCAGCGAGGCGCGCGCACCGCCGCCCCTCGGGGCAGCCCCACCGGTACCCGGGCCCGCACCCGTTCCCAACCCGGAGCCAGGCCGCGAGCCCGATCGGGGCGACGGCCCGGTGCCGGCATGCGCCCATGAACGGGGCACGGCCGTGCCCAGGGGCGGGGCCGTGCGATGGGCGTTGAACCGGGCGGCACTCCCCAGCGGGAGATGACGTCCGTTGACCGCGAGCCGGGGCACGGCGGTGTGGTGACCGAACCCGTGGCCCGGGATCACCGTCCAGCCGCGCCAGGGGTCCACGTGTCGGCCGTAGCCGTAATACCCGCCGCGGGCGCCCCACATGCCGAAGACGGGGCCGCCGTGCCACCCGAGCGCGCACCAGGAGACGTACCCGGGGGCGCTGCCCCAGTAGACCCAGGCCGGGCTCCAGATCCGCGCGGGAGCCCAGTACCAGCCGAAGCTCACGCTGAAGCCCCAGCGGCCGTAGTGGTGGGTCGGCCAGCCCCAGGGATCGAGCCCCACCCATACCGGACCCCACGACGGGTACGGACGCCAGTACCCGTAGTAGTAGGGCCGCCAGTCGTCGTCCACGGTGGGATACCAGACGTACCCGACCGACGGTTCGGAGCGCCAGACGCCGTAGCGGTCAAAGGTGCCTGAGTAGGCCGAGAGTTCCGCGGGCAGATACTGCGTCGATACGGTGCCGGCGCGTTCGTCCCGGCATGTCGCGCTCCAGCGATCGAAGGGATCCCAGCGCGCGGAGTTGAAATAGGCCGGCGCGCCGGGCGCATACCCGGCCTGGGCGGACGCCTGCTCGCCGGCGCGAACGCTCACCGCGCCACGGTCGGTGGCCAGGGTGGCCTCGCCGGACACCACAGCCAGGTCGATCTGCTGGTCCGTTGCCGTGACACGGTACTGGCCCGGCCCCGAGGTCCGGACGGAGCCCGCCGGCGCGTCGAACTGGTACGGCACGGCGCGGGACGGGTCGCGTGCGCCGGCTACGTACAGGTAGATACGCCCCGACAGGAGGCGCACCAGGTCCGCGGCGAGGATGTCGGCTGTGGTGTCCTCGTCGAGGTGGAGCGCCGAGCCGTCGGTGAACAGGATCTCGGCGCGCCCGGACGCCGTTCGCAGGCGGTCGCCGAGCATCAGCGGCATGCCGGCGTGGGCGACTTCGCCCTGGCCGTCCCGCTCGAGGGACGCGCTGCCGTCAAGGCGGGAGACGTGGGCCGATGGCGGGGGAGCCGCAGGTGGTGAGGAGGATTCCTGGGACGCCGCCGACGGAATGACGGCCGCCACACACAGGAATACCCACAGACGGACGCAGAGACTGAGGTTCATACGAGTCCTCATGCTGATGCGCCAGAACGGCGGGGCGAGCGTCGTTCCGGGTCTGTAGGCAGGCAAGGCGAGTATAGCAGGGCCGGGGGCTGGGGGCCAGGGGCGTGGGGCGTGGGGCGTGGGGCGTGGGGATTGTGGTTCACGCGTCGAAGCA
>CAYNDV010000076.1:17805-21113 GCA_964396055.1 uncultured Vicinamibacterales bacterium | reverse complement strand
CTAGCCTCTAGCCTCTAGCCTCTAGCCTCTAGCCCCTAGCCCCTAGCCCCTAGCCCCACCGTGTCTCGACCCCCTGCGTCTGCAGGCGTGCGGTGAAGTCGGCCAGCAGCGCCGGCCGTTCGCGGACGGCCCGTGGCGGCAGGCCCTTCGCCCGCGCGAATGCGACCAGCGTTCCCGCCGCCTCGCCGATGCCCCATTCCACCGGGTGCAGGCGGTAGCAGCCGTTCGTCACGTGCGTGGTGCCGATGTTCTTGCACGCCGGGATGAGGTTCTCGACGCGGACGGGCAGCAGGGCGCCCAGCGGAATCTCGAAGGGCAGCGACCCGAAATCGATGTAGTTGTCGCCCGCGGAGGTCGGGTGCAGGTCGATACGGTAGCTGCCGATGCCGACGGAGTCGGGGTACCGTTCGCCCGTCACCTCCGATTCCTTCACGCCGAGCAGCGCCGCGCGGGCCTCGACGCCGCAGTGTTGCTCGAGAATCGTCGTCACCGCCCGGATCCGGCGCGCCTCGCGCACGTACGGGTACTTCGCCACGTCGGCGGTGCCCAGTACGTCGCCGCGCAGGCGCAGTTCGCGCCAGCCGGCCTTCCCGTCGGGCCGCGGGGCCTCGGTCTGCAGCCAGTAGAGCAGTGACAGGCTCAGCTGACGGGCGCCCTCGACGTGGCGGCGGCGCTGCTCGTCGGTGACGCCCACCAGGTTGCCGAGCATGTAGTCGTTCTGCGGCCAGTTGACCACCGTGAGATCGCCCGCGAAGGCGCCCGGCACGAAGTTCCCGGCGTTGATGATGCGCCGGTACCGCCACAGGTTGAAGAGCTCGGTCTGCTGCGTGCCGATCGGATCGAAGGCGTAGCGCCGAGGCTGCAGGGTGATTGGATGGCTGCTGGCCAGCTCGAGCAGCCGCCCGGTCCACGGCGGCGTGAGGGCGGGTACGTGATCGCGCCAGAACGCGTAGTCGCGCGGCCGCTCGATGGTGTGGTCCGCGCCGGGGACGACGTCCATGACGAGCACGGCCGTGAAGGCCTGCTGATTGGCCGGGTCGGGTTTCTCAGGTGCGTGCGGCTCGCCGGTGGCGGCACGGCCTTCGTTGCCGGTCACGAACTCCGTCTTCGTGAGCGGCAGCAGGTCGCCCAGTTCGGTGGCGTCGATGAAGAACGGCGCCTCGAGCGTCCGTTCCCGGCCCGAGCGCAGCTCGCGCACCGCCAGGGCGCGCACGCGGTCGCCCTGCACGTCGGCCGACACGGCGGCGTGCTCGAGCAGCAGCGTGAGCCGGCCGTTCGAGAGATACGGCGCGATCAGCCCCTCGAGCACGGCCAGCGCCACGCGCGGCTCGTGGCACAGTCGCGACACGGCGCCGTCGCCGGGGTTCAGATCGGCGCGTGACCCGGCGTCGGGTGTCAGCGGGTAGTACCGGCGGTAGTACTCACGGATGCCCGTGCGCAGATCCCGGTACGACTGCGGCGCACCGTGGGTCTCGATCCACTGGTGCTCGTCGGGCGGGACGCCCTGCGACGTGAGCTGGCCGCCAATCCAGTCGGTTTCCTCGGTGAGGGCGACGCGCAACCCCGCGCGCAGGGCCGCGAGGGCGGCCGCCACGCCGCCGAGGCCGGCGCCGGCGATAACGACGTCGAAACGCGACGCGCCGGCGGCAGCCTGCTCCACGGCTGCCCGCGCCAGCCGAGGGAGCAGCAGCGTGGCGCTTCCCGCCATCCCGCACCCGGTCAGCCGAACGAAGTCGCGCCTGTTCATGGCGCACAGCATACCCGGTCCCGCGGCCGTTGCGATCCCGTCTACAATGGGCCCGTCGCGTCCCCCCGAGGTGCCGACCGTGGCAAAGGCTGCTGGCACACTGCTCCTGGCCTGGCTGTGGCTGCTTGGCGCGCCGCCCGACGCGGCAGCCTGCAGTTGCATGACGCCCGGGCCGCCATGCGAGGCCTTCTGGCAGGCCGACGCCGTCTTCGTCGGACGCGTGCTGGCAACCGCCGAAGAGGGGTTTAAGCCGTGGAAGCCCGGCGACCCGTCGCCAATCGGTCTTGGCGTCCGAGTCACCCTGGCCATCAGCGAACGGTTCTTGGGTGATGTCGGCGAACAGCCCTCAATCGAGATCACGACGGGCCGAGGGGGCGGGGATTGCGGCTACCGCTTCGAGGTGGGCCGCGACTACGTGGTGTACGCCCACAGGACCGACGGGCGCGCGCGGCTCTCCACCGGAATCTGCACACGCACGCGACCGGTCGACCAGGCCACCGAAGATCTGGCCTACGGCCGACAACTGGGAACGGCCAGTCGGTCGGGCGCCCAGGTGTCCGGCACGATGAAGCACATCGAACGCGGGCCGACCGGTCAGTTCCAGGTCGACGAGCCGATGGCTGATGTCGCCATCAGGCTCACGCGCGAGGGGTGGTCCGGCGAAGCGCGGACCACCCGCGAAGGGGCGTTCCTGTTTACGGGACTGGCTCCCGGCGAGTACCAGGTCGCAGCGGAAGACCCGCCGGGGTACTACACCCGGGCCTATCCGAAGACGGTCACGATCACCGACGTCCGCGGCTGCGCCGTGATCGTCGTGCAGGGGTTCTTCGACGGCCGGATCAGCGGCCGGCTGGTGCGCCCGGACCGGACGCCGGTGCCGGCCATGACGGTACGGGCGCTCAGGGAGGAACGGCCCCGCGAATCGTCCCTGCTGGGACCGGCCGCGCTCACGCGCGACGACGGGTCCTTCGAAGTTGAGGAACTGCCGCCGGGACGATACCGTCTCGCGGTCAATGCGGACGCGGACTTCCGCGGGACGCCCTACCGGCCGCCCACCTATCACCCCGGCGTCGCGGGTGCGGATGCGGCCACGGTGATTGAACTCGCGGGCGGCCAGCAGGTGACGGTCGACGATTTCGTCGTGCCGGCGACCGTCGGCCTGACGACCCTGCGCGGCGTGGTAGTGGGCGTCGACGGCCGGCCCGCCGCCGGCGTGCGGATCTACGTGCAGGTGCCGGGATCGCCACCGCGGTCTGTCGGCAAACCGGCTGTCACGGATGGGGATGGACGATTCGTGGCCACCGTCGGCCAGGCAGCCAGGTTCCTGATCCTCGCGGAGCTGGCGAACCCCATGGTGGTCGGGAGAAGCGAGGCCCTTGTCGCCGGCGAGGACGCCAACACCCCCATGACGATCAGGCTCGCACCCGTGCCGTCGCCGCGGCGGCGCTGAACCCGCGTCGGGGTCACGGCAGGGCTGAAGCCCTGCACTACGTCCTGCACGACGCGCGATTCTTCGTGGCGTCCGACGTCAGCCGTCCTTCGTGGCGTCCGGCTTCAGCCG
>CAYNDV010000076.1:10986-17705 GCA_964396055.1 uncultured Vicinamibacterales bacterium | reverse complement strand
CGATTCTTCGTGGCGTCCGACGTCAGCCGTCCTTCGTGGCGTCCGGCTTCAGCCGGACGTGGGGGGGCTGGCTGAAGCCAGCCCCCCACGACAGCCGGACGGACTCGGGTACAATAGGGCCAGGGCCACCACCCTCCATCAACCACGAAACGAAAGGGTTTCCATGAGCACCACTGTCGGCTTTGGCGCGCAGAGCGCCTCGTCTCCCCTGGCACAGCTGTCCTTCGAGCGCCGCGAGCCCGGCCCGACTGACGTGGCCATCGACATCCTCTACTGCGGCGTCTGTCATTCCGACCTGCATTGGGTCCGCAACGAGTGGGGTATGTCGATGTATCCCGTGGTCCCCGGCCACGAGATCGTCGGGCGCGTCACGCGGGTCGGCGCGAACGTGAAGGGCTTCGCGGCCGGCGACATGGTCGGCGTGGGCTGCCTGGTGGACTCCTGCCGTACCTGCCCCGACTGCCACGATGGCCTCGAGCAGTACTGCCCGGGGATGGTGCTCACCTACGGGAGTCCCGACAAGCACCTCGGCGGCATCACGCAGGGCGGCTACTCGACGGCGATCGTCGTCGACCAGCAGTTCGTGCTGCGCGTGCCGGCCGGCCTGGATCCGGCGGGTGCCGCGCCGCTGCTGTGCGCGGGCATCACGACGTACTCGCCGCTGCGGCACTGGAACGTCGGCCGCGGCTCGAAGCTCGGCATCGTGGGCCTGGGCGGCCTCGGGCACATGGGGCTGAAGTTCGGCCACGCCCTGGGCGCGCACGTCGTCCTGTTCACGACCTCGCCGGGCAAGGCGGCCGACGCGAAGCGGCTCGGCGCCGACGCGGTGGTGGTGTCGAACGACGCCGAGGCGATGAAGGCCCATGCCGGCAGCTTCGACTTCATTCTGGACACGGTATCGGCGCCGCACGATCTCGATGCCCTGACGGCATTGCTGAAGCGCGACGCCACGTTGTGCCTCGTCGGCGCGCCGGCGACGCCGCACCCGTCGCCCAACGTCTTCAACCTGCTGTTCAAGCGGCGCCAGATCGCCGGCTCGCTCATCGGCGGCATCCGCGAGACGCAGGAGATGCTCGACTTCTGCGGCCAGCACGGCATCACCTCGGATATCGAGCGGATCCGCATGCAGGAAATCAACGCCGCCTACGAGCGCATGCTCAAGAGCGACGTGAAATACCGCTTCGTGATCGACCTGGCATCGCTGCGGTAGGGCCGTCTTCGTGTAGAATCTCCCGTGGCGCAAGCCGACAATCCAGATCCGCGCACGCCGCGGCGGGCCGTTTCCGTGCCCGTCGCGGTGTGCGCGCCTTCGTCATGGGAGCGGACACGATGAGAGTCGCCACGGCCGTCGCCACCAGCGTGTGCCTCAGTCTCGCGGGGCTGGCTGCCGCCCAGAGCGCGTCCCTGCCACCGGCGGTGGCGGCCCCCGAGGCCGTCCAGGTGAGGCAGTTGCAGCAGGACTTACGGGCCGCCCAGGACGCGGCCGATGCCGCCGCCGTGGTGCGCGCCTCACGCCGACTGCTCGAACTCTATCCCAACGAGCCCATTGCGCAGGCGGCGCTCTACCAGTTGAGCGCAACGGCCGCCGACCAGTCGGGACGCCCGGACCTGGCGTCGGCCTTCGGCGACGCCGCCCGGGCCATCGATCCCGCCGTGGCCGAGCGCGGCGCCTCGACTGCCGGTGCGACGCGGGGCGGCGGCAACAAGCTGGCCAAGATGCAGGCCGCGCTCACCGTGGCGCTCGCCACGATCAGCGCCGTCCAGGAGGCCCGCGCGATGATGCGCCCGCAGGCTCCGCCCCCGGGCGCCATGGCGCCGGCCGGGATGCCCCCCGGTGGGGCGATGCCCGGCCCCATGCCCGCGCAGTATCAGCAGTACCCGCAGGCCCCGGTTGGCGCCCCCGGTTACCAGATGCCGCCCGCCCCGCAGCCCTATCCCGGCTACGGTCCGCCCCCGGGCCAGCCGCCGGTGGGCACGTACTATCAGGGTGGTCCGCCGCCCGGGCCGGCGCCGGCGATGTCGCCGTACGGCGCCCCGCCGCAGTACGCGGCCATGCCCATGCGGGGTGCGGCGTTCGCCCCGATCAAGGTCCAGCACGACCACGCGCAGTCGGGCGACGGCGTGTTCTTCGGTAAGCGGGCGTGCGCCGCGCTGATCGCGGTGGAAGGCGGCAACCTCACCTTCACGCCGGCCGGCGGCGAGGCGCCGCTGGTCGTGCCGTCCACCGACATCGTGGACATCGCCCTGAACACCGTGGTCGGGACCCAGGCCGGCGCGTTCCACGTCCTGACGCGGCGCGGACTCTATCTGCACCTGGCTCCCGCGACCGCTGACCCGAAAGACGGCCGCGCGGCCGTCGACGCGCTGCGGGCGGCGCTGAAGCTCTAGGCTGCCGCACAGGGCCGTCGCCGTGGACAGTTGTCGATTGCCGGCACGCCGTCGCCGCACGCGGTGGGTCCTGTCGGTGGTGTGTGTACTGGCCTGCGCCGCCGTGAACGGAGCCGGCCAGGACCCGGCGGCCGGCGTCGACCCGCTGGTGACAGCGGGGAAGCAGTTGCTGGCCCGTCTCGATGCCGCGCCGGATGCCATGGCAGCCGTGCTGGCGGAGGTCGGCGACGAGGCGGCGCGCGACCGACTCTCGGCGGTGGTGGCGTTCGGGCAGCGGACCGGCGCCACGGCTGACGACTGGACCGCCCTCCATCGCGCCCTCGACGTCCTCATCACCATCTACGAGGCGAAAGGGGAGTTGCTCCGCGCCAGCATCTACGCAACGCTGCAGGACACGTCCTACCGGAACTACGAACAGGACTACGAGTCGGCGCTGGCGGCCTCACGACGGACCCTCGAGCTGACCACGCGGTCGGGCCAGACGGCAACGGTGTACCTGGGCTGGTCGGCCATCGCGTCCAATCTCACGCGCCTGGGCCGGCTCGACGAGGCGGTGGAGGCGTTGCGCCGGGCGCAATCGCTCGTGCCCGATCCGCACTCGACGGCCGCCGTCAACCTCGCGCGCGATCTCGTCAATGCGGAGATTGGCCGGGGGCGCCTCGATCTGGCCGCCGCTGAAGTGACGCGCACACTGGCCGCCACCGAGGGCGCGCCGCCGCTCGTCCGGAGCCGCGCGCGCCTCGCCCGCGCCGACGTGCTGATGGCCGAGGGCCGCCACGGCGCCGCGCTCGACGCCATCCGCGAGGCGCAGGTGATCGCCGCCGACGACCCGGCTGCCGTGTCGGTCCAGTGGGAGGCCTCCGCCCAGGTGATGAGTGTCGTGCTGGCGGCTGCGACGTCCTTGCCCTTCGCTGAGGCCATGACGCTGGCGTCGCGGGCCGAGCGGGAGTTCACCGACCTGCCCTTTGCCGTGTCGCCGTTCGCGCAGGCCGCGATCCGGACCCGCCGACGCCTGGCGGGCGACTTCGAGGCCCTGCTCCGGGAGGACGGCGAGCGGCTCGCCGCCGCGCGCGCCGCCGGCCGCGTCGTCTCGCAGATCGAGGCCCTGCGTTCGCTGGCGGTGACCTATCGGGCCGGCAACGCCTTGCAGCAGCAGACGGCCGCGCTCGAAGAGGCGCTCGATCTCGAGCGGACGCTGATACCCCAGTCCGGCGTGCCGGCCAACGTTGTGGCGGCCGACTCGTTCTATTCACAGTTGACCGTTCTCGGCGACGCGTACCTCGATCGCGAGGAGCCCGCCCGGGCCGCCTCGCTGTACGACGAGGCGCTGAAGGGCATCGAGGGCCTGGGCGACGCGGCGATGCGCCAGCGCGTGGCCCGGGCGTACGCCGACGCGTATCTCGGACGGGCACGCGTCACCGAACTGTCTGGCGACGTGGATCGGGCGCGCGAGCTGCTCGCGCGCGCCCTGCGCGGCGAGGTGCCTGCCGGGCGGTTCGACCGCGTATCGGTGCTGACCCAGGCCGCCCGGCTCGAGCGCGCCGCCGGCGTGGCGCCGGCGCTGGCCGCCTCCCGCTACGAGGACGCGGTGGCGGCTTCGCACCAGGTGCGCGATGCCCGGCGCGAGGTCGCGCTGCGGCTCGAGGCGGCGCGTTTCCTGGCCACCACGCCGCCGCTGCTGCCCGGCGCCCTGCCCGGCGCGGTGCGCCACGTGTCGGAAGCGGCGCGCGCCGCGGCCCGGCTCAACGTGGCTGACGCCCGCTGGCGCGTGCCGTTTGTCGAAGGCCTCATCGCCGAAGCGCAGGACGACCGGGCCCGGGCGATCGACCGATACCGTGCGGCCGTCGACCGGCTCGACGAGATTCGCGCGAGTCTCTCGCAGGCCGAGCAGCGCCAGGCGTTCGTGGACAACGAAAGCGTCCAGGAGCTGTACCGGCGGCTCGTCGGCCTGCTGGGCGCATCGGGCCGGTACGACGAGGCCTGGACCTATGTCGAGCGCGGCAAGGCCCGGGCGTTTCTCGAGATGCTGCACGGACGCCGGTTCCGGCCGGCAGCCCCCGCGCCGGAACTGGATCGCCTGGCAGCGCTCGAGCGCGAGATCGTCGATCTCTGGGTGCAGTTGTCGCCGGGGCACACGGACGTCGTGCGTGGAGCCGGAAAAGAGCCGGCGGTGCTGCAGGCGCACTTGCGCAGACTCGAACAGCGGTTCGCCATCGAGCGGCAGCAGGCCGGCCTCAGTCGGACGCGGGCTGGCGCGGCGCTGGCCGTCAGCCCGCCCTCGATGGCCGACATCCGGAAGCGGCTGGCGCCCGGCACGGCCCTGATCCAGTACGCGTTCGTGCCTGCCGGCCTCACCGCGTTCGTCGTGACGGATCGCAGCGCCCGGGCCGTGACCTGGGCCGCCCGCGACGCGGACCTGACCGGTCTCATCAGGACGCTGCGGCGGATGCTGGCCTCTCCCATGGTGTCCCCGGGTCTGGCCGACACGCTCGGCGCCGTCTCGAAGGCCCTGGTCGCACCGGTGGCAGGTCTTCTGCCCGACGAGATCCGGCATCTCATCGTCGTGCCTGCCGGACCCCTGACCTACCTGCCGTTCCAGGTGCTGACCCTGCCGGACGGCCGGGCGCTCATCGACCGGTTCACCATCAGCTACCTGCCGAGCGCGGCGACGATGACCGCCCCGAGCGGCGCGCGCAATGGCGCGGCGGCCGGGGTCTTTCTCGGTGCCCTCGGCAACGTCGCCGTTGAAGACTGGTCACCCCTGCCGGGCACGCTCGCCGAGGTCGACGCGATCGTGAAGGTGTATCCGGACGCCGTCCGGGTGAAGGAGCACGACTTCACCCACCAGCGCGTGGTGCAGGCGCTGCGCGGCTCGGCGCTGGTCCACCTGGCGACGCACGGGTTCGTCAACGAAGACGCGCCGCTGTTCAGCGCCCTGATGATGAGCCCCGCGCCGGGTCAGCCCACGCGGCTCTCGTTGTTCGAGATTCCCGATCTGACCGTCGCGGCCAGGGTCGTGGTGCTCAGCGCCTGCGAGACGGGGCTGGGCCGCCTGAGCCGGGGCGACGAGGTGACCGGCCTGACCCGGACGTTCCTGTCGGCGGGCGCCGACACCGTCGTCTCGAGTCTCTGGGAGGTGTCTGACGATGCGACGGCGATCCTGATGGAGGGGTTCTATCGCCGCCTGCGCGGGGGAACCGGGCCTGCGGCGGCGTTGCGGGCCTCGGCGCTCGAGTTGCGGCAGCGGTATCCGCATCCGTTCTTCTGGGCGCCGTTCATCGTCACCGGTCAGGAGTGAGGCGGCGCGATCGAGCCTTGACTCGTGATCGCATTGGGTCTAGTCTGTCGCCGGGCTTAACCACCAGGTGCTCATTCCGTCCCGCGGGCGCGGGCGAGGAGCGCCGTCTACTGTAAGGAGCCACCCATGTCCCCCAAGAACGTCGTCGTGCCGATACTGGCCGGTGTGCTGCTGGTCACCCTGATGGCCGGCACCGCCAGTGCCCAATGGGAGCGCATCAGTGAGAACGATCACCGGCGCTCGGCGGAGGGGTTCCGCGGCCGCAGCGTGTGCGGTGACATCTGGATCGACTACGCCTTCTCGGCGACCAGCGCGGGTATCGATCGGCCGCAAGGCGGCGACTGCAACATCGGCAACTACAACGGCGGCCGCTGGGACAGCCTGCTCGAACTGATCAGCCTGGTGGATTGCTACAAGCGCAGCGGTCGTCGCGGGTGCTCGACGGTCGAGTACGCGTACCGCTTCACGCCGATCGCGGGCGGCACCATCAAGGTCGAGACGCTGGCCAACGGCAATCCTATCGGCTTCTTCGACGTGAACAAGCAGACAGGACGGATCGTCGCGGCCGGCGGCGGCAATATCGTCGCGGCCGGCGGTGGCAACGTCGTCGCCCATCCTCACGCCAACCTCACTGGGCAGGTGGCGGCGTCCATCGTGGCGGCCGGCGGTGGCAACATCGTGGCGGCCGGCGGTGGCAACTACACCCTGCAGTCGGTTCAGGAAATCAGAATCGGGCGGGGGCTCTACCAGTACGGGGCCCAGGTCCGCGGCAAGGACGCGCCGCAGGTCGGCATGACGGTCGGCACCGAGCAACTGGTGCTGTTCGGCAACCCGAGTGCCCAGCCTGGGCCGGCGGCGGCATCCGCCGAGCCGAAGAAGGACGAGAAGAAATAGATCCCGCATCCATGCCGGCTCCGGCCCATCCGGGCCGGAGCCGGCCGGGCTCTCCCGCCGCGCGTCCCGCCACGCGTCCCGCCGCGCGTCCCGCCGCGCGTCCCTACGCGCCAGGCCCAGTCCGCCAGCCGGGTTCGGC
>CAYNDV010000076.1:1881-10886 GCA_964396055.1 uncultured Vicinamibacterales bacterium | reverse complement strand
CGCGTCCCGCCGCGCGTCCCTACGCGCCAGGCCCAGTCCGCCAGCCGGGTTCGGCGCCGAATCGACGGTGGATGGTCCCCATCGCCCAGCCGACGAGTTTGAACCCGCCCACGACATAGACCAGGACCGCCAGGACGAACGCCGCCAGGTAGCCCGGCCAGACGAATGCGAAATACGCGATGATCAGCATCGTCGCACTGACGGTGTAGATCAGCAGCAGGAGCGTGTTGACCGTGTGAGCCACGAACGGCGCCGGTCCGCGGCCGCGCAGTTCCTTGTAGCCGCGATACGCACCGGACGCGAGACTGAGGAACACGAGGACGCGCAGCGCGTAGATCAGCCAGTCGGGCATGATGTGGGGGCCTCCGGTGGCAGTGTACTCCGGCGCGCGGGCGCGCCAACACTGAATTGGCACCGGCCGCCAATCCGATCGCCACATGACCGGCGTCATACCAGCATTGCCGGCCGGATGGCATCATGCGCTATCGTCTGTCAGCAGAGGGTGCCGTCCGCAGGGCCATCCATGATCGTGCACCGCCCGCGTCCAACGTGGTTTCGGATCGCCCGCGCCACCAGTGCCCTGCTGGTGCTCGCGTGGTTGTGGGCGGCGGTGCTGCCGGTCGTGGACGGCCTCTTCCACACCGACGACCGGTGCTGCGCCAACGGAATCTGCTGCTGCCGGCCCAAGCCGTCGCCGACGGGCTGGGGCGTCAGAGCCGCCTGCGCCTGCGGGGCCCACGACGAGCACGACGCCGGCCTGCCGACCCTGCGGCCGTTCCTGACCGCTGCGTCGTTCAGCCTGCCACGGCCCGCCGGGTCCAGGGGCACGCCTGCCGTGCGTGATGCCGGGCCCGCCGTCGGGCACGAGCGTCCCCTCGACCATCCTCCCGACCACTCCACCGTCTCCGCGTCCTGATCGCGTCGTGCGCCGCACAGCGGTGCCGGCCCAGGTCCGTCGCGCGTGCGCGGCGGACCAGCCAGGCCGTGCGAGCCGTGCGGGCCGTGCGGGCCGTGCGGGCCGTGCGCGACGCCGGTGGTGATGATCGTGGTCCGTGAGGAGTGTGTCACATGCGTTCGTATCGGAATCTGGTGGCGGGCTCCACGCTCGCCTGTCTGCTGGCGTGCGCGCCGCAGGCCTTCGCGGCCAGCGTGTCGGGACAGGTCCGTGCCCGGGACGGCGCCCGCCTGCCCTTCGCCCACGTGACGGTGACCGACGTCCGCAGCGGTGCGGTGTGGCGGGCCGTCAGCAGTGAACTGGGCGCGTTTGTCGTGGCCGGGCTGCCGCCGGGCCGCTACGACGTGCGCGTGGACCTGGACGGATTCGAGCCGCACACCGCCGCGGGGGTCGAACTCGCGGGCGACGACGCCACCTGCACGCTGGAGGCGGTGCTCGAGGTGCAGTCGGTGCACGAGGTGGTCACCGTGCTGGCGGGCGCACCGCGCCACAGTCTCGAAACGGCCGCGCTGCGGGAGAGCGGCGCGCGCGACGTCGGCGAGTCCCTGGCCGCAGCGCCCGGCGCCTGGCAGTTGCGCAAGGGCGGGATCGCCAACGAGGTGGTGGTGCGCGGTTTCCAGAGCCGCGACTTGAACGTCCTGATTGACGGGCAACGGACCTACGGCGCCTGCCCGAACCACATGGACCCGCCGGCGTTCCACGTGGACTTTGCCGAAGTCGAGCGCGTGGAGATGGAGAAGGGCCCCTTCGACGTCCGGCACCAGGGCAGCCTCGGCGGCCTGGTCAACATCGTCACCCGCCGGCCGGGTGCCGGGTGGCACGGCACGGCGTCCATCGGGCTGGGCGCAGCCGGGTACGCCAATCCGTCGATGACCGCGTCGTACGGGGCCGGGCGGTTGGTCGTGCTCGGCGGTGCCTCGTACCGTCGCGCAGATCCGTACCGCAGCGGCGACGGCCTGAGCTTCACCGCGGCCACGAACTACACGGTGGCAGCCCGCGACAGCGATGCGTTCTCCGTGGGGACGGGCTGGGGACGCGCGGTCGTGCGCGTGGCGGACACCAGCCGCGTGCAGGCGTCCTACACCCGCCAGGATGCCAGTCACGTGCTCTATCCGTACCTCCAGATGGACGGGGTGTGGGACGTCACCGATCGCGCGGCCGTGCGGCTCGACGCGACCGAAGCGGGTCCCTTCAGCGCCCTGCAGGCGCAGGTGTACCTGACGCAGGTGGACCACTGGATGACGGACGAGTATCGAACGTCGTCAACCGGCATGCCCCGCGGCTACTCGATGGGCACGCAGGCCGACACGCGGACCACGGGCGGTCGCCTTGAGGCGTCCGCCGCCACCCTCACGACGGGCGTCGAAGTCGTGCGCCGCGAGTGGAACAGCTCAACGCTGCTGGCGGGGCGGCAGTACGCGCCGCAGGCGTCGCTGCCGGATGTCGTCATCGGCACGGCCGGGGGATTCGCCGACTGGCAGCGCGCCCTCGGTTCGAACACCAGCCTCGAGATCGGGGCGCGGCTCGACTACGTCAGCAGCCGGGCGGATGAGGCGCTCGCCAACACGAACCTGTACTTCGCCTATCACGGCACGCGCAGCACGTCGCGCGCGGACGTCCTGCCGGCAGCCAAGGTCAAACTCATCCGCCAGGCGGGTCCCGTGCAGGTGAGCGTGGCGGCCGGTCACACGGCGCGGGTGGCCGAGGCCAACGAGCGGTACTTCGCGCTGCAGCGGATGGGTACCGACTGGGTGGGGAACCCCGGCCTCCGTCCCGCGCGCAATACCGGGCTCGATGCCTCTGCCACGTGGACGCGCGCCGGCGCCACGGTGAGCGTCCAGGGCTACGTCTACCGCGTGGACGAGTACATCGCCGTCTACGACCAGGCCCGTCGCGGCATGGTGCCCGGCGTGATGAACGCGCGCGCCCGATCGTACGCCAACGTGGATGCCCGGCTGGGCGGCGTCGACCTGTCGGCGTCGGTGCCGCTGGGATCGCGGCTCTTCCTGTCCGGCGACCTGTCGGCCGTGCGCGGCACCCAGGACGGCGACCTCAGCCTCGGCATCGCGGCCGGTCCCCTCGCGGAGATGCCCGCATTGCGGGCCCGCGCCCGCCTGCGGTACGACGACGGCCGGTTGTTCGCCGTCGTCGAGCAACTGGTCACTGGCGACCAGACGCGGGTCGACACCGACCTGGGCGAGCAGCCCACGCCCGGCGCCGCCGTCACGAACCTGTCGGCCGGCTGGCGGTGGCAGCGCGCGAGCGTGACGGCTGGCGTGTCGAATCTCTTCGACCGGTACTACGTGGATGCGCTGTCGTACCAGCGCGACCCGTTCCGCACGGGCACGCGCGTGCCCGAACCCGGGCGCCAGTGGTTCCTCAACGTGGGCTGGCGGTTCTGAGCGATCGGGCCGGCGAGGCCGTGCCGCGGTGGCACCGCCTCGCCGGGCCATCCCTACTTCGTCTTCGGCACCTCGGCCCACATCCAGCCGCGCAGATCGCCGACGGCGAACCCCGTGGCCCGGTCCTGCGGGTAGTCCTTCGCCAGCGCGGCCCCGACGTTCCGCTGCACCTCATCGGGCGCCCCGTGGCACCGCAGGCACATGTCGACCGTCCCGATCGGGCGCAGCACGCCGACGCGATCGCCGAGATCGACGGCCTGCAGGCGATGGCCCGCCGCTTTCGTCCCGGCGCCCTGATCCACGGCGGCCCTCGCCCACGCACGCGGGGCGTTCGCCGGATTGCGCACCCGGTGACCCGTCCGGCCGAGCACGATCCCCTGCTCGCGCGCCACCCGCTCAGCGATGGCCACGGCCTGGTCGTGGCAGACCGTGACGGCCGCCGCCGGGCCGCCCTTCTCCATGGCGGCGCGCAACTCGGACAGCAGCGCCTGCTGCAGGCCGTTCATCGCCTGTTCCGCCTTCGCCACTTCCGGCGCGAACGGCTGCGCGGGCGGCTGCGCGCCCACGGGGCTGCCGCAGACGGCCACCAGCACCAGCAGTCCCAACCCGCCTCGCCAGCGGCATCGTGCGTCCATCGAGATCCTCCTCCCGGTTACAGCTTGACGATGCGCATCTCCACCCGGCGGTTCTTCGCCCGGTTCGCTTCGGTGTCGTTCGGGGCGACCGGCCGATCCGGGCCGAAGCCCTGCGCGACCACGCGGCCCTGGTCGACGCCCTTCGACACCAGGTAGTCCTTGCACGCCTTCACGCGGCGGTATGACAGCGACCGGTTGAACGCCGCCTCTCCCTCGGACGAGGTGTGGCCCGACAGCTCGATCTCGGCGCCGGGATTGGCCTTGAGGAACGCCACCACCTTGTCGAGTTCGGGCATCGACTCGGGCCGCAGGACGGCCTTGCCCTGATCGAACAGGATGGTGTTCAGCGTGACGGCCTCACCCACCTTCACCGTCTTCGTGTCGAACACGGCCTGCTTGCCCTTCGCCAGGTGGATGGTGACCTCGGGGTTGTCGTCGTCAGGCCCCACGTCGGCGGCGCCCGAGCCGTCGTTGTACCCCGGCGCCGAGGCCCGCAACACCTCGAATCCGGTGGGGACCCTGGTCATCGTGAAACGTCCCTGCGCGTCGGTCTGGACCGCCGTCTGATCGGCCAGGAACACCCGGGCCTTCGCGATGGGCGTCTCGGTGTCCTGCTCGCGCACGACCCCGCGAATCGTGCCGGTGCAGCTGTTCTCGCGCTTGCGGTTGACGAGCAGGCGCACGAAGTCGATGGCGAAGCCGTCGGCCGCGCCGGTCACCTCGTCGATCGACACGGCCAGGGGCGCGCCGCTGGCGATGGCGCCGAAGAACTCCTCGGGCAGCGGCAGGGAGACGAGCTTGCCGACGGGGCCCGTCTGATCGATGGCGTTGATGACCTTCTCGCACTCGACGCACCGCGAGCCGTTGATGGACACCTGGAAGGTCGAACAGAACGATGGGGCCTGGAAGTCGTCGATGAACAACTGCAGGAACGCGTTCGCGACGGTGACGCCCTGGACGGCCGTGGTGGGAATCGTGAACGCGACGGGCTTCGAGGTGGCCGGCTCGAACGCGGCGCTGTACCCGTCACTGCTGCACGCGTGCTCGACGTCGGGCTTGAACTTCGACGAGAGTAGGATGCGGTCGAGCCCGGGCGTATCGGCCGTCGAGGCCTCCCACGGGTAGGCGTGCGCCTGGGTCATCCGGCCGCAGAACGGGTCGAAACCGTCGGGCCAGCCGAAGCCGAGATTGTCCACGTCGCCCACGCGGACGATGACCTCGGCTTCGCGGGCGCCCTTCAGGGCGACGGCCTGCTTCGCCCAGTCCTTGTCGTCCGACACGGTTGGGCGCTGGGCGAGGACGGCGGCGGCGGCACAGATGACGACGGCGACAGTCACAACAACGAGACGACGGGGCATCGATTCCTCCTGAGGGACCAGTCCGGACGTCACACGTGCCCCCGCAGACCGGCCGGCGCGGCCGGGCTCAACGCGCGCCCGCAAGGCTCGGCCCGCGTCCGGGCACAGGTGATGGGTACGGCCGGACAGCCAGATCCAGCCTCACCAGTATCGCGTACTCGTCGCTACCGGTAGAAGAACGTCGCCGTGGCGCGACCGGGGCTGTCGGCGACGACGCGGACCCAGTGGGCGCTGTAGGCGTCCGCGAACTCGTGGTGGGCGTAGCCGCCGGCAGCAACGTCGAACGCGCCGTAGCGCACCCACGTGCCGTCGCCCAGCACATCCACCTCCACCGTCACCCGCAGGGGCGCAGCTCCGTGGTTCTGGAGGTGCAGTGACTTCTGGTCGAACCCCGTCATCAGGAACGGATCCGACGGCACGCCCGGCGCCACCGCGTCGCGGTGCCACACGCTGCCCCAACCGGCCGGCTTGCCCATCTGCCAGAGGTCATCGATCTGTCCGAACCACAGCCCGGTCTGCGGCTGTCCGTACGACCGGTCCGTCTGGTCGCCGCCCATCACGAACAGGCCGCGCCAGTAGCAGAAGTCCGGCACCATGCGCAGATGCGCGCTGATGGGCCGGATCGGCAGGATACGCCCGTCGTAGATCTGCACGGGCAGTTCGTAGAACAGGCCGTGAAGGTCCATCAGCAGCCGCTCGGTCTGGGCGTCGCGGATGCGCATCCACTCGGTGTTCCAGGCGTGATCGAACGTCTGCGCCGCCTTGGGCAGGCGGTAGGTGAGCCAGCGGCCTTTCGCGTACACCTTGAGGATGGCCGAGCCCCGGTCCCAGCCCGTGGCGAAGATCGGGCTCCCGTACGTCCCGGCCGCCCACGTCTTGCCCGCCACTTCCACGAACGGCTTCCGTTCCAGGATCGTCCACGTGCGGCCGTCCCACTCCGCCAGGCGGCCGGACGCCTGCGTGCCGAGGTGGTCCGCCTCGTAATACGAGTTGTTGGCCACCACCACGCGTCCGTTGGCCGAGAACGCGCTCTTGAAGTGCACCGTGCCGGTGATGTCGAGTTCCTTGACCAGGTTGAACAACTGACGCGTCTCGAGCGTCCGGACGTCCACCTCGAAGAACTCCCCCTCCATCGCAAGCACGTAGACCTTGTGCTCCGGGTCGGTGAGGTGGTCCATCACCGACGTCAGGCGGAACGTCTTCAGCGCGTCGATCGTGCGGACCCCGCCCTTCGTGTCGATGAGGTGCGGCCCGAGGAACGCCTGGTTCGACGGGTTATGGATGAAGCGGTTCGTGAAGGTGCCGACGACGCTCGCCGGGTGCTTGTGCATCCGCATCGACTCGTCGAGCCAGTAGAGGCCCGTGCCCTCGCCCTGCTTGTGCGCCACGTAGGCGACGAACCACAGGCGATCGGCCCACGGCAGCAGCGCGCCGATCCCGGCTTCGCTGCGGTTCTCGTGGCCGGCCACCACGGCGATCTGCGGCGACGAGCCGCCGACAAACGGCGGGCCCGCGTCCCGGGTGCCGGGCGCGCCTGCGCACGCGGAGGTGGCGATCAGGACGGCGATCGAGCACAGGCGTTTCATGCGGGCCTCCGCGACTCGTCTGCCAGGGCTACGGCCACCTGCGCCGCCAGCACCGCGTTGTTCCGGATGAGCGCGATGTTTGCGGCCAGCGATCGGCCCTGCGTGAGGTCGTTGACGCGCGCGAGCAGGAACGGCGTCAGCGCCTTCCCGCCCACCCCCCGGGCCTTCGCGTCGTCGAGCGCCGTGTCAATGGCCCCGGCCATGAGGGCCGGGTCCATCGCATGGGCCTCGGGAATCGGGTGGGTCACCAGGATTCCGCCGTCGAGGCCGAGATCCCACTTGGTGCGGCAGATGCGGGCGATCTCGGCCGGCGATTCGACGCGCGCGTCCACCGGAAAGGCCGAGGTGCGGCAGTAAAACGCCGGGAACGTGTCGGTGCGGTAGCCGAGCACGGGCACGCCGTGCGTTTCGAGCGCCTCGAGCGTGAGGCCCAAATCCAGGATCGACTTCGCCCCGGCGCAGACGACGGCCACGGAGGTGCGGGCGAGCTCCAGGATATCGGCGCTGATGTCGAAGGTGGCCTGCGCCTCGCGGTGGACGCCGCCGATGCCGCCCGTGGCGAAGACCCGGATGCCCGCTGCCGCCGCCGCGATCATGGTGGCGGCCACGGTCGTGGCCCCCAGGCCGCTCTGGGCGAGGCCCACCGGGAGGTCGCGGCGGCTGAGCTTGCGCACCGGTTCCTGGCCGTTGGCCAGGCGCCGCAGGAGCGCATCCTCGAGGCCGACCCTGATCGCGCCGTCGGCGACGGCGATGGTGGCGGGCACGGCGCCGGTGTCGCGCACCAGTTGCTCGAGTTCGCGGGCCGTCTCGAGGTTGGCCGGATACGGCATGCCGTGGCTGATGACCGTGGACTCCAGAGCCACCACGGGGCGGCCCGCAGCCAGGGCGTCAGCCACCTCCGGAATGACCGTCAGCAGATGATGGTGCAGATTCAACATGAGGCCTCGACGGTGAGGTTCAACAAACGATCGGGTGTCACGGCGCTCACGGTTACCTCGGTGCCTCACGTGCAGGCGTTGAGGCCTGGTAGCCCGTCCGCGCCTGCACCTTGCCAGGGCGATTCCTGAGCTTCACGGAGAGACCGTGCCATCCGTCGTCTCGTTTCACCCCCTGGGGCGTGTAGGTGATCAGGTACCGGGAGCGGAACTCCGTCAGGACCTCGGTGAACACCTGGGCCAGGGGCTTGTCGCTCGACGTGCGCAGGTACGAGCCGCCCGAACGCGCGGCTACCTGGGACATCAGGATCTCGCGTGACGTCTCGTGTGGCTGCCCGCCTGGCACCCGGGTGGGTGCCATCACGCCGACGGTGTAGATGACAACCTCGGACCGGCGCACGGCATCGACGATGTTCCAGTCCGAAAGCCAGCTCGAGTTCTCGCCGCCGTCGGAGTACACCATCACCAGCGAGCGGCCCTGATCCGGTGTCGCGAACGCCAGTCCCGCGTAGAGCGCGTCGCGCAGGGACGTGCGGCCCCCTTCCTGCATGCTGTCGATGGCCCTCACAACAGCGGCGGGCTCAGCGGCCTCCGCGTGCAGGACGATGCGCTCCGAGAAGGTCAGCAGGGTCGTGCGATCGCCTGGCCGGAGCAGGCCGGCCACGGTGCGCACGGCGTCCTTCAACTGGGCGAGGGTCTGGCCCTGGGTGCTGCCGCTGGTGTCGAGGACCTGCACCGCGTGCACCGTGTCGGCCTGGGTGGCGAGATCGACGGTCTGCAGGACACCGTTGTCGCGGACTTCGAAATCGGAAGCCGTCAGGCCGGCAATGGGCCGTCCCCGATCCGTGGCCAGGACATCGATACGCACGGCGTCAACGCGGCTGCGGAAGACCGGACGTTCCTGGGCGTGCATCCGGCCCCAGACGCAGGTGGCCGCGAGCAGCGCCAGCGTGGGCAGCCACCTCCAGGCCTGCGTCATCGCCGCGCCCCCTCACGCAGGTACCCGACCAGGTCGCCGAGTTGCCAGGCCTGCGCGTCCCGGTACATCAGCCACGGATCGGCAGGCTCTCCGCGCCTGGCGGGGTGGGGCGCGAACGCCCGCCGCACCTCTGCCCATCCCGCGTCGGAACTGCC
>CAYNDV010000076.1:0-1781 GCA_964396055.1 uncultured Vicinamibacterales bacterium | reverse complement strand
CCGGGCCTCCGCCGCCCCGTACTGCCCGTCCCGCTCATCCAGCGTACCGAGAAACAACTCCGCCAGGTACCTGAGGTATCCCGCCGGTGCGTCGACAGTCGCCCGCTCGAGCTCCCGTCTGGCGTCGGCGGGATGGTCCAGGATGGCCAGAACGCGCCCCAGCCGCAGTCGTGCCTCGGCCAGTGTCGGTGTCCCTGCCAGCGCCTTGCGGTAGTGCGCCTCCGCCGCGAGGAGGGCAGAGCGGCGCCCTCTTTCCCCGGCACCGAACTCGTTCCACCGGGACGAGATCGACGTTCTGATGGACAGCGGTTCCATGCCGCTCCAGGCGTCGGTGGCCGAGCATTCCTGGATGCTGCCCTCGAGCAGCGCCAGTCGAGGGTCGTCCCGGAGCGGCCAGCCTCCATCCAGGAGTCTGCCTGCGGCCATGGCGCCCTTGCTCCACAGCAGGAAGCTGGCTGCCGCGATACGCCACCGAAGAGAGAACTCCGCGTTGCCGGCGCCCGGCTCGATCCCCGGTCGGGAGACGCGATCTGTGGTCTCCAGGCGCCGCAGGGCCCGCTCGGCAGCGGGCATCGCGTGATCGGTGGAGACGCCGGCGAGCATGAGATCGAGATGGAGCGCGGCCAGCGACCGCAGTCGCGACGCGCTCATCTGCTCGATGAGCGGCTCGGGCACCGCCATCCTGATGTCGTCCGCGGGCCAGCGCGCCAGCACCGCCACGACCACGTCGTGTTCGCCGCGCTGGTACCGGTCGAGCAGGGCGAGGAACGCGGTGACGCCGCGGGTCTGCGGTGTGGCCTCTCGCGCCGGCGCCGCCGCGGCCAGCACCGCGACCAGGGCACACGCGGCAGCCGTGCGACGCCCGGCCACTACGGCCCTCCAACGCCGCGGTCGTGCGCGGTGCGCGACAGGTCGGCCTCCGGGTCGACCGTCAGCAGGCGGTGCAGGTTCGGCATCACACCTCGTTCGCGAGGGGGAAGGATACCACCGGACCGCCCACTCGCATGCGAGCGGTGGCAGAATGGTCCGACGCGGCCCGGCCCGATCCGGGGGGAGAGCGGTAGATGACACGAACGCTGCGGCGGTCCCTGCTGTCAGCCATCCTTGTCGTGACGACGGTGGCGGGGCCTTCCGGCCAGACGGCCTACGAGTCTGCCCTCGAGATCCGCCCGTCCCGGATTCCGCACGCGGGCAACGGGGTCTTCACGACGGTGTCCATCCCCAAGGGCGCGTACCTCGGCGCCTACACGGGCGAGTTCGTCACCGAGGCCGAGTACTTCCGCCGCCTCGCCGCGGACCGCTGGCACTACATGATGGGGCTGCTCGACTGCGCGAAACCGCACACCGGCGGCCTCGCGACCATCGATGGTATCGCCGGCAACGTCTTCACGCGGATGAACTACGCGCCGGCCGAGTTCCAGAACGTGCGGTTCGAGAAGATCTGCGAGCCGCCGTTCGTGCGGATCGTGGCGCTGCGCGACATCGCCGCCAGCGAAGAACTGTGGGTGGACTACGGCCCGAACTACCGCTACGACTTCATGAAGGACCCGGCGGTGGTGGCGTTCTTCGACGAGCTGCGGGCGAAACGGATCCCGCGATAACCGTCCGCCTGCGCCACGGTCCGGGGTGATCCGTTCCTCCCGCGGCTACGGCGAGACAGCCTTTGCTGGTGTGGGGTGGCCTGCCTGGCCGTAGCTCGACCGAAGGTCGCGCAGGCTGAGGTCGGGCGAAGGCTGGTGCGGAAGGGGGGATTCGAACCCCCACGCTCTTGCGAGCGCCAG
>CAYNDV010000075.1:0-21431 GCA_964396055.1 uncultured Vicinamibacterales bacterium | reverse complement strand
GCCGGCGCGGAGAGAGTGACCGGCTGCCCCCGGACATTACCATCCGCGTGCGTGAGACGGGCAGAGGCGGCGACCCGCTCGGGATCGCTGACGTCACCCCGCGCCTCGAGCGATCCGCTCACGCGCACCCGCACGCCGTCGAGCACGTCATCCGCGATGCCACCGGTCGCCAGCAGTCGCGCGAGGTCCGCCTCCGTCAGGTCCACCCGCAGGCGCGCGGACCCAGGGTCGTCGAGGGTGAACGACCCGGTGGCCGTGGCGCCCAGCAGGGGCGCGGCGAACCTTCCCGCAACATCCTGGTCCGCAATTGTGATGCGTCCGTTGACGTCGCCCGCGGCGCGTCCTCCCAGTGCCACCTGCTCCGCGTCGAGGTCGACGGCGAGGTCGGCGCCCTCTGCCTCGGCCGGCCATCGGCCCGTGACGGTCACGGGGCCGGTGATGGTCCACTCGGCGGGAACGTGCAGCGTCCCGGCCCAGGCGGGATCCACCACGCCGGAGAACGCACCCTGCCCCGGCGCCTCGCCGAATCGGACGACGCCGGTGGCTTCGAGGCGGCTCCCGGGCGCGCGTACCTCCAGGCGGCTGATATCGAGTGCTTCGGTATCGACGGCCACGGTGCCGGACACGGTCATGCCCGCGAGGCCCGCGACGGAGACGTCCCCGGCACGCACGTCCGCATGCCAGCGCGGAGCCGCGACGGTGCCGTCGACCGTGCCGGTGGCATCCACGCGGCCGGCGTCGAGGGCGAGCAGCACCGAATCGGGCGCGAGCGCGTCGAGTTCGACGAGGCGCCGCAGGGCCGCAGGCACATCGTCACTCTCGACGGCCAGCGTGCCGCCGACCGATGAACGTGCGAACCGGTCCGCATCGAGGCCGACCTGAAGATCCGCCTGGAGGGTTGTCGGGCCCGGCAGGGCCTGTCGCCAGCGCACGCGCCAGCGCGCGCGTCCGCCATCCAGGAGCACATCGCCGCGGTCGAGGCCGTCGTGCTGTCCCGACGCGAGCGCCGCGCGCACGGTCCCGCCAAGACCGGCAAGGCCCGGCAGAAAGCCCGGCCAGCTCAGATCGGCCGTTCCCGTTGCGGCCACACGGGGGACGTCCTCCGGTTCGAGCTCCACCAGTGGAGCCAGGGACCGCAGCAGCGGCGTGCGCCAGTCGACGGTGAGACGGCTCGGATCATCCATCTCGCTCCAGGCCAGGCGGCCCCTGCCCTTGGCGTGGGCCGACGGAGCCGTCAGTTCGACGGCTGCGAGGTCGATGCCGGTGCTGTCCACGGTGCCCTCGGCCGACACCCGCGCGCCCGTCAACGCCGACCAGGCAACCGACGCCGCATCCGCCCGCACCGTCGCGCTCGGCGACTGGAAGGGTCCGGTGACGCGGCCGCTCAGCCGGGCCGTGCCCGTGACCGCCGGCGGCAGGTTCCACCAGGCGGCCGTTCGCCCAAGGTCGAGCGTGGCTGCGACATCGAGCGCGAGCGGCGCCGGGGCGTCGAAGGTGAGTTGTCCGCTGGTCGTGACCTCACCCGCCGCGAGACCGCCATGCACCGATGAAATGGTGAGGCGGCTGCCGTCGAGCGTGAACCGGCCGGCGATGGTTTCGAACGGGATCGTCGCATCGCCGATGCCCAGCACCAGGGTTCCTGGCCGTGTGGCGGTGACCTGCAATCGGCCTGGTGCGCCGCCTGTCGCGCGCAGTGTGAGTCCCCTGAGTTCGACGGACGCCGTATCCCGCCCGCCGGCGGTCAGCGACAGGTTCTCCACCTCGAGATCGTTCACCTGGAGGGGCGCGAGGCCGCGCCAGCGGCCGTCGCCGCCGCCGTCAGCCTGGATGGCCCGCACGTCCACATGGGGGGCGACGAGGCGCAGGCGTTCGATGACGGGCCGGCCCGACAAGACACCGGCCGCCGCATCGGCATCCACGAGGGCGGCCGTGAAGAACGGGCTGCCCGGCGTCCGCCGTTGCGCGATGGTCACACCCTCGAGCGAGACGCGCAGCGCCAGCGGATCGAGTCGGACCGTCGCGGCCCGGACGATCAAGCCGTGGCGAGTCTCGAGCCAGGCTGTCGTGCGTGAGAACAGGACGCGTTGCACTGGCGGCACGTAGAGCGCCGCCGCCAGCCCGGCCAGGATGGTCAGCGTTGCCGCGAAAAACAGGCGAAGCCGCCGTCGTCGTCGTCTCGACGGCGGCAAACCGGCCGAGGGCCGGAGGGGAAAGAGAAAGGTGCCATTCATCGACCGCGTGGGACGATTGTACCTGCGAACGGTGCGGGTCACCGAGTCGGCCGCACTGGCAAAACGAACAGGTGCCTCGCCCCGAATCCTGTTGTACGATTTTCGTTTCAGATGTCAGTGTGAATCCGGGTTGCCGGGGCAGCCCATGGAGGGAACGATGACGACGCGTACGGGCTGGTGGGCCGCTGCGCTGGCCGTGACTCTGGTCGCCGTGCTGGCGGTGTCGGGTTCGGCCCAGGACAAGAAGAGCGACAAGCTCCTGTGGACCGCGTTCATGGTGAACATGAACGCAGGTCCGAACACCGGTACGGTGAACATCGCGCTCGAGCGCCTCTCGACGCCGGAGGAGCGCGAGTCCCTGGTGTCGGCGTTCGTGGAGAAGAAGCAGGACGGCCTGCTGAAAGCCCTGCAGAAGGTGAAGCCGCGGGTCGGGTACGTGCAGGTGCCCCGCAAGACCGGCTGGGACATCAAGTTCGCCCGGCGGATCATGAAGGAAGACGGCACGAGCCGCGTGATCATCCTGACGGACCGCCGGATCGAGTACTGGGAGGCCCGCAACAACCCGCGAACCATGGATTACCCGTTCTCGCTGATCGAGCTGCAGCTCGACAAGGACGGCAACGGCAAGGGCGTCCTGGCCTACGCGGTGAAGATCGAGAAGGACAAGGACGGCAACCAGCTCGAACTCGAGCACTTCGGCATCTCGCCCGTGGCGCTGAATGAAGTGAAGTTGCAGAAATAGGCGGCCGTACACCATGACCTCCCGAACCTCGTCTGTCGCGTCGACAGTTCTGCTGCTGATCGGCGTGGCGGCCGTGGTCCTCGGGGGGTTGGTGTTCGAGACGCGGCAGATGCTGCTTACTTCGGACGGGCTCGCGTCCACGGTCGGGGCCGCCCTCTCCGATCCCCGGGTGTCGGCCTACGTGGCCGACCGCGTGACCGGGGCGGTACTGGCGGCCAAGCCCGACCTCACGGCTCTCAAGCCGATGGTGGCCGCCGCGGCGCAGGGCACGGTGTCGTCGCCCGCGTTCCGGCGGGCCGTGCAGGCCGGGGTACGGACGGCGCACGCAGCGATGATGTCGGAGCAGGGCCGGAACGTGGCGCTGTCGATTCCCGACGTCGGGGCCATACTCCGCAGCGCGACCGCCCACGTCAGTCCCGAGGTGGCCGAGCGGATTCCCGCCCGGGTCCAGGTTCTCGTCGGTGCCGACTGGCACTCGCGCGTGACCGGAGCCGTCATCGGATCGTGGCGCCTGGCCCGTGCCCTGGCGCGCGGCGCCACGGTGGTGCTCCTGCTGGGCGTCGTCGCGCTGGCCGCCGGGCTGTGGCTGGCCCGCGACAGGCGCGACGCGTTTCTCCGCCTGTCGGTCGATCTGACGGCCGCGGGGATCTTCCTGCTGGCTGTGCTGCCTGTCGGTGGCTGGGTGGTCAGGACGGCAGGTGCTGACCCGCTGACGCAGGACGCGCTGGCCGGCATCTGGACCGTCGTCACGGCCGGCATCAGGGCATTCGCCCTGACCCTGGCGGCCACCGGCGTGGTCTTTGCCGCGTCGGCCCACTCGCTGCTCGGCCGGTATTCGGCGTCCGACCTGGCCGGCCGCGTGGCAGCGTTGGTGGCGAACCCGCCGGGTCGGGCGTGGGGACGGCTGGCCCGCGCCGTGCTGAGTTGCGCGCTCGGCCTTCTGGCGGTGCGCCACCCGGCTGCAGCCGCCGAGTGGATCATCCTCATCATCGGCGGCGCGTGCGTGTTCTTCGGCGTCCGTGAGGGCATTCTCCTGCTGGTCGCGCTGGTCGGTGCCGAGACGCCGGAGGGCCAGGCCGCCGGCGTCGGCGCCAACTGGCGGCGCGTCGCCGTGGCCCTGACCGTCGCGCTCGCGCTGGCCGCCGGTGTCTTCGCGATGACGAGGCGCGAGAGCACCGTCGGCGCGGTGGCCCGGGGCTTCTGCAACGGGTCGGCGGACCTGTGCGGCAGGCCTCTCGATCAGGTGTCGTTTGCCGGTGCCCACAACGCCATGTCGGCGGCCGACGTGCCCGGCTGGATGTTCCCGCAGCACGAGCGCGGCCTCGCCAGTCAGCTGGCCGACGGCGTGCGCGCCTTCCTGATCGACGTGCACTACGGGCGGCCGGTGGCGGGGCTCGTGAAGACGGATCTCGACGCCGAAACGACCTCGCGCGCGAAGCTGGAGGAGGCGGTCGGCAAGGAGGGCGTCGATGCGGCCATGCGGATCCGCGATCGTTTCGCGGGCCAGGAGACAGGGCCGAGCGGCCTCTACCTCTGTCACGGGTTCTGCGAACTCGGCGCGCAGCCCCTCGGACCGTGGCTCACGACGCTCTACGAATTCCTGGCGCAGCATCCGGACGAGGTCGTGCTGCTCGTCGTCGAGGACTATGTGACGCCGCAGGACCTGGCTGCGGAGTTCGACCGGGCCGGGTTGAGCGACCTGGTCTACCGGGGATCAGGACGCGCACCGTGGCCGACGCTGCAGGAACTGGTGGACACGCGGCAGCGCGTGGTGGTGTTCACCGAGTCCGGGCGGCCGGGTGTGCCGTGGATGCTCGGCGTGACCGGCGTGGTGCAGGAGACGCCGTACAAGTTCAAGGCGCCCGGCGAGTTCAGCTGCGCGCCGCATCGCGGCGGCACCGACGGGTCGTTGTTCCTGATCAACAACTGGATCGACACCACGCCCACGCCGAAGCCCAGCAACGCGGCCATCGTGAACGCCTACGACGCGCTGCTGGCGCGCGCGCGCCGGTGTGAGGCGGAACGGGGGCTCCGGCCGACGATTGTCGCCGTGGACTTCTACCGGACCGGCGACGTGGTGCGCGTGGTCGGCGCGCTGAACGCCGGGCCCACGCCTCAGTAGTTGATGTACACGGACGAGCAGACGTCCCCGAAGTTGTGTGACCCGTGGATGTCCGGGTAGTTCCCGGGGGCGAGTTCGATGCTGCCGCCCAGGCCGCCGAGATCGCGGCACAGCTTGACCTTCCTCCCGGCCACGAAGTTCGGCCCCGGCATCACCTTCACGGAACTGACCATGTCGCCGAAGGCGCCGTAGGTGTGCAGGTTCGAGACGTTCTGCAGGACGATGAACTTGCGCCCGGCGAAGTTCTGGTGCTCGTACAGTTCGGCCACGATCGGAATCGGCGTGATGGTCCCGGTGCCCGGGGCACCCTGGCTGAGATTGACCGACGAGATCACGTCGTTGAAGCCGTAGGGCCGGATCAGGCTGGGGTACGCCGCAGGCCCCGTGAGTACGAGCTGGCCGCCGCCGTAGAGGCTGTGCTCGTAGAAACTGACCTCGTACTTCGCGCCCGGGACGTAGTTGGGCCCGGGGTGGATGCCGATGGACGAGGCCATGTCGTGGAACCCGTAGACGCCCAGGTCGGGCGTATCCTCCGTGAGCACCAGCCGCCGGCCGCTGAACCCGGTGTGTTCCCAGAGCACGACGATGATCGGGATGTTGTTATAGCCCATACGGTGCCTCCCTTGACGACTCCCTTGACGCGCCTGACGTGGTGTCTGCGATGACGCGCGCCAGGGTGCTACGGGCACGCCGGGAGCTGGATGAGCTGCCGCGGTCCCTGCCCCTCGCGCGAGTCGCCCTTCGGATCGCGGAACTCGACTTCCGCGAAGTAGTACGGCAGCAGCAGATCCGGCCCGCCGCGAAATTCGCCGGCGAAGAACGCCAGGCGCATCCCGATCAGGCGCCACGCCCGCCCCGTGGCCCCGCGTCCGGACAGCCGATCCGTCAGCCTCCGGTGCGCGTCGTCCTCGGACAGCAGCGGACGGCGCTCGAACACGTCGAGGGTGTTCCACAGGCCGCGGTGAATCCACAACGGGCCCCTGGCACCCTTGAACGCCATCCGGACCTTCGCCCGCGGGCCGGTCACGCGGTAACCGTGCGCCCCCACCTCGACGGCCACCTCCGCCGCCAGAGGCACCCGCCGCGGCTTCCCGCCCTTCTCCCCGTCTTCGATGACGGACTCGCGGACCAGGGTCCGGCTGGTGAAGGTGGCCGTGACCTGCCCCTTGTCGGCCTGGACCGGCAGGAGCTGGAACCGCTTCAGGAAGTCGCCGGCCCACTCCTCCACGACCTTCTCGCCGGGCAGCCGGCCGGTCACCGGCGACGCGAAGCCCTGCGAGGTGTCGGTGAAGAACAACAGCCCCGCGAATCGCGAGCCGGGCTGGGCGTAGGCGAGGGCGCGCGTCTTGTCCTGCACGAAGATCGCCTCGCCGGTCGCCGTCAGTTCGCCCTGCACGCCCAGGTGCGCGGCAATCGCCGCGAACCGGTCCTTCTTCATGAGTTCGGTGTGCATCAGGAACACGGGAATCTCGGCCATGATGCCCCTCCTTCGTCAGCAGGCGTGCGGGATCCAGACACGGTAGGTGTGCGGATGGGGATCGGCGGACACCGGCCCGCATCCATGGATATAGTCGCCGCCCGGATCAGCGCCGGACTTGCCGGCGTACAGCACGGCGGCCTCCACCCAGTCCGGCTGCGTCGTGCTGGCCATCTCGAACCACGCGTCAATCACCTTCAGGGGGATGCGGCCGAACAGGAATGCCGGCAGGCCGAAGACCACCGACGGCCAACGCCCGTCGAGGAACGCCGCGAAGTACCGGCCAGGCGTGGCGAGATCGAGGCTGGTCGTGGTGAAGCTGCACATGATGTGCAGGCCCTCGAACGCCGCCCGCCACCGGTCGAACACGTTGCAGGTGGTGCCGCCGCTCGCCGCCTCCCACTGCAGGGTGTTGCACACCTCGAGCGCGAGCCACTCCAGGTTGACCCGGCCCAGCCGCACGTCGCCGTTCAGCGCGCCGCTCACGTGATCCGATTCGGCCTGCCCGTCGTCGGGCACGTCGGATCGGAAGTAGAACCCCCACGGGCTCCCGTGACCGGTGAAGTAGCAGAAGTCCACGGCGTCCACCCAGTCGGGCGCGTGCCCGCTCTTGTCGGGGCGTTTGAAGTCGTCCTCCCAGGCGTTCCCGTCGCCCCAGTTGAACGACCCGATCCAGCCGGCATGCTGCACGAGTTCGTCGAAGAAGCCGCCGGCATCCTCGTGTTCGTGCGAGAGCTGGTTGAGCCAGTCGTAGTTGTTGATCCACTCCACTCCGACCTTGGGCATGTCCGCACCTCCTGACTTGCCGCGCCACGGGCGACCGGACGGGTCCGCACGCAATCTGTGGCCGGCTCCCCGGCGCGTCAATCGCGATCGGTTGCCTGCGGTGGCTGTCGGTTGACTGGCGTGGCTGGAGGCCGGTCAGGGCCGGGCGCCGCGGCTGGCGCCCGCCCCGCGGGTGCGGAAGCCGCTGGGCCGGATGCCGAACTGCGCGTGGAACACGCGGCTGAAATGCGCCGCCGACTTGAACCCGAGGTCGATCCAGACGGCCTTGACCTGCACGTCACCGCGCTGCAGGAGCACCGCCGCCCGAATCAGCCGCGCGCGCCGCGCGTACTGATGGGGCGTGCAGGTCAGGCACGCGCGGAAGAGGTGGCGGAATCGCGAGAGCGACAGGCCGGCGGACGCCGCGAGCGTGCGCTCGTTTAGCCTTCCGCACGCGACGATGGCCTCGTCCAGGCGCTCGATGGCGGCCGCGATGCGGAGATCCATGATCCCCTCGCGAGCAGAGCCGTTTCAGGTCCGGAGTCGGCTCCAGTCTCCACTCGCGTCGGAACGCCGTCAAGGCCCGATCCGCGCATTGCACGCAGAATGTCCGGGGCACAGTTTCTGTGCAACACCGCAGGCGTTCTGGCACGCGTCGTGGCGCACGCCCTTCCGCGGCTAGACGCCGACTTCGACGCGATGCGCCTCGAGGTTGGCGTTGTTCATCATGTTGACCATCACCATGCCCTGCAGCCAGTCGCGCTGCAAGGTTCGGAGCTGCCCGTCGTACCGCGCCGCGTTCGAGGCGTATTCGTCGGCGGTGACCGGACCGAGCGCATCGGCGGTGTCGCCACGGAGCTAGCCAATCCAGGCGCGTGCGTTCCGGAACAGCCGCATCCACGGGCTGTCCTCACCCCAGGTGTCCGGCGCCCACGAGAACTGCACGGTCCTGAAGACGCGCTCCGGGTGCGGCATCAGCGCGGTGAATCGGCCGTCGGCGGTCGTCACGGCCGTGATGCCGCCCGGCGAGCCGTTCGGGTTCACCGGGTACACCTCGGTCGCCACCCCCCGGTTGTCCACGAACCGGCCCGCAACGATGACGGCGTCGCGATGCTCCGGGTGGTCGTAGCGCGTGAAGCCCTCGCCGTGTGCGACGACAACCGGAATCCGGCTGCCGGCCATCCCGCGGAAGAACAGCGACGGGTTGTCGGTGACGTCCATCGTCGCCAGCCGCGCCTCGAACTGCTCGCACACGTTCTTGGTGAAGCGCGGCCAGGCGCTCGCGCCGGGGATGATGTCCTTGAGCGCGGCCATCATCTGGCAGCCGTTGCACACGCCCAGCGCGAAGGTGTCTGGCCGCGCGAAGAACGCCGAGAACTCGTCGCGGGCGCGGCCGTGGTAGAGGATTGACTTGGCCCAGCCTTCGCCGCCGCCGAGCACGTCGCCGTAGGAGAAGCCGCCGCACGCCGCGAAGCCTCGGAAGTCGGCCAGCGAGACGCGGCCTTCGATGACGTCGCTCATGTGGACGTCCACCGCGTCGAAGCCCGCACGGTCGAACGCCGCCGCCATCTCGACTTCGCCGTTCACCCCCTGTTCGCGCAGGATGGCCAGGCGCGGCCTGACGCCGCGCGCGACGAACGGCGCCGCGATGTCCTCGCCGGCGTCGAAGGTGAGGTGCGGTGCGATGCCGGGGTCCGACTCGTCGAGCAGCCGGTCGTACTCCTGCTGCGCCGACGCGGGGTTGTCGCGCAGCGACTGCAGCAGCCAGGTGGTTTCGCTCCACGCCCGGTGCAGGGCGGCTCGCCGCGCGCTGAACACCGTCCCGGGGCCGTCCACGATCCGGACGACACCGTCGTCGGTGACCCGCGCGACCGTCCGGGCCGGAAGCGCGTGCCGGGCCAGCACGGCGAGGGCGTCGGCCGTCCGGGCAGCCTGCACCTGGATGACCGCGCCGAGTTCTTCCGCGAACAGCCCCGCGGCCAGGTCGCCGGCTGCCGTTACCGCGTTCGCGTCGATCTCGAGTCCTGTCCGGCCCGCGAACGCCATCTCCAACAGCGTGACGATCAGGCCGCCGTCGGAGCGATCGTGGTACGCCAGCACCAGCCCGTCGCGCCGCAGGTCGGTCAGGGCGGCGTAGAGCGCCCGCAGGAGCGCCGGGTCGTCCACGTCGGGCACCTCGGCGCCCACGGCCCCGTACACCTGCGCGAGGATCGATCCGCCGAGGCGGGCCCGCCCCGGTGCGAGATCGAGCAGGATCAGGTCCGTGGGACCGCGATCCGTCCGGAGTTGCGGCGTGATCGCCCCGCGCACGTCGGCGCACGGGCCGAACGCCGACACGATGAGCGAGACGGGGCTGACCACCGCGTGATCGCCCTGCTCGTCGCGCCACGTGGTGCGCATGGACATGGAGTCCTTGCCCACCGGAATGCTCACCCCAAGCGCCGGGCAGAGATCGAGCGCCACGGCGCGCACGGTATCGAACAACGCGGCGTCCTCGCCGGTGGCGCCGGCGGCCGCCATCCAGTTGGCCGACAGCTTGACGCGCGACAGATCATCCACAGGGGCTGATGCCAGGTTCGTCAACGCCTCCGCCACGGCCATCCGGCCGGACGCCGGGGCGTCGAGCGCCGCCAGCGGTGTCCGTTCGCCGAGGCTGAAGGCCTCGCCCGCGTACCCGTCGAACGCCATCAGCGTCACGGCGGCATCCGCCACCGGGACCTGCCAGGGGCCGACGAACTGATCGCGCGCGCACAGGCCGCCCACCGTGCGATCGCCAATCGAAATCAGAAACGTCTTGTCGGCCACCGTGGGCGCCCGCAGGACGCGGTGCAGCGCGTCGCCGAGGTCGAGGCGTAACGTGTCGAACGGGGCGCCGGTCCACGCCGTGCGCGCCACGTCCCGCGTCATGCGCGGCGGCTTGCCCAGCAGCGCCGGCAGGTCCATGTTCACGGGATCGTTGCCAAACACCGGGTCGTGCACGACGAGCCGGTGATCGTCCGTGGCCGTGCCCACGATGGCGAAGGGGCAGCGCTCCCGTTCGCAGATGGCGCGGAACACGGGCAACGCGTCCGGGGCGATGGCCAGCACGTAGCGCTCCTGGGCCTCGTTGCACCACACCTCGCGTGGCGTCATCCCCGGCTCCTCGTTGGGCGCGGCCCGCAGGTCGAATCGCGCGCCGCGGCCCGACCCGTGCGCCAGCTCGGGCAGGGCGTTGGACAACCCGCCCGCGCCAACGTCGTGGATCGAGAGAATCGGGTTGGCGTCACCGAGCGCCCAGCAGCGATCGATCACCTCCTGGGCGCGCCGCTGGATTTCCGCGTTGCCCCGCTGCACGGAATCGAAATCCAGGTCGGCCGTGTTCGCGCCCGTGGACATCGACGAGGCCGAGCCGCCGCCCATGCCGATGAGCATGCCGGGGCCGCCGAGCTGGACGAACAGGGCTCCGGCGGGCACCTCGGCCTTGTGGCTGTGCGCCGCGTCGATGTTGCCCACGCCGCCGGCCAGCATGATCGGCTTGTGGTAGCCGCGCGCGACGCCGCCGACCTGCTGCTCGTAGGTGCGGAAGTACCCGGCGAGGTTGGGCCGGCCGAACTCGTTGTTGAACGAGGCGGCGCCGATCGGGCCCTCGATCATGATGGCCAGCGGAGACGCGATGCGATCGGGGCGCGACTCGGGACCTTCCCAGGGCCGCTCGTATCCCGGAATCCGCAGGTGTGACACCGAGAACCCGCACAGGCCGGCCTTCGGCTTCGATCCGCGGCCCGTCGCCCCCTCGTCGCGGATCTCTCCGCCCGATCCCGTCGCGGCGCCAGGGAAGGGGGAGATGGCGGTGGGGTGGTTGTGCGTTTCGACCTTGGCGAGGGAGTGGGTGAGGCCCTCGTGATAGCCGTACCGCCCCGTCCGCGGGTCGGCGAGGAACCGGCGGATCACCCGGCCTTCCAGCACGGCGGCGTTGTCCGCGTACGCCACCACCGTGCCCTGCGGGTTGGCCGCGTGCGTGGTCCGGATCATGCCGAACAGGGAATGGGCCTGCGGCTCGCCGTCGACGATCCACGCCGCGTTGAAGATCTTGTGGCGGCAGTGCTCCGAGTTCGCCTGGGCGAACATCGTCAGCTCGACGTCGGTCGGGTTACGGCCTTCCGCCGTGAAGTACGAGACGAGGTACTCGACCTCGTCGGGAGCCAGGGCGAGGCCGAAGGCGGCATTGGCCGCATCGATGGCCGTCCGCCCCTGCCCGAGCACGTCGATCGTGGTCAGGGGCTTCGGTGGATAGTGGTGGAACAGTTCGGCGGCGGCCTCGGCCGATGGCAGCACGGTTTCGGTCATGCGGTCGTGGAGCAGCGGCAGGACCGCCTCGATCCGCCCGTCGCCTTCCAGGTCGAAGATCGTGCCGCGCTCGATGCGCCGCACGGCCGTCAGGCCGCACTGGCGGGCGATGTCGGTGGCCTTCGACGACCACGGTGAGATCGTGCCGAGCCGGGGCGTCACCAGCACCTGGCGCCCGAGCCCGGCCGGCGCAGGCTCTCCGTACGTCAGCAGCCGGCTCAGCGTGTCCGCGTCGCGGGCATCCAGACGGCCGTCCGCCTCCACGAAGTGCACGTGACGGGCCCCCGCTGCGCGCAGGCCGACACCGGCGGCGGCGATGCGCTGGTTGAGCTTATCGAGACGGAACCGCGACAGCGCCACCCCACCAGGGAACGTCAGAACGCCCATGGACGGATTGTACCCCCTACTTGCCGCGGAGGCGGGCGGGGGTGCCGTCCACGCCGTTGGGGATTGGCGTGTGCGCGAACTGGTCCCGATCGCCGAGGTGCTCCTTCAGGCGGAACAATTCCTGCTTGAGGTCGGCCGCCAGGGCAGCGTGCGCGGGCTGGCCGTAGAGGTTGTGCAGTTCCTGGGGATCGGCCACGAGATCGAACAGCTCCCACTGGTCCAGCTTCCAGTAGTAGATGAGCTTGTGCGTGCGCGTGCGCACCCCGTAGTGGGACGCGGTGTTGTGATCGCCGGGATCGTGGTAGTAGCGGTAGTACATCGACGTGCGCCAGTCCGGCGGGGTCTGCCCCCGCATCACCGGCACGAGGCTGCGCCCGTGCATGTCGGCCGGCACCGGCACGCCGGCGGCGTCGAGGAACGTCGGCGCGAAGTCGACGTTCAGGCCCATGTCGCGCGCCACCGACCCCGGCGCGATGGCGGCCGGCCAGCGGACCAGGAACGGCATGCGCAGGCACTCCTCGTACATGAACCGCTTGTCGTACAAGCCGTGGTCGCCGAGAAAGAACCCCTGGTCGCTCGTGTAGACGACGATCGTGTTGCGCGCGAGGCCCGCCTCGTCGAGGTACGCTAGCAGCCGGCCCATGTTGTCGTCGATCGATTGCACGGTGGCCAGGTAGTCCTGCAGGTACCGCTGGTACTTCCACCGGGCGAGGGCATCGCCGGTGAGGCTGACGCGCTGGCCGTTGACGACCGTCGTCACCTCCTCCGGCGTCGTGGACAGCCACCGTTGAAGCTCGGGACCTTCGAGACCGGGCGGCGGCGTCAGCTTCAGGTCGCGCCGCGTCAGGTCGGCGAAGACGCGCTGGCGGTTCTGCCGCAGGGCGTCACTGCGTGTCGCCCAGGTGTCCCACAAGGTCGGGGGCTCGGGAATCCAGCGATGCTCGAACTGCCTGCGGTGCGCTTCGTCCGGCTCCCACGACCGGTGCGGCGCCTTGTGGTGGTACATCAGGAAGAACGGCCGATCCTTCGGCCGGCTCTTCAGGAAGTCCAGGGCCAGGTCCGTGATCACATCGGTCGTGTACCGGCCGGTGTAGGTCTTCTCACCCGTGGCGGTGTAGAGCACCGGGTTGAAGTACGCGCCCTGGCCCGGCAGGATCTCCCAGACGTCGAATCCCTGCGGATCGCTGCCGAGGTGCCACTTGCCGACCATGCCGGTGAAATAGCCGGCCGCGTGCAGCCGGGTGGCCACCGTCTGCCGTGCGCTGTCGAACCGGTTGAAGACGGGGACGCCGTTGACGTGGGCGTACTGGCCCGTCAGGATCGCCGCCCGGCTCGGCGTGCAGATCGAGTTGGTGACGAAGACGTTGTCGAACCGCATGCCCTCGCGGGCCAGCCGGTCAAGGTTCGGCGTCGTGTTGATCCGCGACCCGTACGCGCTGATGGCGTGCGCGGCATGGTCGTCCGCCATCACGAAGATGATGTTCGGGCGGTCGGCCGGCGGCGCGGCCGATGCCGGCAGGGCGCCGAGCACGACGATGAGACACGCGGCGGCAACGGTTCGCATGAGCGGCTCCAGGGTGACGTGACGCGTGTGATTCTACACGGTCGTGGAATAATGGCCACTCGTGATTCCGGCACTGCTGCTCGCGATCGTGATCGGCGTGTCGCTGGCCCTGCTGGGCAGCGGCGGGTCCATCGTGACCCTGCCTGTCCTGGTCTACGTGGCCGGCATCCCGGCCCACCAGGCCGTGCCGATGACGCTTGTCATTGTGGGCGCGACGGCCGCCGCGGGCAGCGTGCTGCTCGCGCGCCGCCAGGGCATCGACGTGCGCGCGGCGACGGCGTTTGCACTTACGGGCAGCGGCGGGGCCTTCCTGGGCGCCCGGTTCACCGCGCTGGTCGCGCCGGAAGTCCTGATGCTGTGCTTTGCCGGGATCATGATTGCCGCGGGCGTCCGCCTGCTGGCGCGCCCGTCCGTTCCGCTCCGCGTCTCGCCCTGTGCCGTGTCCAGATGCCTGGCGGCCGGCGGCGGCGTCGGCGTCCTGACGGGCTTTCTCGGCGTCGGGGGCGGCTTCCTGATCGTGCCGGCCCTGCTGCTGTTCGCCGGCCTCGACATGAAACGGGCCGCGTCGACATCGTTGGTGGTCATCGCGTTCAACGCCGCGGGCGGGCTGGCGGGCCAGGCGGCGTCCGCGCCGATCGATTGGCCGCTGACCTCCGCCTTCCTGGCGGCGGCGCTCGCGGGCATGGCCGGCGGGACAGTCCTGGCGGGCCGCGTGACCGCCGGCGCGCTGCAGCGGATCTTCGCCTGGTCGATTCTCGCGCTGGGAACCGCCATCGCCGCGTGGAACGCGGCGCTGCTGGCCCGGGGCCTCCCGGGCTGAGCCCTCCGCGTCGGGGTCGACACCACGACCCGGGCGCGCCCCTACGCCGCTCGAGCGGTGGTCCGTCTGAAGACGGCGACGGCCGCGAGCGCCAGCGGCAACTCCGTCAGGAAGTAGGTCGTCGCGAACACGGCGAAATCCACCCGCCCGAGGATGCTGACCGCGATGGCGGTCGCGATGGCGACGTTGCGGGTGGCGAACTCCATGGCCAGCGTGAAGTGATCGCGCCGATCGTGTGCGAAGACCAGGCCGACGGCCCATCCCACACCGAACGCGCTCACCACGAAGACGGCCGCCAGCGGAACCGTCGCCGCCAGTCCGTGCCTGAAGGCGTCGAACTGCGCCCACACCACGACGACCACCAGCAGCGCCAGCCCGCTGAACGCCGCCCGCTGGACCGCGGGGCGGTGCGCCGCCGCCGCCACCGGCCATCGGGCGCGGATGTACATCCCCGTCGCGATCGGGGCCACCAGCATCGCCGACAACTGGGCCAGCAGCGTGCCGATTGGCGCTTCAAAGCCGAGCGGCCGGCCGACGGCCGCTTCGAAGATCCGGGTCAGCAGCGGAATGGTGCCGACGGCCACCAGGCAGGACAGGGCCGTGAGCGTCACGGAGAGGGCGGCCGATGCCCGAGCCAGGTAGCTGTAGGTGTTCGAGATGCCGCCGATGGGGCAGGCCGCGATGAGCAGCATCCCGGCCGTCACGGCTGGCGGCGGGTCGAACGCGGCGACCAGGGCGAGCGACAGGGCCGGCAGGATCAGCAGCGGACCTGCCAGCCCCGCGAGCACCAGTGCCGGCCGCCGCCACACCGGTTCGAAGTCAGCCCGCGTCAGATCGAGCCCGACCGCCACCAGCAGCAGGAACGTGATCGACGGAATGATGATCGAGACGAAGGTAGCCAACGCAGACAGTTTAGCGTGTGGCGTGGCCTTCGTGGCGTCCGGCTTCAGCCGGACGTTGGGGGCGTGGGGCGCGGGGATCAGGGCAGCCCTGATCCCCGCGCCTCGTTTCCCTACCGCTTGACCGGATACGGCGGCATCGGCGCCAGCTGCGCCGGCTGCTTCTTCAGCAGGTCGAGGATCTCCTTGATCGCCCGATCGAGCTGCTGATCCTCGCCGGCGTACTCCTTCGCCGGATCGTTGTCGACGACGATGTCCGGTTCCACCCCCACGCCCTCGATCGCCCAGGTCTTCCCCGCGACGTCGTAGCGCGAGAACTCCGGCCGGTTGAGCACGCCGCCGTCGAGCATGGGCAGGGCGCCGCGGATGCCGACCACGCCACCCCAGGTCCGCTTGCCGACGACGGGGCCCATCTTGTACGTCTTGAACCGGTAGGTCACCAGGTCGCCGTCCGACGCCGAGAACTCGTCGGCCAGCAGCACCTTCGGGCCCAGGATCATCGCGCCGGGATTGGTCTGCGGGCTGCCGTTGCGGGCGATGTCGACCAGGACCAGCTCACGCCGCAGCCGCTCGATGATCATGGGCGACACGTTGCCGCCGCCGTTGCTGCGGACGTCGACGATCATCGCGTCCTTGCCGGTCTGCGGGTAGTAGTACTTCGCGAACTCGTTCAGGCCCGGCACGCCCATGTCGGGGATGTGGATGTACCCGACGCGGCCGTTGGTGGCCTTGTCCACCGCCGCGATGTTCGCCTGCACCCAGTCGAAGTAGTAGAGCTGCCGCTCGTCCTCGACGGGCACGACCACCGTCTCCCGGGCGCCCTGGGCGGCCGGCGTGGCGTTCAGCTTCAACGTCACCTGCCGGCCCGCCTTGCCGACCAGCGCTTCCCAGATGTCGGTCAACTGCGCCGTCGAGCGCCCGTCAACCTCGACGATGTAGTCGCCAGCCTTCGCGTCGACGCCGATCTCCGTCAGCGGCGACCGCAGCGCGGGGTCCCAGTTCTGGCCCTTGAAGATCTTGTCGATCCGGAAGAACTTCGACTGCGGATCGCGCGAGAGCCTCGCGCCGAGCAGGCCCATGGGGACGCGCTCGGGCCGGGGCATCTCGCCGCCGCCCACGTAGGCGTGGCCGGCGTTCAGCTCGCTGATCATCTCGCCGATGACGTAGGTCAGGTCGGCGCGGTGGTTCACGTACGGCAGGAGCTGCTCGTAGGTCTTCCGCAGGCCCGGCCAGTCGACGCCGTGCATGTTGGGCGCGTAGAAGAAGTCGCGCATCTGGCGCCACGATTCGTGGAACATCTGCTTCCACTCGGCGTGACGGTCGAGGGCCACCTTCATGTCCGCCAGGTTGAGGAAGTCGCGGGGTTCCGCCTTGCCCATCGGCGTATCGATGATGGCGTAGCGGTTGCCGGGCTGCGACACGATCATCTTCTTCCCGTCGGCTGAGATCTCGTAGCCGCCGCCGGTCCCGATCTGCGTCTCGGCCTGCTTGTCGAGGTCGTAGACGTACAGGGCGGCCGGTTCACGCGTGCCGGCACGGACGTAGTAGAGCCGGTTCGCGACCGGGGTCAGCGCCCGGTAGTTGCCGGCGGGCGTCGGCAAAACGCCGATGCGGTCGATGAGGCCGTCCGGGTCCACCTTCACCGGAGCCGGGCCGTCGGCCTTCTTTGGCTCAGCCGGCTTCGCCTCGGCCGGCTTCTGATCGACGGCCTTCGGGGCTGCGGCCTGGGCCGGCGCCGCCGCCCTCGCCTCCGGCGCGGCCTTGACGTCGGGCTGGGCCGGCTTCGGCTCCTCCTTGATCTTCACCTCGTCGCTCTTCGGCGCGAAGGGGCTTTTCGTGTCCTTCGTCAGCGTGACGAAGTAGATGCGGCTCATGTCCGAGTAGATGTGCTGGAACTCGGTCTGGCCGTAGGTCGGGTTGAACGTGCGGGCCGACACGAAGAACAACAGCTTCCCGTCGGGGCTGAACGCCGGCTCCGTGGCGTTGTACCAGGTGTCGGTCACGGGGATGGCAGCCTTCGTCTCGAGCGAGTAGAGGTACACGCGCTGCTGGGCGCGGACCTCGGGCTTGGCGTAGGCGATCCAGCGGCTGTCCGGCGACCACGCGTAGGTCGTGATCTCGAAGGACTTCGACTCCGCCACCTGGACGGCCGCCTTCGTGCCGATGTCCACGTAGTGCAGCCGCTGGTTGCGATCGGACCACATCAGTTTGCGGCTGTCCGGCGACCAGATCGGCTGGTATTTGTAGTTGGCGCCGCCCGTTGTCACCTGGATGGCGGCGCCGCGGCCGTCCTGGGGCGCGATCCAGATCTCGTCCTCGCCCGAGGCGTCGGAGATGTACGACACCCAGCGGCCGTCGGGCGACCACTTCGAGTCGCGCTCGTGCACGCCCGGCGTGGCGGTGAGGTTGCGCGTGGGGCCCGACTTCGCCGGCACCGTGAACACGTCGCCGCGGGCGCCGAAGAGGGCCCGGCTGCCGTCCGGCGCGATCTCGAAGTTCGTCACCGAGCGGCTCACGTCCACCAGGGCCCCGCGGCCGCTGTCGAAGTCCTCGGCAATCGTCACCGGGATCTTCTCGGCCTTGTCGGTGGCCAGGTCGAGCTTGTAGATCCACCCGCCGTTCTCGAAGACGAGGGCCGTGTCGCCGAGCGAGGGGAATTTCACGTCGAACTCGGTGAAGTTCGTCAGCCGTTTCGTCTGCTTCGTGCCGAGGTCGTAGCTGTACAGGTTCATCCGGCCGCGGTCGTCACGGTCCGACGCGAAGTAGACCTTGTTGCCCTTCCACATCGGGATGATGTCCTGGGCCGGGTTGTTCGTGAGGTTGGTCGTTGTCTTCGTCGTGAAGTCGTGCAGCCACACGTCGTCCGCCTGGCCGCCGCGGTACCGCTTCCAGGTGCGGAACTCGCGGAACACGCGGTTGTAGACGAACTGCTTCCCGTCGGCCGAGAACGACCCGAAGCCGCCGCGCGGCAGGGGCAGCTCCTCGAGCGGGCCGCCGGCGACCGAGGCCAGGTAAAGCTGGCCGCGGAAGTCGTTCCACTCCGTGCGCCGCGACCGGAAGAGAATCTGGCTGTCGTTCTTCCAGCCCATCACGAGGTTGTTGGGTCCCATGCGGTCCGACACGTCGTCGCGGCCGAGGGTGGCGGTCCAGGTGACGCGCTTCGGCACGCCGCCGATGGCCGGCATGACGTAGACCTCGGTGTTGCCGTCGTACTGGCCCGTGAAGGCCAGGGTCTTCCCGTCGGGCGAAAACCGGGCGAACATCTCGAACCCGATGTCACTGGTGAGCCGGCGCGCCACGCCGCCCGCGGCAGGCACCGTGTAGAGATCGCCGGCATACGTGAACACCACCTGATTGCCGTGGATGGCCGGGAAACGCAGCAGCCGGGTCTCAGCCGGCCCCTGCGCGCCGGGGACGGCCGCGCCGACCGCCGACACCAGCAGGACGAGCAGCAGGAACGTCTTCTTCATAGCGGGATGAACTCCAGGAAAGGGGTCCGCCGGGACACAGGTCCGATCTTACGTTTGGACGAAGGCGGGGGGAAATGGTTCGCTGGGAGGCGGTTCCAGGTTCCAGGTTCCAGGTTCGTCGGATTCTGCTTCCCGCGTGCAGGTCAGCCCATGCTGTCTGCCGCGGCCGTGTGGGGACTGTGCTTTGACCCCTTGAGGCTGGTGCGCCTGAGGTAGCCGGCCAACCCAGCGATCAGCTTTCTGGTCTCCCTGATTTGCGCGCGCAAGGTCTCGAACTGCACCTGGTTCACGTACCCCTGGTCGAGCGCCACGTAGAGCTGGGCCTCCACCTCACCGGCCGAACCTTTGGCAATGGCCAGGAACTGGGCAAACTCCACGGACCCACCACGCTCAAATCCCTCGGCGATGTTGGACATCACGGACACCGACGCTCGCCGAATCTGATCGCGAAGTGGAAAGTCTCTCGAAAAAGCCCCAGACCCGGAGCAGGCGTAGACCGCCCGGGTGAGATCCCGCGCCATCCGGAAGGCGTCGAGTTCGTCGAAGGAGCGAAGCGTAGCCACGGTCACCTGCGCGAGGATCCAGGTTCCCCGCCGCCAGCGTCGAGGAACCTGGAACCTGGAACGTGGAACATGGAACTTCCGCTAGAGCAGCTTCGCCGCCAGTTCCGCGATCTTCGAGCGGACCACGTCGCTCATGCGGAGGTGGGCGAAGCAGGGCTCGCCCTTGAAGCGTTCCACCACCTGGACCAGGCCGTTCGAGAGGGCGTTGATCTCGGAGCGGTCGATCTGGTCCGGATCGCCGGTCAGGATCACGCGTGATCCCTCCCCGGCGCGGGTCAGGACCAGCTTGATGTCCTCCTGCGTCAGGTTCTGGGCGTCGTCCACGATGATGACGGCATCGTGGATCGACCGGCCGCGCAGGTAGTTGATCGGCGCGATCTCGAGGGCGTTGGTCTGGAGCAGGTGCTCCACCGTCACCGACGGAGGCGTCTCGCGTTTCTCGCCCTTTTCCTGGTGGTCGGCGAGGGGGTTGGTCCAGCGGGCGCTGCCGTGGAGCCGCCGCAGGATGAAGTCCATGTTGTCGATGATGGGCCGCGCCCACGGCGCCATCTTGTCGCCCACGTCACCGGGCAGGAAACCCAGCTGGCGGCCGGCCTCGGCGTTGAGCCGGTAGACCTCGATGCGGGAGACGCGTCCGGCCCGCAGCATCTCGTACGCCGAGAGCAGGGCGATGAGCGTCTTGCCCGTCCCGGCGATGCCGGCCAGGCTGGTGATGAGCGTGTCGGGGTCGAGGATGAGGTCGCGCGCGCACGCCTGCTCGGCGTTGCAGGGCCCGAACTTGTCGCCGGTCTTCGTGTTGACGCGGCGCAGGAACCCGGCGCCGCCCTCGCGCTTGAAGATGCCCCAGGCGCTCTTGTGGCTGTCGCCGACGCGCAGCTCGCAGCACTCGTTGATGAGCAGCTCCGACACGTCGACGAACGCGGCGAGGGCATCGGCAGCCAGGCGCTGTTCGTGGTGCAGCGTCGAGAGGAGGCCCGCGTGCTCGGCCGGAATCTCGATGCGGCGCCGGCCCGAGTAGAACTGCTCGGGCGAGGCCACGGGCCGATCGCTCCAGTAGTCCTCGGCTGGCACCCCGCGCGCCCGGGCCTTGCAGCGCATGGCGGCGTCGCGTGTGAGCAGGATCACCTGGTCCGCCGGGTGCGCGTGCTGCTGCTGGTGCGCGAGCAGAATGATCGCGTCATCCGCGTAGTCCGTGCTGAAGCCCGGCCAGGCCTCCCTCAGGTCGATGTCCCCATGATGGAACTGGAGCATGCCACCGTTGTACGGGATGCCCGACTTCAACTGCTCGGTGGTGGCTTGCGTCTGGATCCGGTCGATGAGCCTGATCGTGTTGCGCGCCGTGTAGCCGACGCCGTTGGTGGCGGTGCGGCGGCGATCCAGTTCCTGCAGGACAGGGAACGGGATCACCACGACGTTGTCGGGTGTGAGGTGGGAGAGTGAATCCGGCGCGGCTACGAGGATCGAGGTGTCGACGACATAGGTCTTCCTGGACGAACTCGCGTCCTGTCCCATCCGCCCTCCTGGGCCCGGGGGTCGCACGCATGCTGGGAGGTGCTGACGACCCGTTCCTCACGCGTATCCTACTGCACGCGCGCGACGACGGCGCGACGAGATTCGCGCGGCGCGCAAGGGGTGCGATTTGCCTTGCATGGGCGACGCGCGGCGGTATCATAAGCAGGATCCGCCTCACATCGACCTCCGGCGCGGCCTCGGGCGGCCGTGCGCGGCCGGCGGGCGGATCGGCAGTCTGGCGGATGCCTAGGGGTGGCCTCACGGCCTGAGATCAAACCCTCGGAACCTGATCCGGTTGACACCGGCGTAGGGAAGGCGGGCGAGTTCGGACGATCTCTCTTTCACCACTCCAGGACCCGCCTCGATCACTTCGGCGCTGCGGCGCGAAGAGAGGAGGCGTTTCCATGCGCACGTGTTCGTTTCCTGCCGCGGTGAGGGCCTGCGCCTGCGCCGCGGTCCTCGCCGGCGGGTGGCCCGCGGCCGGCCCGGCGTGGGCGGCACCCGCCCAGGCCGCGCCTGCGGCGGCCGTCACGGTGCGCGGCACCGTCCACGA
>CAYNDV010000074.1:0-21718 GCA_964396055.1 uncultured Vicinamibacterales bacterium | reverse complement strand
AAGTACGTCAAGGGGGCGAAGCCTAGAGGCTAGAGGCTAGAGGCTAGAGGCTAGAAAGAGACGACGGGCGCGGCACGTAGTGCAGGGCTTCAGCCCTGCCACCTGCCGCGCCCGGATCGTTGAGGCGTGCTCGTTCCTGCTTCTGTCTACTGTCTTCTGCCTTCTGTCTTCTTCCCGACTCCACTGACCCCCAGCCCCACCACCACCACCGTCACGGCGCCGACGACGTTGTGCCAGAGGAAGGCGATGGACGTGGTGAGCGCCACGGCGGCCACGGCGGCCATGCCGGCCAGCAGGCCCCAGAAGGCGCCGGCGCTGGTCGCGCGCGGCGTGACGATGGCCAGCACGAACACGCCGAGCAGCGACCCGTAGAAGAACGACCCGAAGCGGTTCACGACGTCGATGAGCGGGCCGAGCGACGTGGCGTAGACGGCCACCACGCATGCCAGCAGGCCCCACGCCCCGGTCGCCAGCTTCGACGCGGTCAGGTAGTGCGCGTCGCTGCCGTCGGTCTTCACGAACCGCCGGTAGAAGTCGATGATGGTGGCCGTCGACAGGGAGTTCAGTTCGGCCGCGATGGTCGACATCGCCGCCGCGAAAATGGCGGCGATGATGAGGCCGACCAGGCCCACCGGCATGTGCCGGGTGACGAAGGTCGGGAAGACGTAGTTGGTGTCCCCGAACTCGCGGTCGCCGGTGACATCCCGGACCAGGCGCGTGGCCTCGGCGCGCACCCCCGCCACGGCGGCATCAGCGTCCCTGAACCGCGACTCGGCGGACGCGATGGCGGCCGGGTCGTTGGCGCGGTGCGCGGCCGCGACGCCCGCGCCCGCGTCCTTGCGGGCCTCGAACGCCGCGGTGAAGCGCTGTTCCAGCGCCACGTACTCGCTGCCCCTGGCACTCGTCCGAACCGCCCGGTCGTGCTGCGGGTTGAAGAGCATCGGCGGCTCGTGGAACACGAAGAACACGAACATCAGGACGCCGATGAGCGGGATGAAGAACTGGAGCGGGATCTTCCAGTAGGCGCTCATGAGCAGGGACTGCCGCCCCTCACCCACCGACTTGGCCGTCAGGTACCGCTGCACCTGGCTCTGATCGCAGCCGAAGTACGACAGCATCAGGAACAGCCCGCCGATGAGCCCCGACCAGAACGTGTAGGTCTTGTTCGGGTCCCACTGGAAGTCCAGGGCCTGCAGCCGGCCAGTGGCACCGGCCATCTGCAGGGCGCCGCCCAGGCCGAGTTCGTCGGGCAACTGGAGCACCAGCAGCACGACGGCGGCCCCCACGGCGGCGACAATCACCACCATCTGCTTCACGTCGGTCCACGTCACCGCCTGGACGCCGCCCACCATGGTGTAGAGCACGGTGGGTACGCCGATGCCCAGGATCGTCAGCGTGAGGTTCCAGCCGAGCACGATCGACAGGATGACCGCCGGCGCGGCGATCACGACGCCGCACGAGAGGCTGCGCGACAGCAGGAAGAGGGCGCTCGCCAGCGTCCGCGTCTTCGCGTCGAACCGGCGCTCGAGGTACTCGTAGGCCGTGAACACCCCGGCCCGGTAGAAAAACGGCACCACCGTCACCGAGAGGATCACCATGGCGATCGGCAGGCCGAGGTAGAGCTGCACGATGCTCATCCCCTCGGCGTACCCGCGCCCGGTGGTCCCCACCAGCGTGATGGCCGACAGCTGCGTGGCCATCACCGACAGGCCGACGGCCCACCAGGGCAGGCCGCGGTTCGCCAGGAAGTAGCCTTCCACTTCGTGCGTCGCCTTCGACCGCCGCAGGCCGTCCCAGACGATCCACACGAGGTACACCGCCACGACGATCCAGTCGATGATCCCCATGTCAGCGCCCGAACCACCACTGGAAGACCCAGATGGCGGCGACGACGGCGACTTCGATGGCGATCACGAGGGCCCCGGTTCGCCGCAGGAACCCCCGGGCCTCCTCGTCAAGGACGACGGCGGGACGAGACGGATCGGTCATAGGGCGTCTACCTCCCTGGCGAGCGTGGCCCGGGCATCGTCCAGGGCCTGGCGCCGCGCGGAGAGCCAGGATCGATCATCGCGCAATCGCGCGTGCGCGTCGGCGAGGGCGGCCGCGGTGACGTCCGGAGCCGGCCCTCCGTGAGTGGTCCGCACCGAAACGAAGTGCCGGGGACACACGATGGTGGCCAGCTCGGCGTCGGTGTAGGCCACGGTCCGGCCGGCGAGTTCCCGGACGGCCGCCGTGACCACGCCGGCGAGCCCCACGTGCGGGTCGGCCGTGCGCGCCTCGACGACGCGCCGGGCAATGGCGTGGGCGGTGTCGAACGGCAGGCCGTGGTCGCGCACGAGGGTGTCCGCGAGCTCGGTGATGGTGATGAACGACTCCCCCGCCCGGCGCGCGAGGCGGTCGGCGTCGAAGCTCGCACTGGCCAGCGCGGCACCCGTGAGCGTGACCGCGCGGCACCCGTCGTGGAACATCCGGTCCACCAGCGGCTGCAGGTCGTCTTCGGTGTCCACGATGTCGCCAAACGGCGTGTTGTGGATCGCCACCTGGATGGCCACGGCCTCGCCGAGCGCCTTGCTGCCGATGGCGCGGGCGTGCTCCAGCGCCACCGGGTTGCGCTTCTGCGGCATGATGCTGCTGCCCTGGACGAACCCGTCGCCGAGCCGCAGGTACCCGAACTCGGATGTCGCCCACAGCAACATGTCCTGGACGAACCGCCCCACGCCCGTGATCAGGACCGCGGCGGCCGCGACGTTCTCGAGCAGGTAATCCACCGTCGCGATGCTGCCGTAGGTGTTGCCGGTCGGTCCGTCGAAGCCGAGCAGCCGGCTGGTGAGGGTCCGGTCGATCGGGAAGCCTGTCCCGGTGATGGCGCACGCGCCGAGCGGGTTGCGGTTCGTCGTCGCGAAGGCGGCCCGCAGGCGCGTGGCGTCGCGTTCGAGCTGCTCGATCACGGCCAGCAGGTAGTGGGCCACCGTGGACGGCTGTGCCGGCTGCGTGTGGGTATGGAGGGCCAGCACGGTGTCGCGGTGCCGGCCGGCCAGGTCGACCAGGGCCTCCCGCAGGCCGAGCGCCGCCTCCGCCAGCGCCAGGACGTACTGCCGCTGGCGCATGCGGTAGAGCGTCATGTCGATGTCGTTGCGGCTGCGCGCCGTGTGGAGCCGCCCCGCCACGTCCGCCCCGCAGGCCTCCACGAGCCGCCGCTCGAGGTAGAAGAACAGGTCTTCGTACGTCCCGTCGTAGACGACGGACTTCACCTGCTGGACGTCGATGCCGCGCAAGCCGGCCGCGAGGGCCTTCGCGTCGTCGCGGGACACGATGCCGCACTGCGCGAGCATCACCAGGTGGGCCTGGTGCACCGCCATCAGGGGCTCGAGAAACAGCGCCTTCGCGTCCTCGAAGTTCTCGTTGAGGACGAGGGACACGTATGGCGGGGCGAAACGCATGGGATCGACACCTGTCAGAAGCCAGAAGCCAGAATCAAGAAGATGCACTCAGCATAGCAGGTGGCCGACCCGCCCTTCCAGCGCGCCGGCAGCCGTTCTGTCTTCTGTCTTCTGTCTTCTGTCTTCTGCTCCCTCGCCTCCCCTACGGCATCACGAACTCGTGCTGGGCGCCGCGCACCGTCAGCACGGGGCACGGCGACTTGCGCACGACCTTCTCGGCCACGCTGCCGAGCAGCATGTGGGCGATGGGGCCCCGGCCGTGGGTGCCGATCACAATCAGGTCGATGTCTTGGGCGCGCGCGTACCGGATGATTTCCAGGAAGGGATTGCCCGCCACGATTGCGGCCTGCACGTCGAACTGACGCATCTCGTCGGCGGTCAGCACCGTCGCGAGCCGTTCGCGGGCCTCCTTCTCGATCTCGTCGCGGAGGTTGGGCATGGAGGCCACGTACACCTCCGCCGACCAGGCGTGGGCCAGCAGGTCCTCCATCACGTGCACGAGATGGATGGAGGCGCCGAACTCGGCGGCGAGGCCCTTGGCGTAGTCGAGGGCCGCCAGTGAGGCATCGCTGAAGTCGGTGGGCACGAGGATGGTCTTCAGGGTGAACATCGGGACCTCCTCCGGGGCTGGGGGCTCGGGGCCGGGGCAACCAGGGGCCAGGAAGGCTCCCACTGGCGCCGCTCCCCGGAACCGGGGCCATTATGGCGCCAGGCACCGTGATCTTCAAGGTTGGGGCGTGGGGCGTGGGGCGTGGGGCGTGGGGCGTGGGGCGTGGGGCGTGGGGCGTTGAGGATTGTCAGAAGCAAGAAGCAAGAAGCAAGAAGGGATCACGCTGTCACGCTGAACGGCCGATCTCCGCCGAACGGCCGAACGGCCCAGAGCCGAACGGCCTAGTAATTGAGCCAGTACGAGAACTTCACCAGGAACACGTTCGAGCCGGGGATGCCGAAGATGTCGGAGAAGTCCTGCTGGAAGCGGAAGCGGCCGTACTCGGTGACGTCCTCGCGTCCCTGCTGCCAGACGACGTAGAGGGCCGAGCCGGGCTTGTATTCCCAGCGCAGCACGTTCGTCATGCGGAAGGACTTGTAGTTGAAATCCGGGTTGCCGCCGTACGGGTAGGCACTGAACTGGCTCGGGTACGGCTGGGCGTGCGGGGCGCTCAGTTCCTTGAACTCCGCGTACGACCCGGTCGACACGAACGGCTGCGCGTAGAGCTGCACCGTGAGGTTCGGCGTAATCGTGTAGTTGACCCGGGCGGTCAGCCCGACGGTGGTCTGCCGGATCCGGCCGAAGACGTAGTGCGTGGTGTCGGGCAGTTCGACATTCTCCACCCACTGCGTGTCGTCGTCGGACTTCGCGTAGTTGACCCCGCCGCTCAGGCTGAGGAACGAAGCGGGCCGCCACGTGATCTCCGGGTCGAAGCCGTACTCGGTCGACCCCGTCTCGTCGCGGTAGTAGAAGCCCATCCAGGCGCCACTGAGCGCCTTCCGCTCGTCGGTGTTGATGTAGTACCAGCCGTTGCCGCCCTGCTTCGACGTGAAGGACGGCCCCCCGCGGGTGGCCCGGTCGTCCACGCCCGACGCCTGCAGGTTCACGCCCATCCCCGCCGCCCAGTTCGACTTCAGGACGATGTGGGCGTTGACGTTGCCGCCGGTCGAGCGCCGATCGCCGCCGAAGTTCCAGCCCGCCCACTGGTTCAGGTTCAGCCGGAACGTCCGGAACGCCTTCGTCGGCGTGTCCCACCGGAACTGCACCCAGCCCGACTGCTGCACCGTGTCGGCCCGGCGCACGTAGCCGACGTCGTTGATGTCGAAGCCGGGCGTCTTGTAGGTGGCGTTGAAGTTGAACCGGACCTGCTTGCCGCCGATCTTGCTGAACGCCAGCATGCCGGCGTGGCCGTTCATCGACGTCGCCGCCGGGTCGTACTCCACGTGTCCCGCATCGGGCCGCTGGTAGTTGTGCACGGCACTGGTCTGCAGCGCGTCAATGGCCTCGGCGCTCCCCTGGACAGTGCTGCCGGCCCAGTAGCCCGTGACCGAGTACTGCTTGTTCAGCAGCCGCCAGTCCCAGTTCACGCCGCCGGTCGTGGCGCTGCTCGGCAGGAAGCCGACGTCGTCGTTGAGGCGGCGGGCCGTGTTGGTGAACATGAAGCCGAGCGACGACTGGTTGGCGAACTCACGCTTGGCCTGCCCGAGCGTGTAGCTGGTCAGGGGCTCCACGGTCAGCGACGAGCGGTCGAGGCCGAACGCCACACGGCCGTCCTCCTCCGCCGTCACGGCGCTGAGCCCGCCGATCGAGAACCCGCCGGCCCGCCCGGTCACCTTGGCCGCCCCGATGATCGTCGTCTGGTTCGGCACCGACGCGTAGCCGCCGTCGGGCACGTCCGGATAGCCGCGGGGCTGGCGCCCGATGCGCCGGGAATAGAAGAGGCCCGTGCAGGCCCCGTCGTTGCAGTCCAGGTCGAAGCGCAGGTTGCCGGAGCCCTCGACGAAGAACGGCCGGCGCTCCTGGTAGAAGGTTTCGAAGCTGGTGAGGTTCACCACCGCGGGGTCGGCCTCGACCTGCCCGAAGTCCGGATTGATCGTGCCGGTCAGCGTGAGTCCGGGGGTCATCGCGTACTTCAGGTCGAGGCCCGCGGAGCCGGTGCCCTCGGGCGACACCACGAAGGGGTTGCCGTCGCCGCCGGGCTGCGTCTGCACCTGCCCCACCGCGTACGGCGTGAGCTCGAGGCGCTTGGCCGATCCCGCCAGCTTGAGGCCGCCCAGTTCGCCGAACTGCGACACGAAGCCGGTGCGGCTCTTGGCCAGGACGGGCCAGGTCGAGATTTCATTGACGCGCGGCACCTCGCGCCAGACCGCGAACCCGAAGGTGTCGCCCTTGCCCGGCACGAACCGCAGCTGCGAGAAGGGGATGCGGAACTCGGCCGTCCAGCCGCGATCGTCCTTCGACACCTGCACGTCCCACACCGCGTCCCAGCTGTCGTCCTGGTTGCCGTCGTTGAAGAAGTACGCGTCCTTCTTCACGCCCGCCGCGTTGACGCCGAACATGTAGCCCGTGCGGCGGTCGTAGTAGCTGTCGATGAAGACGCCGACGAAGTCCGAGGGGGAGTTGCCGTCGCGCCGCGTCCTGATGCCGACGATCTTCGCCGGCTCCGTATCGAACGCCCGCACGGCCACGTAGAGATGAGCCTTGTCGTAGAGGACGCGGACCTCGGTCTGGTGAGCCGGGGCCTCGCCTTCGCGCGGCTCGCGCTGCAGGAAACCGCCGATGGGCACCGCCCGTTCCCAGGCCGCCTCCGTGAACTCGCCGTCGAGTTTGACCGCGGCCGCCCCGGTGAGTTCCACGGCCTCGATCCGGCCGCCCGCCCCGCCCGCCCCTGCCGCCGCGGCGCGCGGTCCGTTGGCCGCCGACGCCGGTCGCGCCCCGACGCACAATAACGCGACCACTGCGCAGGACCAGATGCTGCTCGACTTCACGGTTTCTCCTCCGCCCCTAGTAGACGGGCCGGGCTCCCGATTGGTTTGCTTCGCGGGTGCAACGCGGCCGCCGGCCGATTCCCGTGAACTTCCGCGCGCGCATTGACGTATTCTCTAGATCGCCTATGGCCGATCCGCGCGGTACGTACGTCCCCTGGCACACGTTGACGGGCGCCGACGCACTGGCGACGCTGCGCAGTCACCCCGGGGGGCTGTCGCCGGATGAGGCGCGCGATCGGCTCGCCGAGGCCGGTCCCAACGAACTCGCCGAGCGGGGGCGGCGCGGCGTGCTGGCGATGCTGTGGGAACAGGTCTCCAACACCCTGGTCCTGATGCTCATCGCCGCCGCCGTCGTCTCCGCGGCCCTGGGGGATCACAAAGACGCCGTCGCGATCCTCGCGATCGTCGTCCTCAACACGCTGCTGGGGCTCTTCCACGAACACCGTGCCGAGCGCGCGATGGCCATGCTCAAGCGCCTGGCCGTGCCGATCGTCCGCGTCCGGCGCGGCGGCCAGGTGCTGGAAATCCCGTCGCGCGACCTGGTCCCCGGGGATGTCGTCCTGCTCGAAGCCGGCAACATGGTGCCGGCCGACGGCCGCCTGCTCGAGTGCGTCAACCTCCGGGTGCAGGAGGCTTCGCTGACCGGTGAGTCGGAGCCGGTCGACAAGATCTCGCAGGCGCTGCCCGACCCGGACCTGTCCATCGGCGACCGTCGCAACAGCGTCTACATGGGCACGATGGTCACCTACGGGCGCGGACAGGCCATTGTGGTGGCCACCGGGATGCGCACCGAACTGGGACGCATCGCCGACCTCATCCAGACCGTGGAGCGTGAACCCACGCCGCTGCAGCGGCGCCTCGACCAACTGGGCCGCATGCTCGCCGCCCTGGCCGTGATGCTCGTCGGAGTGATCTTCGCCACCGGCATGGTCCGGGGCGAGCCCTTCACGGTGATGTTCCTGACGGCCGTCAGCATGGCCGTCGCCGCCGTGCCGGAGGGACTGCCTGCGGTCGTCACGATCGCCCTCGCGCTGGGGGCCCAGCGCATGCTGAAGCGCCAGGTGCTCATCCGGAAGCTGCCCGCGGTGGAGACCCTCGGGTCGGTCACGGTGATCTGCTCGGACAAGACCGGCACGCTCACCGAGAACCGGATGACGGTCACGATGCTCGACGTCGCCGGCCGCCGCCTCGACATCACGGAGCCGCTCCACCAGGCGGCCCCGGCCGTGGACCTCGAGCCCGGCCGCGCGAGCGTCCCCCACGACGATCCCGCGCTGACGCTGCTGCTTGCCGGCAGCGCCCTGTGCAACGACGCGGTGCTGGCGCCCCAGGCCGACCAGCCCGGACACGTGCACGCCCTCGGCGATCCCACCGAGGCCGCACTCGTGGTCGCGGCCGCGCGGTTCCGGCTGAACAAGCCCGACCTCGACCTGCTCTTTCCCCGCGTCGACGAAGTGCCCTTCGACTCGGACCGCAAGCGGATGACGACGGTCCACGAGATGCCGGCCACCGCCCTGCCGGCGCCGACCGGCCTCGAGCCGCTCTGGTCGCTGGACCCGCTGCTGGCCACCCGCCGGCACCTGGTGTTCACCAAGGGGGCGCTCGAGCCCCTGCTCGGCGTCTCACCCCTGGTCTGGGCCGCAGGCCGCGCGGTCCCGCTGTCCGCCGAGTGGCGCGCGCGCATCGTCAAGGCCCACGACGCGCTGGCCCGGGACGGCATGCGGGTTCTGGGCCTCTCGTTCAGGGTCACCGATGCACCGGCGCCGGGCGGAGCCGACGGCCTCGAGCGCGACCTGGTGTTTGTCGGCCTCGTGGGGATGAACGACCCGCCGCGGCCCGAGGTGAAGCAATCGGTGGCCACGTGCCTCCAGGCCGGCATCCGGCCCGTCATGATCACCGGCGATCACCCGCTCACGGCACGGTACATCGCGCGCCAGCTCGGCATCGCCGGAGACGACGGGGCCGTGGCCACGGGGCAGGATCTCGCCCGACTCGACGACGAGGGGTGGCGGCAGGTGGTGGAGACGACCTCGGTGTTCGCGCGGGTCTCGCCCGAGCACAAGCTGCGCATCGTCGAGGCGCTCCAGGCCCGCGGCCACATCGCCGCCATGACCGGGGACGGCGTGAACGACGCCCCGGCTTTGCGCCGGGCCGACATCGGCGTGGCCATGGGGATCACCGGCACGGAGGTCTCGAAGGAGGCCGCCGACATGGTGCTGCGCGACGACAATTTCGCCACCATCGTCGCGGCGGTCGAAGAAGGCCGGGTGATCTACGACAACATCCGGAAGTTCATCAAGTACCTGCTCGCCAGCAACTCGGGTGAACTCTGGGTCATGCTGCTGGCGCCGTTCCTCGGCCTGCCGTTGCCCCTGCTGCCGCTGCAGATCCTCTGGATCAACCTGGTCACCGACGGCCTGCCGGCGCTGGCGTTGAGCCTCGAGCCGCCCGAACGCAACGCCATGACCCGGCCGCCGGTCCCGCCGGGCGAGAGCATCCTCGGGCGGGGCCTCCTGTGGCAGGTGGTCTGGGGCGGCCTGGTACTCGGCGGGGCCCCGCTGGCGCTCGGGTTCTACGCCTACCGCTCAGGCGACCCCGGGTGGCAGACGATGGTGTTCACGGCGCTCACGCTGTCGCAGCTCGCGCTGGTGCTGTCGGTCCGGTCCGAGCGCGAGTCGTTCTTCACGATCGGCCCCCTGACGAACACCCCGCTGCTGTTCATCGTGGTCCTGACGCTGCTGCTGCAGCTGATGGTCACCTACACCCCGTTCTGGCAGGACCTGCTCAGGACGCGGGCCCTCACGCCGGGCGAACTCGCGGTCAGTCTCCTGGCAGCCGCCGTGCCCTTCGTGGCGGACGAAGCCCGCAAGGTGGTGGTGCGCCGGCGCCGCGGGTGACCAGGGCCGCGCGGCGCCCGGTCCGCACGCTACAGCCAGACCTTCCGGCCCAGCCCCTCACCCCGGGACACCCGCCTGGTGCGCGGGGTCTCGTGGTCGTGGTCGAACTCGCGCAGGTGCTCGGCCATCCGCTCGGCCACCAGCGACGGCGGTGTCTGATCGGTGTACAGGCAGGTGTGGCAGCAGCCGATCGCTGTCGTCCGGACGGTCTCGTGGGGGAACAGAAGGGCGAGGTCGGCGGCGGCCTCCTCGACCTCGTCATGGTGCACGATCCTGACGCGGCTGGCGTGGAACTCGCCGTGGAGGATCGAGTGGTCGATCACCGGGTGCGGCATCTCCCTGACCTCCCTGGACAGGCGCCCCTGCCCGCTGATCAACGTAGGAGCCCCGGCGCGGCCTGTCAAGGCGGAGGGGCGAAAACCGGTCCGGCGCATCGTCCGCGCCGTGGTAACGTAGCGGCATGCGCACGGAATACCAGCACTGGTACTCGGGCCGCGTCGGCCGCGAGATGGGGGTGGTCGTCTACGGGCACTGGGGCCCGCCGCTGCTGGTGTTCCCGACCAGCGGCGGCGACGAGTGGGAGATGGATCGGCAGGGCATGATCGCGGCGCTCGCCGACGTCATCGACGCCGGCCGGGTGAAGGTCTTCTCGATCAACGCGAACAGCAGCGACAGCTTCTACAACAAGGGTGCCCATCCGCTGCACCGGAGCTACATGCAGGCGCAATACGACGCCTACGTGCGCCACGAAGTGGTGCCCTTCATCCACCACCATTGCCAGAGCGGCGAGGTCCCCATCTCGACTTTCGGGGCGTCGCTGGGCGCCTACCACGCCGCCAACACCCTGCTGAAACACCCCGACGTCGTGAAGCGGTGTTACGCGCTGTCGGGCGTCTACGACATGAAGCGGTTCATGGACGGCATGTACGACGAGAACTTCTACTTCAACAATCCCGTCGACTACATGGCGAACATGCACGACGCGTGGACGCGCGGGCACCTGCGCTCGTGCGAGATCCACCTGGCCACGGGGCACGGCCCCTGGGAGGACAAGGGCCCGACCCTCCGCCTGGCCGAGATCCTGCGCGGGCAGGGCATCGGCCACTTCCTCGACGACTGGGGCCCCAGGGGCGGCCACGACTGGCCCTACTGGAAGCAGCAGATGCGGGAATACCTGGGGTACTGGTCCTAGTCGACGCGATAGTGGCAGCCGCGGCTGTCGCGGGCCTCGATGGCGGCCAGGAGCACGGCCAGGGCCGTCTGGATGCCGTTGCGCAGGCTGATCAGGCCGTCGTTGAGTTCCGCCCGTGCGTAGAACCGGCCGATCTCGAGGTGCAGTTCCCGCAGGATCTGGTGGGCGCGATCGAGGCGCCGGCGGCTGCGCACCAGCCCCACGTAGTTCCACATGGTCTGCCGGATGGTCAGCCAGTCCTGCGCCACCAGCGCGGGATCCATGGCCTCGGTCTCGTACTGCCACGGCGAGATTTCGGGCAGACGTGTCTCGCGCGGCGCGGCGGCGCGGGCCGCCTGCGCGCCGGCGCGGGTGCCCCAGACGAGGCACTCGAGCAGGGACGTGCTGGCGAGCCGGTTCGCGCCGTGGAGCCCCGTGCACGACACCTCGCCGGCTGCCCACAGGCGCCGCACGCTCGACCGGCCCCACAAGTCGACGGCCACGCCCCCGCACGCATAGTGCGCGGCCGGCACGACGGGGATGGGTTGCGTGGCGAGATCCAGGCCCATCTCGCGGCAGCGGGCGTCGATGCCGGGGAAGCGCCGCCGGACCCAGTCCGCAGGCTTGTGGGTGATGTCGAGGTAGGCGCACGACGCACCGGTCTCGTGCATCATCTGGTGGATGCCGCGCGCCACGATGTCGCGCGGCGCCAGCGACCCGTCCGGATGGTAGGACGTCATGAACTCGCGGCCGGCCGCGTCCACCAGCCGCGCGCCTTCGCCCCGCAGCGATTCCGACAGCAGGAACCGTTCCTCGCCCACGAACAGCGTCGTCGGGTGGAACTGGACGAACTGCATGTTCAGGCAGCGGGCGCCGGCCCGGTACGCCATGGCCACCCCGTCGCCGCACGCCCCCGGCGGGTTGGTGGTGTGCTGGAAAATCCGGCCCAGGCCGCCGGTGGCCAGGATCGTCTCCGCCGCCATCATCGTCTCGACCTGCCCGGTGGCCTGGTCGAAGACGTAGGCGCCGACGCAGGTGGGTTCCGCGTAGACATCGAGCGGATTGCGCGAGTGGTGCGACAGCGTGAGCAGGTCGAGGGCGGTCCGTCCGGTCAGGATCGTGACATGGGGCTCGCGCTCGAGGGCAGCCAGCATCGACAACTCGATCGACCGGCCCGTCGTGTCGGCGCTGTGCACGATGCGCGGCACGGAGTGCGCGGCTTCCGCGGTGAGATCCAGCTCCTCCGATCCGTCGCGGGCCTTGTCGAACGGCACGCCCACGTCCCGGATCAGGACCTCCTCCACCAGGCGCGGCCCCTCGGTGGCCAGCAGGTCCACAGCGGCGGGGTCGCAGAGACCCGCGCCGGCCTCGTGGATGTCGGCCGCCAGCCGCTGCGGCGAGTCGACCCGGCCGCGGAAGATGATGCCGCCCTGGGCCCAGACGGTGTTGCTGTCGCTGGCGAGCCGGCCCTTGCTGATGAGCGTGACCGCAGCCCCGGCCCGCGCCGCCGCCAGCGCCGCCGCGCAGCCCGCCAGGCCGCTGCCGATCACGAGGACGTCGGTGACGCGCCTCGTCATCCTTACTCCGCCAGGAACTGGAAATCGAGGGCGAGGTCCACCGCCGGCGCCGCCTGGGTCAGCGCCCCCACCGACACGGTGTCGACGCCGGTCTCGGCATACTCGCGGATGGTATCCAGCGTGATGCCGCCGCTGGCCTCGATCCAGCACGCGGCGCCGCCGGGCGCGGCCCGCACGAGGCGCACGGCCTCGGCCGCCATCTCCGGCGTCATGTTGTCGAGCAGCACCGCCGCCACGCCGAGTTCGAGCGCCGCCCGCAACTGCTCGATCGAGTCCACCTCGATCTGCACCGGGACGGCGGGCCGGCGCGCCTCGATGGCGTGGAGCGCGGCCTGGATGCCGCCGGCGGCCACGAGGTGGTTGTCCTTGATGAGAATCGCGTCGTGCAGGCCGATGCGATGGTTGCGGCCGCCGCCCACGCCGACCGCGTACTTCTCGAGCAGCCGCAGACCCGGCGTGGTCTTGCGCGTATCGGACACCGCCACGCCCGTGCCGGCGATGGCCTCGACGTGCCGTCGCGTGAAGGTGGCAATTCCCGACAGCCGCTGGAGGACGTTGAGCGCCGTCCGTTCGCCGGTCAGGATCGGCCCCGCCGGGCCCCGGACCGTCGCGATGCAGTCGCCGGCACCCACGCGGTCCCCGTCGCCGACGGCGACGTCGAAGGCCACGGCGGGATTGAGGTGCCGGAAGACCTCGCGGGCCACCGCCAGGCCCGCGACGATGGCCGTCTGGCGCGCAAGGATGCGGCCGGCCGCCGCCGCGCCGCGCGGCACGACGGCCGCGGTGGTGGCATCGCCGGTGCCGACGTCTTCGGCCAGGAACCGCCGGGCTTCCTCGCGGATGAACGAGGGGTCCAGCTCGATCCGGGCCCGCTTGCCGAGCGGATCGGTCCTCATGGTGTGCCTCGTTGCCAGGCCGCGATCACGCGCTCATCGCCAGCATCCGCTCGAGGGGCCGCAGGGCCCGCAGGCGGAGGTCGTCGGGCATCGTGATCGCCGGCTGCCGGTCGCGCATGCACAGGTATACGCGCTCCAGCGTGTTCAGCCGCATGTAGGGGCACTCGTTGCAGGCGCACCCGTTCTCGGGCGGCGCCGGGATGAACGTCTTGCCGGGGCACGCCTTCTTCATCTGGTGGATGATGCCCGGCTCGGTGGCCACGATGAAGGTCTGCGCGGGGCTCTTCACGGCGAACCCCAGGATGGAGGTCGTGGAGCCGATGTGGTCCGCGAGGCGCAGGACGCCGTCCTGGCACTCGGGGTGCGCCAGGACAAGGGCGCCCGGGTGCCCGCCCTTGAGGCGGACCAGCAGGCGTTCCGAGAAGGTGACGTGCACCGAGCACGCGCCGGGCCACAGCACCATCGGGCGGCCCGTCTGCTTCTCGATGTAGCGGCCCAGCTGCATGTCGGGCGCGAAGAGGATCGTGGTGCCGGCCGGCACCTGGCGGACGATGCGCTCGGCGTTGCTGGACGTGCAGATGATGTCGCTGAGGGCCTTCACCGCCGCGCTGCAGTTGATGTAGCTGATGACCGTGTGGCCGGGGTGGCGGCCCACGAAGGCCTCGAACGCCGGCGCCGGGCAGCTGTCGGCCAGCGAGCACCCGGCGTTGAGGTCGGGCATCAGGACCAGCTTGCCTGGGTTGAGGATCTTCGCGGTCTCGGCCATGAAGTGCACGCCGCAGAACACGATGACGTCGGCGCTGGTGCGCGCCGCCTGCTGGGCCAGTTGCAGGCTGTCGCCGATGACGTCGGCCACGTCCTGGATGTCGGGTTCCTGATAGTAGTGCGCCAGGACGACCGCGTTGAGCTCGCGCTTGAGCCGCGCGATCTCGGCAAACAGATCGAGCGTGGGATCCACCGGCGGGGCCGGGGACGGCATCGGGCGCGCGAGGACCGCAATCGGATCGGTCATGTCGGGTTCGGGCCGGCCAACTGCCGGTCCGGGGCATTGTACCGCACAGTCCGCCGGACGAGGCGGGCCCTACCGCTTCCTGAGGAAGATCCCCGCCACCGCCGACACCACCAGCCCGGTGACGACCGTGCCCACGAACCCCGATAGCGCGTTCATCACGGGCGTCTGCATAGCGGCGCTGGCGGCGACCTGCGCCTGGATGTCGGCCTCGGACAGGCCCTGTGTCTTCAGCATCTGCGCCTGGGCCGCCTGCAGTTCCGCGAAGTAGTCGGGAAAGGCGACCGTCGTGAACAGCAACGAGCCCCCGATGATGATGACGCCGCCCACCAGCGACACCACGAGGCCGTTCATCACCTGCTGTCCCCAGGTGGCGCCGGCCGCCGTCGCGCGCAGCGTCCACACCAGCACGCCGATCTGCACCAGGATCACGAGGAAGAACAGGTTCAGCATCACCGGGTCCTTGTACCACCCGGTGAAGCCCATCACGAACGTCCAGACCGTCACGAGCGCGCCCAGCAGTACTCCAGCCCGAACCGTCGTCGACATGGCGAGGCCCTCCCCCGTCGCGCGGGTGTCTGTGTGGTGGATGCGGCTGCCATGATACCGCGGGGTGCAAGGCGGCGTCACGGCCGATTCCCGGCCTTCGGGCGCAGCAGCGTCAGCGGCCCCGCCCCGCGCGCCGCAAGGCACGCGTCAGCGGTCCGGGGGTGGCACGCTCGACCAGAGCGGTGAGGGCGAGCAGGCGCCGGATGAACGCCTGCACGACGCGCCGCTGATGGGCTGCGTTCGGCTGGAGGAGACCGGCGACAAACGCCGGGTCGGACACCGAGACGCGCGTGAGCGATCCCCAGGACGTCCCGCGCAGCGGGTGCGGCGCGTGGGCCGGCGGCCGCAGCCCGGCGGCCGCGAAGGCGACCAGGTGCGGAAGCCCGATGGTCTCCGCCGCCATTCGATCGTGGGCCGCCGCCGCCATCGGCACGGGCACGCCGCCGAGCAGCCGCGCCAGTTCCCGGGCCGCCCGATCCTGCCGCGTACCCGCCGGGCAGTACACGATGACCCGGTCTCGGAACAACGAGCCCGACGCTGCCGCCCATCCGTTGCGTTCGCCGCCTGCCAGCGGGTGCATCCCGACATAGTCGAAGTCCGCGCGCCACCGGGCAGCCGCCCGCGCCACCGGCCGCTTCATCGAGCCCATGTCGGTCACGAGCAGCCGGCCGCGGCCGGCACGCGCCCGCGCCAGGTGCGCCACGATCGGCAGCAGCCTGGCGATCTCGGGCACGGGGACGCAGAGCACCAGCACGTCGCTCGCCGCCACCAGGGCGTCGAGGCTGCCGCACCACCGGCCGTACGGGCGCACGGCGTCGGCCAGGTCTGCGTCGCGATCGAACCCGCGCACGCGCAGGGCCGGACGGTGGCGTGCGAGCCGCTTCAGGACGGACCCGCCAATGAGGCCCAGGCCGACGACCCCGATGGTCCGGCCTCGCAGGGCCTGCGGCGCCGGTGTCGGACGCGTGCGGGCCGTCATCGTTACCCTGCGACGCCGTAGGTGAGCGGCAGCATGGCTTCGTCGATGCCGAGGGGGACGCCCAGGTGCCCGGCGCGCGCGCGCGCGCAGCGGTAGAGGTGGTAACGGAGCGGCCCCATGAACGTGTAGCTGGACGTCAGGTGCAGCAACCGGTCACCCCACTCGTCTGCCACCGGTTCGGTGAGGGTCTGCTTCCGCTCCTCGTACCAGTCGCGCGTCACCTCGCCGCGCGAGAACTTCTCCTCGAGCACCGCGAGCAGCCGCGAGCGGTTCACGATCTCCGGGTGATGGTTCACGCCCAGGATCCGCGGCATGACGCCGTCGCCGGTCCGGCCGGCCTCGACCATCGTGATGCCGTCGCCGGCGTCGCCCGAGGCCAGCACCTCGGTCGCCAGCACGCGCACGCCGGCAGGGATTCTCCCCGACGGCCGCAGGTCGTACAGGCGGTTGTCCAGGACGCGGAACCGCCGGCCGCCCCCGAGCGCGCCGGAGAAGCGCGCGAACCATGGATGGGCTCCCCCGTCATCGGTCAACTCGTTGTTGACGATGCCGGCGCTCTTGCCGCCCTTCTCCGGCCCGCGCAGCGCGGCATCGGCGACGCCGAGCCAGCGGCACATCACGCCGAAGGTGTGACACACGCCGAGCAGTGCGGCATCGTCACGGTCCCGGATGGCCTCGAACACGCGGAACAACTCCGGCTCCCAGGCCGGATCCTCGGTGATGCCCTGGGCCCCGTCGGACACGCCGTCGTTGCGGCGCGGATCCAGGTGGCCCGGCCCGCCCGTCCCGACATACAGCGCGTGGCGGCCGCCCGGCGGCTCCGGAATCGCGTGGCCGCGCCGCACGTCGTAGGACAGGACCCTGAACGCCAGCCCGGCGCGCCGCAGGTGCGGCGTGAGGTCGCACACCGCGTTGCGGACGGCGTGCACGATGGCGTCGTGGCCGAGATTCGGCCACCCGTGGTGCATGTCCAGGACGGCGATGTCGATGATCCGGGCGTCGGCGGGCGGTTCGCCGCCCCGGCGCCCGACCGGCGCGGCGCTGAAGACGGCCTTTGCGGCGCAGTCGGTGAGACAGGCCTCGGGGCCGAAACGCCGGCGGTGCTGGCAGTCGAACGGCATCGTCAGCGCGGTCGGACGCGGAACGACGGCACCTGCCCGCCGCCGGAGGTGACGTTGGCCAGGCCGCTGGCGCTCAGGCGGGTCAGGAAGCCCGCGAGCCGGCCCCGGAACAGGTACGGCGCCATGTCCACGAGCATGTCCGTCATGACGGCGCCCCCGCCGCCCGTGAACCAGGGAAAGACCTCCCGCCTGATGCTGATCCGTTCCTGCACGATCCAGGTGCCGGCCGGGGCCGTCAGCGCCTCCTGCAGACGCGCGTCCCAGGCCGCCTCGTCCGTTTCCCACCCCAGCGTCACGCCGGTGCCCCCGTACTCGTCGTTGGGCTTCAGGACGAGCGACGGGCGGTTGGCCCGGATGAACGGCACGAGATCGATCGAGGCGCCGTCCCGCGTGGTCTGCGTCTCGCGCACCACGCGCGTCCACGGCACGTGGCCGTGGATGGCGTCGCGTTCGGCAGCCGACAGGAGGTGCGCGAACCGCTCGTCGGTGAGCAGCGCGAAGAACGCCTTCTTGTGGGGGATCTTGCACCGGAAGGTATTGGCCACGCACACCGCGCGCGATTCGTAGGCCCGCACCAGCGCGGCGCACTCGGCCGGCTTCTCGAGGATGTCGTTGATGAGCACGCGGCGGTAGACGAGGTCGATCCGCACGCCGTGGGCCGTGAGCGACCGCCCGTCGAAGACCAGGTCCTCGGGCGGGCAGATCAGCGTCGGCACGCCCAGCGCGGTGAACCGCTCCTGGAGGATCTCGAACTCGCTCCACGTGGGCACGCCGCGCCAGTCGACGATGGCGATCTGCGGGGGGGTCGCGCGCCCGCCCCACTCCCGGTAACTGGCGATGAGGGCGCCCAGCATCTGCGACATGAGGGCGTACGGCGTGGCGTCGAAGTGCTCCCGGAACCGCGTCATGACGGGCAGGCCGGCAAATACCTCGGCCAGGACCTCCGTGTAGCCGAGGCCGGCCGGCGACTCGGCGTTGTACTCGGCCGCCTGCAGCGTGTCCGGCAGCAGGAACGCGTCGAGGCGCGAGGCCGTGCTGGCCGTGGCGTACCCAGGGTCCATCGCCACGAGCCGTTTCTCCTCTTCGCGCAGGCCGAGCTCATCGAGCAGGCCCGGCTGCTCCAGGGCGGCGGCCACGATCCGTTCGCCGAGCAGGGCCACGGTCTCGGCGCACGTGCGGATCCGCGCCTCGTCCGCCTCCGTGATGAACAGCGGCCGCAAAAACGGGCTGTGGACCCGGTCGCCGAACGTCAGCCGCGCGGCCCGCATCTTCGCCGCGAACCGATCGAAGAAGGCCGGCGACAGCTCGTCGGGCTTGATGAGCCCGTGCCATACGTCGATGGGGTTGGTCATCGGATGAGTTCCGGCCAGCGGGGCCAGGTGCGCGAGGTATCGCCGGTGAGCGCCCGGTCGACGACGAGCCGCGCCATCTTGTCCACCACCATCTCGAAGTAGAAGGGCGTGATCCGGTCGCGTTCGAAGTCGGGCGCCGGGTTCAGGAAGTCGATGGCGTACGGCACGCCGTCCTTGATCGCGAACTCCACCGTGTTCATCTCGTAGCCGAGCGCCTCGTTGATGAGCTGCGCGTCGCGCACGACGCGGGCGCCCAGGTCCGCCGGCAGGTAGTCGTGGATGACCAGGTAGCGCCGCTCGCGCGGGTCGTACGCCACGGGCACGATGTCGGACTTGCCGAAGGTGAAGCAGCGCACGTAGTGGTCGAAGTCGATGAACTCCTGCAGGGTCATGCAGTACGGCGACGTGCCGTCGTAGGCGGCCCAGAGTTCCTCTTTCGTGTGCACCTTGTAGACGTGCTTCCAGCCGCCGCCCGAGAACGGCTTCAGGATCGCCGGCAGCCCGATGTGGTCGAGCAGGGCGTCCCAGTCGAGCGGGTAGGTCATGTTGCGCAGGGACTCGGACGTGATGTCCACGTCCCACGGGTACCCCTTCTGCGGCAGCAGGACCGTCTTGGGGATGGCCAGGCCCAGCTTCGCCATCACCGAGTAGTTGAAGAACTTGTCGTCGGCCGTCCACCAGAAGGGGTTGTTGATGACGTAGGTGCCCTGCATCATCGCGTGCTTGAGGTAGCCGCGGTAGTACTCCACCTCGTGCGAGATGCGATCGACGATCACCTCGTAGCCGCGTGGCTCGCCCATGCGCGTGCCGCCGAGCTTGACGAACTCGCCCATGAGCCCGTGGGGCCGGCCGAGTTCGGTCACCTTGTCGAGGAACGCTGGCGGAAACGAGTACTCACGACCGCACATCAATCCGATCTTCTTCATGGCAGATTCCCTAGCCTTTCGTTTCCCGCACCAGGTGCGCCACCACGGCCTTGAGGTCCTGGGTCTCTTCGTACACCCGCAGCTGCCGGTCGGCGCTCGTGCCGTCGCGCAGGATGTCGAGGATGCCCGACACCTGCCGCCGGCTGCCCAGCTCGTCCACCACGTCGTCGACGAAGGCCAGCAGCTCGAGGGCCAGGTCCCGCATCGGCACCTCCGCCTTCCTCCCGAAGTCGATGAGGCAGCCGTCGATGCCGTACCGGGCCGCGCGCCACTTGTTCTCCTGGATCAGCAGCGGCCGGTAGAGGCGGAACCCCTGGTTCTTCCGGTACAGCGTGAACAGCTTGTAGACGATGGCCTGGATGAGCGAGGCCAGGGCCACCGTGTCGGCGGGCCGCGTCGGCACGTCGCAGACCCGGAACTCGAGGGTGCCGAACTGCGGGTGCGGGCGCACGTCCCACCAGATCTTCTTCCCGTTGTCGATGCAGTTGAGGTCGACGAGGGTCTGGACGTAGGCCTCGAACTCGCCCCACGACTCGAAATGCTCGGGCACCCCCGTGCGCGGGAACCGACGGAAGACCGACGTGCGGAACGATTTCAGCCCGGTGTTGCGGCCCATCCAGAAGGGCGAACTGCACGACAGCGCCAGCACGTGCGGCAGGAAGTACCGCGCCATGTTCATGAGGTCGATGGTCGTCTGCCGATCCGGCATGCCCACGTGCACGTGGAGGCCGAAGATGAGCAGCGACCGCGCCAGCATCTGCAGCTCTTCGACGATGGTGTCGTAGCGCTCGCCGGGCGAGATGACCTGGTCGATCCAGTGCGAGAACGGGTGCGTGCCGGCCGCCGCGATGGCCAGCCCCTTGCTTTCGGCGGCGGCCGTCAGCTCGCGCCGCATCCGGTGGATCTCGTGCTCGAGCTCGTCGGCATTGGCGCAGATCGGCGTGCCCACCTCGACGATGGACTGGTGCAGCTCGCGTTTCACCTGGTCGCCGAGCGAGGTGGCGCCGGGGCTGATGAACTCGGCCACATGGGACTTCAGTTCCCACGTGTGCGGGTCGACGATCTGGAACTCTTCCTCGACGCCGAGCGTAAAACGGTGCGGCATCCCGGGCTCCTCAGAGGACCTGTCTCAATGCGCGAACGGAGGCCTCCATGATACCCGAGGACGGCACGCGGCAGCCGGACGTGTGTTCGTGGCGTCCGGCTTCAGCCGGACGTGCGTTCGTGGCGTCCGGCTCCAGCCGGACGTGCTCCGGGCGGGGCTGAAGCCCCGCACTACAGGGGGAAGCCGCTCCGCGGCAACCCCGGCGCCACCCGCAGGGCGTTCTTGTAGTAGAGCTTCTTCAGCACCTCGTCGGGCAGGTCCATGCCGTAGAGTTTCCAGAACGCGTGGTAGTCCCGGTAGTAGTCGAAGTACTCGTCGGCGGTCTCGAAGACGCGCCAGTAGTACGGGTACTCGTCGGGCTGGTAGGCGTCCTTCCCGAACAGGATCCGGTCCTGGTACTTGAGGAAGAACGCCCGCGCCGCGCGGGGCTGCCGGCCGAAGTCGTACAGCACCGCGGCCACCTCGAGGACGACATTCGGGAGGCGGTCGAGCAGGGCGCCGGCCCGCTGGAGGTCGGTGCCGTAGTAGGCGAAGTGCGCGCCGATGTACCGCGTCTTCGGGTTGGCGGCAAACATCCGGTCGCGTTCGCCCTGCAGTTCCTCGAAGGTCGGCGAACCCGGCATGTAGTTGCGTCGGTCGGCGAACAGCGCCAGCTCGAGCCAGCGTTCGTTGTGGTAGTCGAGGGGCGAGAAGAACTCCTGGGGCTCGGCGGTGTGGATGATCACGGGGATGTCGAGCCGCGCGCAGAGGTCCCAGACGGGCTTCAGCACAGGATCGTCCACCTTCAGGCGGGAGCCGTCGGCCTTACGGGCCCGCAGGCCGAGGTTCTTGGCGATCTTGAGGCCGATGGCACCGTTCTTCACGGCCGCCTCGAGATCGGCCACGGCCTTTTCGGCCCAACCGGGCCCGCCGGCGCCGTCCCAGTTGACGTTGGCAAACACGCGGAACCGATCCGGATAGCGGCTGGCCCGGATGAAATCGACCTTCTGCTTCACCTGCAGGGGATCGGCGCCGCCGCTCAGGTTGACGAGCACCTGCAGGCCGTTGGCGTCCATCTCGCCGATGAGGCGCTCGATGGTGTCGGCGGTGGGGCCCGTGTGGCTGTGGATGTCGACAACGGGGTACTTCGCCTTCGGCACCAGGTGCGCAGGGGTGACCAGGGTACTGCGCGGGCGGTAGTCGAGGATGGAGGGCGGCGGGAACTCGGGGGCCATGCAGC